>JBBRQB010000014.1:0-50409 GCA_038227105.1 Candidatus Limnocylindria bacterium | reverse complement strand
TACGTGTGCCGCAGCCAGCGGCGGTCCGGATCGTGGGTCTTGTTGCGGCTGGGGGCGAAGATCTCATCCATGCGCGGCACGCTAGCCGCGATGTTTCAGAAACCACCAGGAACTTCACCTAGATGCCGCTCGATCACATCCACGTCAAGGGCGCGCGGGAGCACAACCTCAAGAACGTCGACATCAAGATCCCGCGCGACAAGATGGTGGTCATCACCGGGCTCTCTGGCTCGGGCAAGTCGTCGCTCGCGTTCGACACGATCTACGCGGAGGGACAGCGGCGCTACGTCGAATCGCTCTCGGCGTACGCCCGGCAGTTCCTCGGGCAGATGGAGAAGCCGGACGTCGACTTCATCGAGGGTCTGTCGCCGGCGGTCTCGATCGATCAGAGGGGCGCCTCCCGTAACCCGCGGTCGACGGTCGGCACGGTCACCGAGATCTACGACCACCTCCGGCTGCTGTTCGCGCGCGTCGGCGTGCCGCATTGCCCCACCCATGGGATCCCCATCGTCGCGCAGCACGTCCAGGAGATCGTCGATCAGATCCAGACGTACCCGGAGGGCTCGCGGCTGCTCATCCTCGGCCCGCTCGTCCGCGACCGGAAGGGCGAGCACCAGCAGCTCCTCGTCACCGCCCGGCGCGGCGGTTTTGCCCGCGTCCGCGTCGACGGCGCCGTCCGCGACCTGTCCGAGGACATCGTCCTCGACAAGATGAAGAAGCACTCGATCGAGGTCGTCGTCGACCGGTTCGTCGTGCACCACGGCAGCGACGCCGAGGCCGACCGCTCGCGGCTTACGGACTCTGTCGAGACGGCGCTCCGCCTCGGTGAGGGGCTCGCGCTCGTGGTGGACGCGGACGGCAAGCTGCCCCAGCGTCTGTTCTCCGAGCGCCTGGCGTGTCCGGAGGGCGACTTCTCCATCGGCGAGATCGAGCCACGCACGTTCTCGTTCAACTCGCCGCACGGCGCCTGTCCCGCATGTACGGGCATCGGCACGCGTCTCGAGCCGGACCCGGACCTCATCCTCGCGAACCCGGACCTCTCGGTTCGCGAGGGCGCGGTCCTCCCGTGGCAGCGTGAGAAGAGCACCGCGCAGTACCGGATGGCTATCCTCGTCGCGCTCGCGCGCAAGGTCGGGTTCTCGCTCGATACGCCGATCAAGGACCTGCCGAAGAAGGCGATCGACGCGATCCTCCGTGGCGTGGACGCTCCGCTCAAGCTCTCGTACGAGAACCGCAGCGGGAACAAGCGCAGCTACGAGGTCGACTTCGAAGGGGTCGTCGGCTGGGTCGAACGCTCCCACAGGGAGACGACCTCGGACTTCACCCGCATCGACCTCGAGCGCTACATGAGTGAGCGTCCATGCCCGGTGTGCGGCGGAGCGCGCCTCAAGCCCGAGGTGCTCGCCGTGAAGATCGGGGACAAGAACGTCGTCGACGTCTCGCGGATGTCGGTGCTCGAGGCCGTGGAGTGGTCGAACCTGCTGGACAAGGTGAAGGGTGGACCGCTCGGCACGCGCCAGCGGACGATCGCGAAGCAGGTCCTCAAGGAGATCCGCCAGCGGCTCGGCTTCCTCAAGGACGTTGGGCTCGACTACCTCACCATCGACCGCGCAGCGACGACGCTCTCGGGTGGCGAGGCCCAGCGCATCCGCTTGGCCACGCAGATCGGCTCCGGGCTCATGGGCGTCCTCTACATCCTCGACGAGCCGTCCATCGGCCTCCACCAGCGCGACAATGCGCGGCTCATCCGGACGCTGATCGGCATGCGTGACATCGGCAACACCGTTCTCGTCGTGGAACACGACGAGGAGACGATCCGCACGGCCGACTGGGTCATCGACGTCGGGCCAGGCGCCGGCGAGCACGGCGGCGAGATCATCGCCGAGGGGCCGATCGAGACGATCCTCCGCTCGCAGCGTTCGGTCACCGGGGCGTACCTCTCGGGCCGGCGTCGCATCCCGATCCCGGCGCACCGGCGGACGCCGAAGCGCGAGGCGATCACCGTTCGCGGCGCGACGCAGAACAACCTGAAGGACATCGACGTGCGCTTCCCACTGGGCGTGTTCATCTCCGTCACCGGTGTCTCCGGTTCGGGGAAGAGCACGCTCGTGAACGACATCCTCTTCCGCCGCCTGGCCCAGGCGCTCACCAAAGCGAAGGACCGGCCGGGCGCCCATCGCACTGTCGAGGGCATCGCGCACATCGACAAGGTCATCGACATCGACCAGTCGCCGATCGGGCGGACGCCGCGGTCGAATCCGGCCACGTACACAGGTCTGTTCACCCCGATCCGCGACCTCTACGCGGCGATCCCCGAGGCCCGGCTCCGCGGGTATACCGCCGGGCGCTTCTCATTCAACGTGAAGGGCGGCCGCTGCGAGGCCTGTGCCGGTGACGGGATCATCAAGATCGAGATGCAGTTCCTTCCGGACGTGTACGTGCCGTGCGAGGTCTGCGTCGGTAAGCGGTACAACCGCGAGGCGCTGGAGATCCACTACAAGGGAAAGAGCATCAGTGACGTGCTCGACATGACCGTCGAAGAGGCGCTCGCGTTCTTCGCGAACGTCCCGGCGGTCGAGTCGAAGCTGCGGACGCTGAACGACGTGGGCCTCGGGTACATCCACCTGGGGCAGCCGGCGACGACGCTGTCCGGCGGCGAGGCGCAGCGCGTGAAGCTCGCCACGGAGCTCTCGAAACGCGCGACCGGCCGCACCCTGTACATCCTCGACGAGCCGACGACCGGACTGCACTTCGCCGACGTCGAGAAGCTGCTCGAGGTGCTCCATCGCCTCGTGGACTCGGGCAATACCGTTGTCGTCATCGAGCACAATCTCGACGTGGTGAAGACGGCGGATCACGTCATCGACCTCGGCCCCGAGGGCGGCAGGGCCGGCGGCGAGGTCATCGCCGAGGGCACGCCTGAAGAGGTCGCGAAGGTGAAGCGGTCGTTCACCGGCCGCTACCTGCGGGAGATCCTGACGACCGGCGAGCTGCGCGGCATCGCCTGAGCCCGCGCCAGTGAACGCCGTCGATCTCCTCATCGGGGCGGCCGTCGTCCTCGCGATCGTGGCAGGGATCCGTGCCGGCTTCGTGAAGACCCTCTTCGGGCTCATCACCTGGATCGTGGCGATCCCGGTGTCCCTCATCCTGCAGGCGCCCCTCGGATCGTTCCTCGCGCGCACCGGCCTCGCGGCACCGTCGGCCCGGACGATCGCATTCGTGGCGGTGCTGCTCCTCATCGAGGTCGGCTTCACCGTCGTCGGCAGCCTCATGGTCTTTCCGTTCGTCGACCGGCTCCATCGCGATCGTGCCCTCGGCCTGGTGGATCGCGCGTTCGGCGTGCTGCCGTCGGTGCTGCGGACGCTCGTGATCAGCGCGGTCGCGCTGGCGGCGGCGCTCGTCCTCCCGCTCGGCGGTGAGGTCCGGACCGCGATCGACGGCTCGCGTCTCGCCCAGGCGCTCATCGCGCAGGTCGCGGCGGTGCAGCCCGCGCTCGGTGCGCTCGGTGGCACCCCTGACGACAGCGCGCCGCTGTTCGTCACGCGCCTCGGCGCCGACCAGAGCCAGACGCTCGAGCTACCCAACGATCTCGTGCTCACGCCCGACCCCGACGCGGAAGCGGAGATGCTGCGCGTGCTGAACCTGGAGCGGACGACGCGCGGCCTCCCGGCCCTCGAGCTCGACCCGCGTGCGCTGCCGGTGGCCCGCCAGCATTCCGAGGAGATGTTCCGGCTCAAGTACTTCGGTCACCAGTCGCCGGTCCTCGGCTCGCCGTTCGATCGCCTCCAGGGCGCGAAGATCTCGTACACGCGTGCCGGCGAGAACCTCGCCTACGCGCACTCGGTCGCGATCGCGCACCGCGGCCTGATGGAGAGCGAGGGTCATCGCGAGAACATCCTCCGGCCGGAGTTCACGCGGGTCGCGATCGGGGTCGTGTCCGCGGGCTCGTACGGCCGGATGTTCACGCAGCTCTTCTTAACGCCCTGATCCAGCCTTGACGCCTGCCTGGGCGTTCGGCGCGGAACGTGCAACAGATCCGCTCGTGGGGAAAGCATTCGGGGGGTTCGCCAAGGCCGTCACCGCGGCCCTCGCGAGCCCGTGGGCGATCCTCGCGGCGCTCGCCGTCATCGCGGGGTACTTCGTGCTCGGGCCGTCGATCGGGCTGCCGCCGCAGAAGCTCGAGCTCGGCTTTTTCCTGACGCTCGCGACCTTCCTCCTCGTGGTCCTCGTGGAGCACGAGAGCTACCGCGACAACGTCGCGACCCAGGTGAAGCTCGACGAGATCATCCGTGCGCTCGACGCGGACCGCTCGAAGATCGGGATCGAGGATCGCCCGCCGCGGGAGATCGACTCGATCCGGAACGCGACCCGCGCCCAGGAGGGCGAGGGCAGCCCCGAGGGAGCGCGCGCCGGACGGAGCGGGCAGCCGACCGCGTAGCCGCGGTCTAGCTGGGGGGCGTCGGGACGTGCTGGCGCGCGCGGGCAGCGGCGGTGCGCAGATTGACGAGCACCAGCACGACCAGCATCGCGATGAGCAGCCACCCGATCTGATCGCGCGCCGGATCGGGCAGCAGCGCCGCGGCGACCCAGGTGAGCGCGAGCGCGACGATGATCCCGACCGCGAGGGAGCCGTCCTCGACCAGGAGGCCCCAGATCGCCGCAATGACGCCCGTCAGGCTAGACATGCGTCGCCGCGACCTCGGCCCCCTCGGGCAGCATCGAGCGGAGCATCTGGACGGCGACCCAGCTGACGGCGAGGAAGATGCCGAGCAGGACCGGCAGGGACAGCGCGTCCCCGGGCCACTGCGTTCCGAGTCCCTCGGCGAACCAGAACACGCCGAAGGCGGACAGGATGGCGCCGACCCCGAATTTCATCCAGTTCTCCGGGACCATCGTGAGCGGCTTGCGGAGCGCGACACCGAGCGCGACGGTGAAGATACCTGCCGCGATCGCGCCGACGACCGCATGGTTCAGCGCCACGGGGCCACCGGCACCGAACGCGATGACGATGAACGCCACCTCGGTGCCCTCGAGCAGCACAGCCTTATACGCGACGAGGAAGCCGATGCGGTCGAAGCCGGCCCGCGACAGGCCCTGGGCGCGGAGCTCCGCGACCTCCTTGAGGTAGATCCGCTCTTCGTCGTGCAGGGCGACGATCCCGGCGAACCGGAGGATCGCCTTCCGCAGCCAGCGCAGGCCGAAGAGCAGGAGGAGCGCGCCGACGAACGCCTTCAGGAAGTGTGCGGGGACGACGGTGACGATGGTCACACCCAGGAGCGCGATGATCACGGCGAGCGTGACGGCCGCGGCGATCGTGCCGTAGAGGGGCGCCTTCCAGCCACGCGTGACGCCGACCGCAAGGACGATCGTGGTCGCCTCGACGAACTCCACGGCGCTCGCGACGAACGAGGGCAGTGCCGCGGACGCCAGCTGGCCGAGGTCCATCGGGCGAGACTCTATCCCGCGGCGACCGCCACGTGCAGAGGTGCAGCCACGGGCGTCCGCGGCACCGAGCGCATGAAGAGCGCGCAGACGATCGCGAGACCCCCCGCGATGAGGAATACCGGCGGCATCCCCGCGCGCTCGGCGACGAGACCCATCGGCGCGACGGCGAGTCCACCGAGGCCGATCGACAGCCCCAGCATCAGCCCGCTCACCATGCCGAGGCTGCCAGGCATGCTCTCCTGGCCACGGACGGCGAGCACCACGAACGAGCCGTTGAGCAGCGTGCCGCTCACCGCCGCGGCGAGCACGAACGCCGGACCGACCGACGCCTGGGCCGCGAGGAGCCAGCAGAACGGCGCCGCCGTGAGCAGGCTCGTGATGATCACGCGATCGCGGCCGAGCCGGTCTGCGAGCCAGCCGCCGATGAGGCCGCCGACCGCTCCCGAGAGGAGGAACAGCGTGAGGAGCTGGGACGCGTCGACGATGGACGCACCGAGGCTCACCGCGTAGAGCGGCAGGAATGTGCTCACGAGGGCCGACGCCCACGCGCGCGTGGCCGACACGGACACGAGCCCCGTCAGCATGCGGCGGTTGCCGGACAGGACCGCGCGGAGCGAGAGAGGCGCGGCGGTCCGCGTGGGCAGCGTGGGGCCGAAACGCAGGACGAGGATCGACAGAATGAGCGCCGGGATCGCGACGAGCCAGCTCCCGCCGAGGCCGATCGTCGCGATGATCACGCCGATGAAGAACGGGCCGATCGGCAGCCCGAAGTTGCCGGCGCTGATGTAGACGCTCATCCAGCGTCCGCGCGACCGCTGTGGCACCGAGCCCGCGACGAGTGCCGCGCTCACCGGGTGGTACAGCGCCGTCCCGAGGCCGCCGGCCAGCAGCGCGACGGCGACGACCGCGATGTTCGGCGCGAGCCCGAGGGTCGCCGCCGCGAGTCCGGAGAGCGCGACCCCGGTCCAGGCCATCCAGCGGGTGCGACCGCCACCGTCCGACATGTGCCCGAAGAGCGGCTGGGTGAATGACGACGAGGCCTGATAGAGGGTCACGAGCAGGCCGGCGAGCCCGAGGCCGATCTCGAGCTTGCCGAGCAGCAGTGGCAACAACGCCGGGAGCATGTACGCGTAGGAGTCGTTCGTGAGATGCGCGAGCGCCATGACGCCGACGGATGTCAGGCGCCCGTTGGGGACGGCAGGCTCAGACATACGCGCGGTCGAGCAGATCCATGAGGTGCACGACGGGGATGCGCGAGCCTTCGCGGCGCAGCGCGGCCTCGATCTGCATCTGGCAGCCCGGGTTCGAGGTCACGACAAGCTCGGCGCCGCTCGTCGTGATGTGCATGGCCTTGCGGTGGCCGAGCCGGCGCGCAAGGTCCGGCTGCGTCACGTTGTACGTCCCCGCGCTGCCGCAGCACCAGTCGGCCTCGGCGAGCGGCACCAGGGTGAGCCCCGGGATCGCCGCCAGGAGCGTCCGCGGCTGCGCCGCGATCTTCTGCCCGTGGATCAGGTGGCAGGGGTCGTCGTATGCCACCGTCGCGCGCAGCTCGCTAGGCGCGGCGGCGAGACCGACCGCGGCCAGGTACTCGCTCGCGTCCTTCACCCGGTGCGCGAACGCCTCGCCGCGCGCCGCCCACGCACCGTCGTCCTTCAAGAGCCACCCGTACTCCTTGAGGTTCGCGCCGCAGCCGGCCGCGTTCACGATGAACGCGTCGACCGCGAGACCCTCGAGCGCCTCGATGTTCCGCTTCGCGAGCGCGCGCGCGTCGCCCCGCTCACCCGCGTGGGCGTGAAGGGCGCCGCAGCAGGTCTGCGTCTCCGGGACGAGCACCTCGATGCCGTTGCGCGCGAGGACGCGCGCGGTGGCGGCGTTCGTGCCGGCGAAGGCGGCTCGCATGACGCACCCGGTGAAGAGCGCGACGGTTCCGCGCTTCGCGCCCGCCGCGGCGTAGCGCGGCGGGAGCGCCTGCGATGACGGGGCGCGATCGGGAACGAGGTCGAGGAGCTCGGCGAGCCGGCCGAGCCCGATGAGACCAAGCACCGTCCGGGCGCCGAGGCGCTTGGAGATGTAGCCGAACCGAGCGAACAAGGCGAGCCTCACGGGGGAGGTGATGAGCCCGCGGAACACGACGCGGCGAAGCACCGACTCCGCGACGCTCGGCCTGCGGGCCGCGACGACCTGCGAGCGCGCACCCTCCATCAGCTTCCCGAACGAGACCCCCGAGGGGCACGCGGTCTCGCACGCGCGACAGTCGAGGCACTTCGCCATGTGGTCCGCGAAGGCCGTGCTGTCCGCGTCCAGACGACCGTCCCAGACGTTCTTCATGAGCCGGATGCGGCCGCGGGGCGAGTCCATCTCCACGCCGAGCTCCGCGAAGGTCGGGCAGGTGGGCAGGCACAGCCCGCAGTGCACGCAGCGGGAGATGAGCTCCTGCGGCGGCGCGTCGGCGTTGGGGAAGGAGACGTGGCGCATGACGGACTGGTCGTCGATGCTCATCCGGCGACCGTGCGAGCCGGCTCGAGGATGCCGCGCGGATCGAAGGCCTGCTTCAGCCGTCGCATGAGGAAGGCGCCCGAGGCCTCGGGGCCGTCAGCGCCCGCGGATCCCGCGAGATCCCCGAACGCGCGCACCATCCGGCCGCTGCCGCCGAGCACGCGCGCGTTGACCAGGAGGGTGTCGGCCGCGGCGCGCACGCTGGCGTCGTCACCACGCAGGTGGACCCGGATGTTGCCGGTCGCGGCGTCGGCGACGAGCCGTGACGAGTGATCAGCCGTCGTCGCGGCGTCCGCGAACGCGGCCTGCGCGGACAGCGGGAGCGATACCCGGATGACGACGCCGTCCTCCGCCGCATCGGCGACCTCACGCAGCGACGCCAGCGTCGCCTCGAGGTCCGCGAGGGGTACGGCGGTGCCCCCGTGCGCCGCCGCGGCGCGCGCGGTCTCCGCGATCGCGCGCTCGACTGGTGCGCTCTCGCCGGCCGCCGCAACGGTGAGGATCCACCGACGGTCCGCCGATCGCTCCACGACGAGCGCGATCGGCCGGAGCGACGTCCGCACAAGCGCGTCGGCGGCTGCGAATGCGTCTGCGCCGTGCGCGAACGCCGCGCGGGCACCGCCCGTGACCGGTGGGACGGGGAGGATCTTGAACGTCGCCTCGGTGATCACGCCGAGCGTTCCCATCGAGCCCGTGTAGAGCTTGTTGAGGTCGTACCCCGCGACGTTCTTGACGACGCGGCCCCCGGCGCGGGCCACGGTCCCGTCGGGAAGCGCGGCACGAAGGCCGAGCAGCAGATCGCGTACCCCGCCGTAGCGGTAGCGCCCGAACCCGTTGCTGTTGGCCGCGATCACGCCGCCGACCGTCGCGCCGCGCCCGACGTGCGGGGGGTCGAGGGGCAGGAACTGTCCGTGGGCCGCGAGCGCGTCGCGCAGCGCGTCCATGCGCGTGCCCGCGCCGACCGTCACGGTGAGGTCCTCGGGCACGTGGTCGATGATGCCCGCGAGCCCTGCGGTCTCGAGGCCGACATCGGTCGGTCGCCCTGTGCCGGCGCCCTGCTTCGTGCCACCGCCGCGCACCCCAACGGTCTCGCCCGCGTCGGCGCAACGGCGCAGGATCGCGGCGCAGTCCTCGGCGCTCGCCGGGCGCTCAGCGCGCGGCATTGAGCGAGAACTCCTTGCACTTGCCTGGGGTGGGGAAGATCTTGCCTGGATTCGAGAGATGGAGCGGATCGAAGGCGTCCTTGACGCGCAGCATCGTGGCCATGTCGACGGGCGAGTACTGGAGCGGCATGTAGCAGTTCTTCTCCATGCCGACACCGTGCTCGCCCGTGATGGAGCCGCCGACCGCGAGGCACTTCTCGAGGATCTCGCGGCCCGCCTCCTTGACCCGCTCGACCTCGGAAGGGCCCTTCGATCCATCGAACATGATCAACGGGTGCAGGTTCCCGTCGCCCGCGTGGAACACGTTGGCGATGCGGAGGCCGTAGCGCTCACCGACGTCGATCACGTGACGGAGGACCTCCGGCAGCTTCGTGCGCGGGATCACACCGTCCTGCACGTAGTAGTCGGACGCGAGCCGGCCCATCGCGGCGAACGCGCCCTTGCGCCCGGCCCAGAGCTTGTCGCGCTCGAGCGCGGTCTTCGCAACGCGTAGCTCTTGCGCGTGTGACGCGCGGCAGATCGCCTCGATGCGCTCGAGGAGATCGTCGAGCCCATCACGCACGCCGTCGACCTCGACGAGGAGGATGCCGCCCGCGTCGAGCGGATAGCCGGCGGAGACCGAGGCCTCGACGGCCTGCGTCGAGAGCTGATCCATCATCTCGATCGCGCTCGGCACGATGCCCGCACCGATGATCGCGGACACGGTGTTCGATGCGTCGTCCATCGTCGGGAACGCCGCCATGAGGGTGCGCTTGTCCTCGGGCAGCGGTGTGAGCTTCACCGTGATCTCCGTGACGATGCCGAGCGTGCCCTCGGAGCCGACGAACGTGCCGACGAGGTCGTAGCCCTCGTAGTCGATCGCCTTCCCGCCGAGCCGCACGACGGTGCCATCGCTGAGAACGACCTCGAGGCCGGTGACGTGGTTGGTCGTGACCCCGTACGCGAGGGTGTGCGGGCCGCCGGAGTTCTCAGCGACGTTGCCGCCCAGGGTGCAGGCCTTCTGGCTCGACGGGTCGGGCACGAAGTACAGGCCGTACGGCGCGGCGGCGGTCGAGAGGTGCAGGTTCACGAGTCCAGGTTGCACGACCGCGCGGAGGTTCGGGACGTCGATCTCGAGGATCCGGGCCATCCGTGCGAACGAGAGGACGACGCCGCCTTCGACCGGGATCGCGCCGCCTGAGAGGCCGGTGCCGGCGCCGCGCGGAACGAGCGGCACGCCGTGCTCGGCGCAGAACCGGGCGACCTTCGCGACGTCGGCGGTCTCGCTGGGCAGCACCACGGCATCCGGCGTCGCGATGTCGATGGCGCCGTCGTACTCATACAGCAGGAGGTCCTCCCGCGCCCAGAGGACCTTGGCGGGGCCGAGGAGGTCGCGAAGCCCTGCGGCCAGCTCCGGACCGCGCAATCCGGCGCGAACGATGGCCGGGGCCGCGGTCACTGCGTCAAGCTGTCGCGTGAGCGCAGCGCGTCGGACAGCTCGCCGGCGGCGCGCCGCATCTGCGGCACGAACTCCACACAGCGCTGCTTCGAGAGGCGGCTCGCCGGCCCGGAGATCGAGAGTGCCGCGATCGGCGCGCCGATCGGCCCGACTGCGACCGCGACGCAGCGCACGCCCTCGTCGTACTCCTCGTCGTCGAGGGCATAGCCGCGCTCGCGGGTCTCGTCGAGCGCCCGCGCGAGCGAGGCGCGGTCGACAAGGGTCTTCGCGGTCAGCGGCTTGAGCTCGGTGCGGTCGAGCAACACGTCGCGGCGCGCTTGGGGGAGCGACGCCAGGAGCGCCTTCCCCGCGCCGGTCGCGTGCAGGGGCACCCGGTTGCCGACGACGGTGAAGAGGCGGACCACCTGGGGGCTCGCCGCGGTCTCGATGTACACGGCCATGGTGTCGTCGAGAACGCTCAGGTTGGCGGTCTCGCGCGTGGCCTCGACGAGCGCCTGGAGCAGCGGGCGGGCAATCGTCCGGAGCTCGTTGTACCGGCTGCGGCCGTCTGCGAGGGTGGAGATCTTCGCCCCCGCGTAGTAGCGGCTGGTGTCGGGGTTCTGCCGGACGTAGCCCCGGCGCAGGAGCGTCGCGAGAAGCCGGTGGACCGTGCTGACGTGGAGCTTCGTCCGGGCCGCCAGGGCCGTGATGGAGACCTCGCCGTCGGAGCCGGCAAGCGCTTCGAGCAGATCCAGGGCGCGGTCGACCGACTGGACCGACCGGCGTGACCGGCGGGGCTCGGTAGTCTCTTTCACCGCACGGAACTCCTCATCTGCTGCGCGAAATCATAGCCGCGGGGCCCTTCCTATCCTTTTCACCATGCCCAATGCCGCAGACCGTCGCACCACCCTGCTCGCGCAGGCAGCTTCGTTCCCCGCCGAGCCGGGCGTGTACCTGTTCAAGGACGTGCGCGGTCGCGTCCTGTATGTCGGCAAGGCCGACGTGCTCCGCGACCGCATCCGCAGCTACTTCGGGCCGAGCCTCGACCTGCGCCACGTGCGCCTCGTCGAGCGCGCCGACCGCCTCGAGTACGTGCTCACCGGCAGCGTGTCCGAGGCGTACCTCCTCGAGGCGAATCTCATCAAGCAGCACCGGCCCCGCTACAACATCCGGCTCAAGGACGACAAGTCCTATCCCTATGTAAAGGTCACGCTCGGCGAGGACTTCCCGCGGATCCTGCGGACCCGGACCCTGGGTGATCGCGCCGCTCGGTACTTCGGCCCGTACGCGAACGCGAAATCCGTCGACGAGTCGCTCGACCTCTTGCAGAAGCTCTTCCCGTACCGTACCTGCAAGCTCACGATCGTCGCAGCCGAGGACGGTCGCGGGCGCACCGTCCCGCCGTCGGCTCTCCCCGGCGGCCGGCCGTGTCTCCTCTATCACTTGAAGCGCTGCACCGCGCCCTGCGTCGGCGCGGCCACGAAGGACGAATACCGCGCGACGATCGAGCGGAGCGTGCAGTTCCTGGAAGGTCGCTACGAGGCGCTCGCCCGTGACCTCCGCCGCGAGATGCACCTCGCCGCGGAGGCATTGGACTACGAGCGCGCGGGCCTGCTGCGCGACCGGATCCAGGCGATCGACCGGACCACCGACCGGCAGGAGGTCCACGCATACAAGGGCGACGACTTCGACGCGCTCGGCGCGGCGATCGCCGAAGGCGATGCGGCCGTGCAGCTGCTTCGCGTGCGCGACGGCACGGTCGTGGGCCGTGACCAGTTCTTCCTCGAGGGCAGCGAGGGTGCGACACCCGCGGAGGTGCTCGGCTCGTTCATCCGGCAGCACTACGCGGCGGCCACGACGTTCCCGCCGGAGATCGTCGTGCCCGAGGCGATCCCCGACGCCGCGACGTTCGTCGCCTTCGCGGAGGAGAAGCGCGGCACCCACGTCGAGCTGCACGTGCCGCAGCGCGGCAAGAAGCGGCGGCTCATCGAGCTCGCGGTGCGCAATGCGCAGGACGCGCTCGAGCAGGAGCGCGTGCGCTGGCTCGCGGACCGCGGCAAGACCGACACGGCGCTCGGCGAGCTGCAGAAAGCGCTGGGCCTCGAGGGTCCGCCGAAGCGCATCGAGTGCTTCGACGTGAGCCACGTGCAGGGGACCAACGTCGTGAGCTCGATGGTGGTGTTCGAGGACGGCAGGCCGGCGAAGCAGGCGTACCGGCGCTTCAGGACGAAGCTCGGCGACCGCAACGACGACTTCGCGAACATGCGCGACACATTGCGGCGGCGCTTTGCGCGCAGCGCCGCCGGTGAGCGCGATGGGTGGCCCGTGCCGGACCTCGTCATCCTGGACGGCGGCAAGGGGCAGCTCTCTGCGGGCATCGCCGCGCTCTCGGACGCCGGGCTGCTCCAGATCCCGATCGTGGCGCTCGCGAAGGAGCGGGAGGAGCTGTTCCTCCCGGGCCGGCCCGAGCCCGTGATCCTGCCGGAGCGCTCGCAGGGCCTGTTCATGGTCCAGCGCATCCGCGACGAGGCCCACCGGTTCGCCGTGACCTATCACCAGCAGCTGCGGGCGAAGAAGGCGACGCGCTCCGTGCTCGACGACGTCCAGGGCGTCGGACCCGCCAAGAAGCGCGCCTTGCTGAAGACATTCGGCTCGGTGCGCGGGATGCGGGACGCGACCGAGGCCGAGCTCGCCGCCGTGACGGGGGTGGGCGCGGCCCTCGCGGAGCGGATCAAGCAAGCGATCGACTGACCCGTCAAGGTCGACCTCAACGATCCGCATATTCGGCTACATAACGATGAGTTTTCATTGACAATCAGCGCCCGGGACTCGCACAGTCAGCCCATGGCGAATCCGGTGATCGGCCGCTGCCCTATCTGTCAGGAGTCGCTGCGGGTCGTGCGCCTCGACTGCGAGGCCTGCGGCACGCGCCTCGAGGGGAACTTCACCCTGGGCCGGTTCCACTCGCTGACCACGGAGCAGCTCGAGTTCCTCGAGACGTTCATCCGCGCGCGCGGCAACTTCAAGGACGTCGAGCGTGAGCTCGGCATCTCGTATCCGACCGTTCGATCGCGGCTCGACGCCGTGATCCGCGCCCTCGGGTTCCCGTCGCAGGTCGAGCCGGACCGCGAGGCGGAGAGGCGGAAAGAGATCCTGCGGGAGCTGGCGGAAGGCAAGATCGCGCCGGACGACGCGGCGACGCTATTGGAGGCTGATCGATGAGCGGCGAGGACGCCGGCCGGCGCAAGTCGGCGCGCGAGGAATTCGAAGAGGCGCGCGAGCGCTACTACCAGCTCCGCCAGCAAGAGCGGGAGCTGCACATGCAGGAGCGCCACCGCGAGCGCGACGCGCGCCGCACGGAGCGCGACCAGAGCCGCGAGATCCGCCGCTCGGTGAGCGAGGGGCTCGGGCACGACCTCGGCAGGCACATCGGCAAGACCATCAAGGACTCGATGAGCTTCAACATCGATCTGGGCGACATGGGCTTCGGCGGCGAGGAGTACTCCGAGACCATCGAACGTGACTTTCTGGTCGGACCGCTGCCCGGGCTGCACGTCCGCAACGTCTCGGGTGACACGAAGATCACGGTCGCCGAGGACGGCAAGATCCACGTCACGGCACGAAAGCGCGTCCGCGGCACAAGCGAGGAGCGCGCGAAGCGCCTCCTCGAGAACGTCGAGGTCCGGATGGAGCAGGAGGGCAACGACGTCCTGGTCAAGCCGCATCTCTACGAGCAGGACCGCGGCTGGGCCGATCTGTTCCGCGGCGGCAGGGTCGCCGTCGACTTCGAGATCACCGTTCCGAAAGAGCTTCGCCTCGAGGCGCACACCGTGAGCGGCGACGTCGATCTCGCCGGGACGCGCGGCCCGGTGGACCTGCAGAGCGTTTCGGGTGACATCACCGCGAACGATCTCCAGGGACCGCTGCGCCTCAAGACCGTCAGCGGCGACGGTGACCTCACCGAGTACGCGGGTCAGCTCGTCGCCAATACGGTGAGCGGCGACCTCACGTTCAGGCGCGTCCGGCTCCACGGATCGGACATCGTCACCGTCAGCGGCGACGTTGAGATCGACGGTGAGCTCGACAAGGACCGCGAGCACCGGATCAAGACGATCAGCGGGGACATCGATCTGCACCTTACGGGTGGGTCGTACGACGTGAGCTTCAGCAGCATGAGCGGCGATCTCGACAACGAGATGGACGGCCTCATCAGCACCGAAGGCAAGCGCGCCAAGCGGATCGTCATCGGCAAGGCCGAGACGAAGGTCAGCGTCAAGACGATGAGCGGCGACCTCGAGATCCGTACATCCGACGGCACCGCTCCCGAGTCCACCGCCGCCTCCATGGCGGAGCGGCCCGCGGAGGCGGCCACTGATGGCGAGCGCACCGAGCGGATGGAGCCGCTGGAGTCAGCCGAGCCGCAGGTCGACGTCCGCGACCTGCTCGAGCGCGTGGCCCGCGGCGAGGTCGACGTCGACGCCGCCGCCGCGGAGCTCGACGCGCGCCGCGAACGCTGATGCCGAGCGACGAGGGCAAGCAGGTCCTGAAGCTCCTTGCGGAAGGGAAGATCGATCCCGACCAGGCGTACCGGCTGCTCAGGGCGATCGGCGACGTCTCGGACCGCCCGGCCCCGGGCACGCCTTCGACCCCACACGCACCGTTCAGCCCGCACGCACCCTTCCCACCGAAGGCGCCCACCGCGCCTGACCGTCCGCTGTTCCCGCCCGATGCGCCGATCCCGCCGGGCCTCGGCCGCCGCACGCTTCGGATCCGGGTCCTGTCGGCGGGCAAGACGAAGGTGAACATCGCGATCCCGCTCGGTATCGCGCGCATGGGCAAGACCAAGATCGCGGCGAGCGGCCTCGTCCGCGAACAGCTCGCGAAGTTCGGCATCGACCTCGACGATGTGCTCCGCCACATCGCGCACTCAGGGACGATCGTCGACGTCTCGGACGGTGACGATCGCGTCATGATCGATGTCGAGTGAGGACGATCGCAGCGCACCTGCGGTAGAGGTACGCGGCCTCACGAAGGTGTTCGAGAAGGGCCGCCGCACCCTCTGGCAGCGCATCACGCGCCAGCCCGACCAGCGGGAGCGCTTCGTCGCCGTCAACGGCATCGACCTCAGGGTGGAGCGTGGCGAGATCTTCGGCGTCCTTGGCCCGAACGGGGCAGGAAAGACGACGACGCTGCGCATGCTCGCGACCCTCCTCGAGCCGACCAGCGGCGAGCTTTGCGTGCTCGGCATCGACGTGCGGCAGCGGCCGCGCGAGGTCCGCCGCAGGCTCGGCGCGATGCTGTCCGGCGAGCGGAGCCTGTACTGGAAGCTCACCGCGCGCGAGAACCTCGAGTACTTCGCGGCGCTCTATCACGTACCGCCGAAGGAGCAGCGCGCGCGCATCGACGCGGCACTCGTCGCCATGAAGCTCGTGGACCGCGCCGACGACTACGTCGAGCGGTACTCGACGGGTATGCGCCAGCGGCTCGCGCTCGCGCGGGCGCTCCTGCCCGATCCGCCGCTTGTGATCCTCGACGAGCCGACGGTCGGCCTCGACCCGCAGTCCGCTCGCGACCTGCGCGACCGTGTTCGCGAGCTGAAGCGCCAGGGCCGGACCGTGCTCCTGACCACGCACTACATGGAGGAGGCCGACCAGCTCTGCGACCGCATCGCGATCATCGACCACGGCGAGATCGTCGCCCTCGACACGCCCGCCGCGTTGAAGCGGCTGATCCGGGCCGAGGAGGTCGTGAGCCTGGAGTTCGGGATGACGGGTGCGGACGCTCCGATGCTCGCGCGCCTCGCGAGCACCGCGGTCATCGCTCGAAGCGAGCGCCACAACGGCATGCTCGCGGTGACAGCGCATTGCGCGTCGGCGCGCGACTTCGTCCCGGCCGCGTTCGACGCAGCGCGAAGCGAGGGCGCCACGATCCAGCACGTCGAGGTCGTGCCCGTGTCGCTCGAGGACGTCTTCATCTCGCTCACCGGCCGCGCGCTGCGCGAATGAACCTCGCCCTCGTACCCGCGGACCTCAGAGCGCTCGCGGCGGCCGGGCAGATGTCGCTGCGGCAGCTGCGACGGTACCCCGCGAACTTCATCGGCCAGATCTTCTGGCCGGTCCTGCTGCCTGCCGTCTGGGTGCTCATGGGCCAGGCCTACTCGGGTGGCGGCGACGCGCAAGCCCTCGACGCGTTCGCGACGCGATCCGGCACCACGGGTGTCACGCTCTTCGTCTTCGTCGGCTACGCGATGTACATGTGGCTGAGCACCCTGCTCTGGGGACCCGGCACGTCGCTGCGGGTCGAGCAGATGCGCGGGTCGCTCGAGGCCGTGTTCCTCACACCGGTCTCGCGTCTCGTGCCGCTCTTCGGCCCGACGCTCACGAATGTCGTCTGGGTCCTGTTCCAGCTCGTGGTGATGGGCCTCGCCGTGTGGCTCATGTTCGGGGTCGTGTTGCCGCTCGAGGGGATCCTGCTGACCTTGCTCGTCACCCTGGCCGGTCTGCCGGCGATGTACGCGATGGGCTCGCTCTTCGGCGCGGCCGTCCTTCGATTCGGAGAGGTCGGTCCGGCGGTGCAGTTCGTGCGCGGCGCGCTGTCCCTGCTGTGCGGCATCACCTTCCCGATCGTGATGCTCCCCGGATGGGCGCAGAGCGTGTCCGCCGCCATGCCCCCGACCTACGTGGTCGCCGGCATCCGCGGCGTCCTGCTGAAGGGCGCCACACCGCTGGACCTTGTCCCGACCGTCGGTGTCCTCTTGGGCCTCGCTGCCGTGTTCGACACGTTCGCCGTTGTCGTGTTCCGGATACTCGAGGCGAGCGCGCGCCGCAGCGGCATGCTCGGACGGTATTGATGAACGAGCTGCGGGCTGCCCTCGCGATCGCAAAGAAGGACATCCGCAACGTGTCGCGGTACCGGTTGTCCGTCGCCGCGTCCATCTTCACGCCCCTCTACCAGGGCGTGCTGCCGGCGCTGCTCTTCGGCGCGTCCTTCGCGGTCGGCGGGAAGGTCGTGGGTCTGGAGAAGATGATCGGCACCGCCGACCTCGCGGGATTCATCTTCCTCGGTGGCGTGATCAGCGGCCTCGTGGCGACGGCGTTCTGGGCGATGGCCATGAGCTTCCGCAACGAGATGGAGACAGGGACGCTCGAGCCGACCTGGCTGACGCCGACGGCGCGCGAAACGCTCGTCCTCGGGCGCGCGCTCGGCGGCATGTTCTGGTTCGTGTTCGGCCAGATCGCCATCCTCGGGATCGGCGTCGTGTTCTTTGGTCTGCGGTTCCGCCTCGAGGCGATCTATGCGCTACCGGCGCTCGCGATCGCCACCGTCGCGCTCGTCGGTGTCGCGTACCTCCTGGCGGCGATCGTCCTGTCCATCCGCGACGCCAATCTGTTCATTGATTCCACGAACTTCCTGTTCGCGACGGCGTCCGGCGCCGCCTTCCCCGTGATCCTGCTGCCGGGCGTCCTGCAGCCGATCGCCTTCGCGCTGCCAACGACCTACGCGATGGATATCCTGCGCAACCAGGCGCTCGGGACGCGGTTGCTGTTGGATCCGGTCGCGGAGTACGCCGCGCTCATCGCCACAACGATCGTGGCGCTGCCCATCGGCCTGTGGGCGTTCCGTGCCGCGGATCGGCGCATCCGGCGACTCGGCACCGTCAACCAGTACTAGCCGCCTAGTATCAGGCGATGGGATTGATCGGGCGCACCCTCATCAACGCGGTCGCCATCGCCGTTACGGCCTACTTCCTGCCGGGCATCTCCTACGGCCACACGAGCTATGGCACCGGTTCAGCGGATCCCTGGATCTCGCTGCTCCTCACGGCGCTCGTGCTCGGTGTCGTCAACGCATTCGTCAAGCCGATCATCTCGCTCATCGCGATGCCGATCACGTGCCTCACCCTTGGCCTGTTCCAGGTGGTGATCGCCGGCCTGATGCTGCTCCTCGTCTCGGCGATCCCGTTCCTTGGCTTTCAGGTGGACAACTTCCTGACCGCGATCATCGGCGCGATCATCATCGGGTTGGTCGGCTTCGTCGCCTCGCGGATCATCCCGCACTAGACGGTGAGCTCGCGCCCCGACTTCGTCGTCGTGACCGGGCTCTCCGGCGCCGGGAAGTCGCAGGCCGTGAAGGTCTTCGAGGACCTCGGCTACTACATCCTTGACAACCTCCCGCCGGCGATCATGGGCACCACCCTCGATGTCGCGCGCAGGGGCGGCCACTCGCGCGTGGCCATGGTCATCGACGCCCGCAGCGGCGCGCTCTTCGCCGACGCCGCAGCACAGCTCGATCTGCTCGAGGCGGCCGGGAACCGCCCGCACGTCCTGTTCTTCGACGCCTCGGACGAGGTCCTCCTCCGCCGGTACAGCGAGACCCGCCACCGCCATCCGCTCGAGGGGACCGGCGGGGTGCAGCCGTCCATCGAGGGGGAGCGCCGGCTCCTGGTCGACCTGCGCGCGCGCGCCGACAAAGTGATCGACACGACCTACCTATCGGTGAAGGACCTGCGAGACACGCTGCACTCGCTCTACGGGGAAGGCCTTTCGGGGATGCTCGTGCACCTCGTGAGCTTCGGCTACAAGTACGGGCTGCCGCAGAGCGCGGATCTCGTCCTCGATGTCCGGTTCATGGAGAACCCCTTCTACATCGATGAGCTGCGGCCGCTGTCTGGCAGCGATGCGCCGGTCCGCGACTTCGTGCTCGGTCATCCCGCGACGAAGACGTTCCTCGACCGGCTCATGCCGCTCTTCGAGTTCGCGCTGCCGCGATACGAGGAGGAGAAGAAGGCGCGCCTCGGCATCTCATTCGGCTGCACCGGCGGACGGCATCGCTCCGTCGCGATCGCCGAGGAGGTCGCCCGGCGCCTGCGCGAGTCCTGGAAGGGCGAGGTCGTCGTCGAGCATCGCGACCGCGACCGTCCGGACGTGCGCACATGACCCGTGGGGTCGCGGGACGCGCGCGCTCTCCGCTCTCTGAAGAGGTGAAGGCCGAATTGTCACGTCTGCCGCTCAAGGCCTGCGACGCGCGCGTGCTCGCAGCGCTGCTGCCGCGCGCGGCACATCTCGGTGTCCCCGCCCGGCGCCTCGCGCATCGCACCGACCCAACTGGGGACGCGCCGACGGGCTCGGTCTTCCGGACTGCGTGCTGCAGGCGCACGTATCTGCGCGGTCTCATCCTCGCCGGCGGATCGCTATCGGCGGGCGCGTCCGGTTATCTGCTCGAGCTGCGGCCACCGCATGGCGAGGTCCGTCGTGCCGCGTCCGTCTTGGGTCGCGAGGGCTTCGCGCCCGCGGTCCGCTCGCGCCGCGGCCAGCTGGTCTTCACGATCCGTGACGCGGAGGTGATCGCCGCGTACCTTCGGGCTGCCGGCGCGAGCGAGACGTTGCTGCGCTTCGAGATCAAGCGCGTCTCACGCGAGGTGCGTGGGCGGACCAATGCCCTGGTGAACGCGGAGGCCGCGAACCTCGCGCGCGCGGTCGTCTCCGCCCGCGCGCAGACGGAGGCGATCCGCGTGCTCGCCCGCGCCGGCCGGCTCGCGCGGCTCTCGGCTCCGCTCCGGCAGATCGCGAGCGCGCGCCTTCGCGCGCCGACCGCGACACTGAGCGATCTGGCCGAGCGGCTCGACACGACGAAGTGGGTCGTGCGGTCACGTTTGCGCCGGCTCGTGGAGGAAGCAGCGGAGTGACACGCGGTCGACTCGTTGTGGGCAACTGGAAGATGAACCCTGCCACCGTCGGCGACGCCGTCGCGCTCGCTCGCACTGTCGCGGCCACGCCACACGGAGGGACCGAGGTCGGCATGGCGCCACCCGCGATCGCGCTCGTCGCGGTCGCGGAGGTCGTCCGGGGATCCGACATCGGCGTGTACGCGCAGGACGTGCATTGGCAGGACAAGGGCGCCTACACCGGGCAGCTCAGCGTCTCGATGCTGCGTGGCCTCGCGAAGGGCGCGATCATCGGCCACTCCGAAGTGCGGCGCGACCAGGGCGATGACGACGCGCGCATTGCGCGCAAGGTCGCTCGCGTGCTCGGTGCCGGATTCACGGCGATCCTGTGTGTCGGCGAGAGCGAGGCGGAGTTCGCAGCAGGCCGGACCGACGCGGTGCTCCGTGGGCAGGTCGAGCGCGACGTGTCCGAGGTGGCGGCGCTCGTTCCCGACCGGCTCGTTATCGCGTACGAGCCGATCTGGGCGATCGGGACCGGCAGGCCGGCGACGGGCACGCACGCGAGCGCCGCGGCGCGGACGATCCGGGCGGCGCTTGCGAAAGCCGGCGCCCCCGCGGACGGTATCCGGGTCCTCTATGGCGGAAGCGTCACCGCGGCGAGCGCGACCGAGTTCGCGATGGCCGCGGGCATCGACGGCGCGCTGGTCGGGGGCGCGTCACTGAAGGCGGACGAGTTCGCGGCGATCATCGCGGCGTTCACCGCGTGACGGCGGCGTTCCGGCCGGTCGTCCTCTGCGTGCTCGACGGGTGGGGGATCGCACCGGATTCGCCTGCGAACGCCGCGGCCCGCGCGGACACGCCCCGTCTCGACGCGATCCTGCGCGACCAGCCGCACGCGACGCTCGAGGCGAGCGGGACCGCGGTCGGCCTTCCGCCCGGAGTGATGGGCAATAGCGAGGTCGGGCACCTCACGATGGGTGCCGGGTACGCGGATCCGCAGGCGCTCGAGCTGATCGACCGGTCGATCGCGGACGGGTCTTTCTTCGCCAACCCCGCGTTGCGCGCGGCGTGCGCCGCGGCGCGGGCGGGCGGGGCGCTCCATCTCATGGGTCTCCTCTCCACCGGCGGCGTGCACGCCGACATGAAGCACCTCGCCGCGCTGGTCGAGCTCGCGGCCCGCGAAGACGTTCGTAACGTGTTCGTGCACGCGTTCCTCGATGGTCGGGACATGCCACCGCGGAGCGCGATGCCGCTCCTTGCGGAGGTCGGCAGGCCGATCGCGACCGTACATGGCCGCTTCTACGCCATGGACCGCGACACGCGCTGGGAGCGGACCAAGCGGTCGTATGACGCGATCGTCGATGCGAACGGGCAGCGGGTCGCGACGGCCGAGGACGCGCTCCGCGCCTGCTATGCGACCGAGGACTGCCGCGACGAGCTGCTCGAGCCGCACGTCGTGGGCGACGGCCGCCGCGTCGAGGACGGCGATGCGGTGGTGTTCTTCAATTTCCGTCCTGATCGGGCGCGCCAGCTGACGTGGGCCTTGATGCAGGCGGACTTCACCGGATTCCATCGCGCGCGTGTCCCGCACCGGCTCACGTACGCGACCATGACCGACTACAACGTCGACCTTCCAGGTGTGAGAGTCGCGTTCCCGAAGCAGAATGTTCTCTCCGTCGCCGAGCTGCTGTCGCGCGCTGGGCTACGGCAGTTCCACGTCGCCGAGACCGAGAAGTACGCCCACGTCACGTACTTCTTCAACGGCGGGCGCGAGGACGCCTTCCCGGGCGAGGACCGCGAGCTCGTCCCGTCCCCGAAGGTCGCCACCTACGACCAGGCTCCCGAGATGAGCGCGAAGCAGGTGGCCGAGCGGCTTGCGACAGCGGTGCGCACGGGCACGTACGACTTCGCGATCGTGAATTTCGCCAATCCCGACATGGTTGGCCATACCGGCGTGTTCGACGCCGCCCTGCGTGCGATGAAGGCCACCGACGATGCCGTCGAGGTCGTGGTCGATGCGGTCCTCGCGGCCGGGGGCTGCGTCCTGCTCACCGCGGATCACGGCAACGTCGAAGAGATGGCCTTTCCCGATGGCAGCCTGAACACGCAGCACAGCACGAATCCCGTGCCGGTCGCGTTCATCACGAGTGAGCCGGGCGCATGGGCGCTGCGTGACGGCGGCCTCGCGGACGTCGCGCCGACGATCCTCGAGCTGCTCGGCGTGCCGGCGCCGGAACGGATGACCGGACGACCGCTGATCAGCAGGCGATGAGCCGCGGCCGCGGTCCGACGATCGCGTGGGCCGCCTACGGCGCGGTCGCCGGCCTCATGGTGCTCGTCGCACTTCTGTCGTGGGGCCGCGCGCTGCAGAGTTCGGGTCCGATGCTCTACGGCGAGGGCGCGGTCGCGCATGCTGCTCTGCTCATGCGGACCCTGGACACGTATCGCGATGCGGCGGGTGGCGCGTCGTTCACGGCAGCGAACTACCCGCCGCTGTTCTTCGCCGGCGCCGCCGCCGGTGACCCCTTCGTGACCGGACGGCTTCTCAGCATCGCGTCGACGCTCGGCGTTGCGGGCCTCATCGCCTGGCGTGCGCGCGCCGGTGGCCGTCTCGTCGCGGCCGTGCTCGCTCTCGGGTGGCTCGCGCTCGTGCCGGTCGCGATCTGGGGTCCCGCCCTCAAGCCCGACCTTGTGGCGCTCGCGCTGACCGCTGGCTCGGTGATCGCTCTGGAGCGTCGCAACGCCCAGCTCTCCGCCGCGCTCGTCGTGCTCGCTGTGCTCGCGAAGCCGACGGCCGTCATCGTCGCGATCGCGCTGCTCGCGTGGCTCGTGCTCCGCGACCGTCCGCTGCTGCGCGCGTGGCTGACGACGGCGCTCTCTGGCGCCGTGCTCGCGGCGATCGTGTTGTTGCCCCTCGGCTACGAGGGCCTGTGGCGCCACGTGGTCGTCTGGAATGCGCTGTCCTGGACGGTCGATCAGGCCGCGCTGCTGGTGTTCCTCGGCGTCGTGATCCTCGCGGCGCTCGTCGGGACCGCCATCGTCACGCGCTCGGTCCGCGGGCCGATCGCGGCCTACTTCGTCGCCGGCGCCGTCATCGTCGTGCTGGGCGGGCGCGAGGGCGCGACGATCAACTACTTGCTCGACCTCTCGGTCGCCGCGAGCCTCGCGCTCGCCGCCGTCGCTCCGGCGATCTCCCGCGCCGCGCCGTACCCGGTCATGGCCCTCGTTAACCTGCTCCTCGCGATCGCCGTGCTCGACCCGCTCGGCGTGGTGCCAGGCCGGAGCGCGACGACCGGTGCGTGGGGAGATCCGACCCGGATCGCATCGGCCGGCCGAGCGCTCGCCGGCGACGAGACCGTCCTCGCCGAGGACAGCGGGCTGCTCGTCGCGACCGGACATCGTGTCGTCGTGGATGACCTGTTCCTCTGGAGCAGGCTCGTCGCGCAGGGCACGATCGATCCGCTTCCGCTCCTCGGCGACGTGCGCGGCGCGCGCTTCACGGCGATCGTCACTGAGGCCGAGCTGGGGAAGCTCGCGGACGCGGCCGCGTACGAGCGATCGCGATGGGCGCCGTCGCTCGTCCAGGCCATCGAGGTGCGCTACCGCCTTGAGGCGCGCCTGCCCGGAGGCCTCTTCGTCTATCGGCCGCGCTGAACAGGTACACTGCGGTCTCCGATGGATCTCCTTCAGGTCTCCCAATTGCTCATCGCGGTCGCGGTCGCCACGTCGATCCTCCTGCAAGCGCGGGGGACCGGCCTGTCGTCCACGTTCGGCGGCGAGTCCACGGCATACCGCAGCCGGCGCGGTATCGAGCGGACGCTGTTCCGCTTGACCGTCGTGCTGGTGGTCGTGTTCATCCTGATATCGCTCGTGGGCGCTCGCACGACGTCGCCGGCGGCCTAGCCCCCGCCACCGGCGGGAACGAGCGTTGACCGCGCGCGACAAGCTCATCGTCCTCGCGCTCGTCGGCCTGCTCGTCGTCACGAGCGGGGTCGCGATCGTCACCGACCGCACCGATGTCTCCACCGACCCGGCGTTCGGCGGCACGTACGTCGAGGGTGTCGCGGGCGTCGTGCAGTACCTCGATCCGATCATCGCCGCGACGAACGTCGACCAGGACGTCTCGCGCCTGGTGTTCAGCGGCCTCACGCGCTTCGGCCGCGACGGCACGATCATCCCCGACCTCGCGACGTTCGAAGTCGACACGACCGGGAAGGTCTGGACGTTCTTCATCCGAACCGACGCGACGTGGCACGACGGAGCGCCGGTCACGGCCGACGACGTCATCTATACGGTGGGCCTGCTGCAGGATCGCGCGTACGGCGGCCCATACGCGGACTCGTTCCGCGGTGTGCAGGTCGCGGCCATCACGGCGACGACCGTCCGCTTCACGCTGCCCGATGTGTACGCGCCGTTCGCGGGCAGCACGACCGTTCCGCTGCTTCCGGCCCATCTGCTGAAGGGCGTGCCGTTCACGGAGCTCACCCGCCAGCCATTCAACACGCGGCCGGTCGGGACCGGACCGTTCAAGGTGACCGAGGTGGACGGGCGCCAGGTGACGCTCACCCGTGCTGATGACTTCTACCGGACGAAGCCCGCCCGCTCACGTGCGTATCTCGACAAGATCGTGCTGCGCTTCTTCCGCGACAGCGGCGACGCGCTGGCGGCGTTGGCACGCGGCGAGATCGACGGGACCGCCGGTCTCTCGCCCCAGGACGCGAGCCGCGCCCGGACGCTGAAGACGGTCGACCTGCTGAGCCTCCCGACGAACGACTTCACGGCGCTGTTCCTGAACGTGCGACCGACGCGGCCAGTGTTCCGGGATCGGGCCGTGCGGCAGGCCATCGCCACGGCGATCGATCGCGGGCGCGTGCTGCAGGTCGCGGCTGACGGACGGGGGAGCGTCGCTGACGAGTTCGTGCCCTCGAGCTCCTGGGCGTTCGTGAAGGACGTGCCGCGCATCAGCACGTCTGCTGCGGACGCGAAGGCGATGCTCGATGCGGCCGACTGGATCGACCACGATGGCGACCGGATCCGTGATAAGGGCGGTGTGGCGCTCAGGTTCTCGATCTCGACATCTGATGAGCCGGCCCGGCTCGCGGCCGCGCGCCAGATCGCCGACGATCTCACGGCCATCGGGATCGCCGTGGATGTGCGGCCCGTGCCGTTCGGCGAGCTCGTGGATCGGGTCGCGCGCCAGCGGGACTTCGACGCGCTGCTCGTGGGGATCACCGTCGGCAACGATCCCGACCCGTACCCGTTCTTCCACTCGAGCCAGGTCGCCGACCCCGGTGACAACTTTTCCGGCTACTCGACGCTCGCGACCGACCGTCTGCTGGAGCAGGCGCGGCGGACCGTGGACCAGTCGAAGCGCCGCGACCTGCTTGGTCAGGTGTTCAACGCGATCGCGACGGACCTGCCGGTGGTGTTCCTCTACTACAGCGACTATCTGTACGCGCAGTCGAAGACGCTCAAGGGCTTCCGCGTCGCTCCGGTGAACGATCCGACGCAGCGCTTTTGGAACGTCGAAGACTGGTATTTGAAGACGGCGGTCAAGCAGTAGGGCGAGTGACTCGGTGCCGACGGCGGGACTTGAACCCGCAAAGCCTTTCGACCATACGCCCCTGAAGCGTACGAGTTTGCCAATTTCTCCACGTCGGCGGGCTCGTTCATTTTAGACCGAATCCAACGCCGACACCGACCTCGCTACCATCCCTCACCGATGCCGAAGCGCGAGCCCTCGAGCGTCTGGATCTCCGTCGACATGGAGGGCATCGGCGGTGTCGCGACGTACAGCCACGTGATGATGCACGGCCCCGAGTACGAACGGGCGCGCACGTGGATGACGAACGAGGTCAACGCCGCGATCGAGGGCGCCGCATCGGGCGGCGCGGCCCGCTTCTGCGTCAACGACTCGCACGGCAACATGCACAACATCTACGCCGACGAGCTCGACCCGCGCGCCGAGCTCCTCGTCGGCACCGCGAAGCCCTGGAGCATGGGCCAGGGCATCGACGGCGGCTACGACACCTGCTTCTTCATCGGCTACCACGGCATGGCCGGCCACCCGCGCGCGGTCCTCGACCACACGTACGCGAGCCGCGCGATCTACGAATGCAAGCTCAACGGCAAGCCGGTCGGTGAGACGACCCTCAACGTGTACCTCGCCGGCTACTTCGACGCGAGCGTCACGCTCGTCGCGGGCGACGGCGCGACGTGCCGCGAAGCTCGCGCCCTTGTGCCGTCGTGCGTCACGGTCAAGACGAAGGACGCGACCGAGCGATACTCCGCGAAGATGCTGCACCCGCAGCGGGTCCAGGAGCTGTTGCAGCTCGCCGCCGCGAAGGCGATGGAGGTCGCCCGCACCGCGAAGCCGGTCAAGCCGAAAGCCCGCAACGTGATCGACCTCGCGTTCCTCACCTCGGCGATGGCCGACATGGCTGAGCTCATCCCCGGCGCGCGCCGCAGCGGCGCCCGCTCCGTCGCCTACGCATCGCGTGACTACCTGGAGCTGTACAAGGCGTTGCTCGTGATGGTCCGCATCGCGCCGTCCGCCGTGCCGCCGGAGCAATGACGAGCGCGGACGTCGTCATCGTCGGCGGTGGCGTCATCGGCGCGTCGATCGCCTTTCACCTGAGCCAGCGCGGCGTAGGCCGCGTCATCGTTCTTGAGAAGGACCGCCTCGGCTCGGGGTCGACGGGCAAGAACGCCGGCGGCGTCCGCCTGCAGTTCTCGACCGAGGTGAATGTGCGGCTCTCGCAGCGCGCGCTGCCGCGCCTCGAGTCCTTCAAGGACGAGATGGGCGTCGATCCGCAATTCCATCAGGTCGGCTACCTTTTCCTGATCACCGCCGAGCGCGACGTGGAGCCGTTCGAGCGGTCGCTCGCGCTCTGGCACCGCCTCGACGTCCCGGCGAAGCGCCTCACCGCGGCCGAGGCGCACGACCTCTTCCCCGAGGTCCGCGTCGACGACGTGCGGTTCGCGACCTTCTGCGGCAAGGACGGCTACGCCGACCCGAACTCGATCCTGCAGGGCTACGTCGCCCGCGCTCGCGAGCACGGTGTCGAGTTCCGCGAGGGCGCGGAGGTCACCGGCATCGAGCTCGACCATGGACGCGTCGTGGCGGTGCGCGCCGCAGGCGATCGGATCGCGTGCCCGACGGTCGTGAACGCCGCGGGCGCCTGGGGTGCGAAGATCGGCGCAATGGCCGGCCTCACGCTTCCCATCGTGCCCCTTCGTCGCCACATCTTCGTGACCGCGCCGGTGCCCGGACTCGATCACGAGTACCCGCTGACCATCGAGTTCGCGTCGGGTCTCTACTTTCACCGCGAGTCCGGCGGCGTGCTGCTGGGGATGGCGGACCCGGCCGATGGACCCAGCTTCGACGACTCCGTGAACTGGGACTTTCTGCCGACGGTCGTCGAGCACGCGCTGGCCCGGCTGCCGGTCCTCGAGCAGGCCACGGTGAAGACGGGCTGGGCCGGCTTCTACGAGGACACACCGGACCGGCATCCCATCCTCGGGCTCATCGACGAGGTTCCCGGGTTCGTCAGCGCCGCCGGGTTCTCGGGCCACGGGCTCATGCAAGCGCCGGCTGCAGGCGAGGTGATCGCGCAGGTCATCTGCGGGGAGCCGACGAGCGTTGACATCGCCGGATTGCGGTTCGACCGGTTCGCCAAGGGGGCGCTCGTGACCGAGCACAACGTCATCTGATGCAGCTGTTCTTCCTGGTCCTTGATCTCGCGCTCGTCGCGGCAGCCGCGATCCTCCTGCTCGTCGTGCTCATCCGCCGCGGGCGCGGCATGTCGTACTTCTCGCTCGCGATCCTGCTCATCGCCCTCGCGATCGCCCTCTGGTACACCGGTATCCGCACGCCGCCGCCGGGGCTCTGAGCCGCACGCGGCCTATCCTCAGCGCGTGTCCACCCGCCAGGAGACCAGGCTCACCTCCCTGTCGTCCTGCGCCGGCTGAGGAGCGAAGCTGGGCCCGGGCCCACTGGCGCAGGTCCTGCGCCCCCTCGCCACGCAGCGCGACCCCGCGGAGCTGCTCGTCGGTCTTCGAACGGCCGACGATGCGGCGGTATACCGCGTTGCCAACGACGTCGCGATCATCGAGACGGTGGACTTCTTCCCGCCGATCGTCGATGACGCATACGCGGCGGGCGCGATCGCCGCTGCGAACGCCATGTCCGACGTCTACGCGATGGGCGGCGAGGTCCTCTTCGCGCTGAACATCGTCGCGTGGCCCGACGATCTCTCACTCGAGCCGCTCGAGCGCCTCATGCAGGGCGCCGTGGACAAGATCGCCGAGGCTGGTGGCGTCATCGCCGGCGGGCACACCGTGATCGATCGCGAGCCGAAGTTCGGCCTCGCCGTCACCGGGCGCGTGCACCCTGATCGCATCCTGACGAAGGGCGCGCTGGCCGTGGGTGACACGCTCTGGCTGACAAAGCCCATCGGGACCGGGGTCCTCACGACGGCGCACAAGAACGGCGACATCGCACCCGAGGATCTCGCGTCGGCCGTGGCGTCGATGGTCGCCCTCAACCAGGCCGCGGCGCGGGCCGCCGCCGCCGCCGGTCTCCACGCGGCGACCGACGTGACGGGGTTCGCGCTCGCCGGGCACGCTCACGAGATGGCGGCGCGATCGAACGTCGCGATCCGCATCGACGCCGCCGCAGTGCCGCTGCTGCCCGGTGCACGGGCGCAGGCCGAGCGCGGCGTGAGCTTTGGCGGCCTCGAGCGCAATACTGCGTACTTCGTCGGCGAAGGCCACGTTCGTTTCGACGAGAAGCTCGACGAGGCGACGCGCCGGCTTATGCTCGACCCGCAGACCTCCGGCGGCCTGCTCATTGGCGTGTCCGCCGGACACGCCGATGCGTGGGATCGTGAGCGCGAACGTCTCGGTGTCACGGCGTGGCCGGTCGGACAGGTCATCGCTGGCACCGGCGTCGCGGTCGCGTGACGGAGGCGGCGAGGCCGCAGACCAGGGCCGCCCAGCTCGCGCTCCTCAGTCCGGGCCGCGCCGCGTTCGAGCTCGCCTGGCCCGGGATCATCGAGCAGCTCATTCGCGCCAGCGGTCAGACCGTCGCTTTCGTGTTCATCGGCCATCTCGGCGGCGTCGCGATCGCCGCGGTCGGCGCAGCAACGCAGTTCACGTTCCTGCTGTTCCCGGTGTTCAACGCGCTCTCGGTGGGCACCGTCGCGCTCGTCAGCCGCCGGATGGGGGAGCACCGTCCGGAGGCGGCGTCGGACATCGTCCGGCAATCGCTGGTGCTCGGTGCCGGGCTCGGCGTCGCGACCGGCGTGCTGTTCGCGATCTTCGCGAAGCCGCTCCTCGAGCTGATCGGCGCGGACAACGCAGTCGCGTCGGCGGGCGCGCCGTACCTCGTCGTCATCGGCGGCCTCAACGTGTTCAGCACACTCTCGATCATCGGCGTCGCCGCCATGCGCGCGGCCGGCGACACGCGCACGCCGATGTGGCTGTCGGCCCTCGGCTCACTGCTGTACGTGCCGGCAACGTATGTCCTCGTGAGCGTCGTCGGTATGGGCATCATGGGCGCGGCGGTCGCGCAGATCGGGGTGAACGTCGTGTTCGTCACGGTCACGATCGCGCTGCTGCGGCGCGGTGTCGCCGGGGTCAGCATCGCGAAGGGCACGTGGCGCTTGGAGCGGGTCACGCTGCGCTCGCTCGTATCGATCAGCGGGTACTCGGCCGGCGAGTCCTTGCTGTTCAGCATCGGCATCCTCGCTCTGGGATTCCTCACGTTCCGGCTGGGCACCGAGGCATACGCAGCGCATCAGCTCGTGAGCCAGCTCGAGTCGTTGTCGTTCCTGCCGTGCGTCGGGTTCGCCGCGGCCTCGGCCGCGCTCGTGGGTCAGTCGCTCGGGATGGGAGACCCGCAACGGGCGATGCGCGCGGGCTGGGCCGCGACCCGCATGGCGATCATCTGGACATCCGCCGCGGGCGCGCTGCTGGCGCTCTTCGCGCGGTTCTTTCTCGGGTTGTTCACCAACGATCAGGCCGTGATCGCCGCCGGCGTCGGCGCGCTGATCGTGATCGGCTTCGCGCAACCCGCGCAGGCGGTCAACTTCGCGCTGGGCGGTGCGCTCCGTGGCTCGGGCGATACGAGATTCACGCTCTCGACGACGATCGTGAACTGGTTCATCGTGCGCCTGCCGCTCGCGGTGCTGTTCGCGTTCCCGCTCGGGCTGGGCCTCGCGGGGATCTGGCTTGCGGTCCTGGTGGACTACTGCGTGCGCGCCGTGATCCTGTCCCTTCGATTCAGAAGCGGGAAGTGGTCACGTCGCGTGTTGTGATCGGTGCCCAGGGCGGGACTTGAACCCGCAAACCCTTTCGGGCAACAGCCCCTCAGACTGCCGCGTCTGCCGTTTCGCCACCTGGGCCAGAGAGAGTCATTCTATCAACTCGCCAGATCCCGGTGCCTCGCTCGGTAGTCCTCCCAGACGCGCAACTTCCGTGTCAGTCGCGGCGCGGAGGGATCTGAATAGAGCGCCGGGAGCAGCAGCAGACTCTCTCGTTTCCCGAATCGCAGCGTGAACATGTCATGCCTTCGGCCAACTCCGCGCTCGAGGGCGATGTACCCACGCACGCCCAATACGGCTGACATGCGACTTTGCAGCCATGTGATGTGCTCACGGCTCGCACTGAGGAAGCTCGTCCGAAGGTATTCCCAGTGGTAGTCGGAACGGCGCCTCGTATCGGCCCGAGCGCGCTTGTTGATGATCGATCCATCGCCATCAAGCAATCCGCGGGCAAGTGGCACGAAGAGCTCGTCAGGGACCACCAGCGCGCCGAGTGTCAGGCTCTTACGCGGCGTGATGCCGACGCCGAGCAGCCAGCGGCAGAGTGCGACGTCGCCGATCTGCGTCCGGTACACGATGCCGCCGGACCGGCCGCGTTCGGTCGTGATCTTGTTCGTCTTGCTGAGGCAGCGGAGCAGGAGCTCGACGAGCTCCCGGTCAGCGCTCGGGAATGACAGGTGCCGGCCATCGGTCTGGCAGCCGTCTGCGGCAAGCAGGCCGACGGCGTACGCGAGTGCCGGTGTCCACGCCGTGGACGCAGGTCGCGTCATGCGTCGGCGGTCTAGCGATGGATCGAGGCGCGGGGTATACGCCATGCCCCGGTGCGCCGCCGCCGCTCGCGCGACACGCGGGTCGTCCTTCGCGCTCCGCCCTTTTGCCCAGCCTTTGCCTTCACCGGGGGCCACGCCGTTCATCTAGCGCATAGACGCGAGGCCGTGGCAATAGGACCAGCCGCACAATTCGCCGATGTGGATCACTCGGTGCCCGCGCTGCCGCGCGGAGGACATCGCCGGCGACGCGCATCCGACGCGCGTGTTCAACAACGGCATCGCGATGCGTTCGTACGTCTGCCGCAACTGCTATCGCCCGACGGAGCTCGAGTACCGCATCGCGTGCGAGACCGCAGGCGTTCCCTACGAGCCACTTCCGATACGCGAGGCGCTCCGCGGGCTGCGAGAGTTCTACCGTGCGCGCATCGCCGAGTGGCAGGATCCGGACATCCTGATGGACGAGCCGGAGCGCGCGCTCGCGACGCGGCCCATCCGCGACGCGCTGGCGGATATCGAGCGCCGCCTCGCCATCGGTCCGGTCGCGCCGCCTAGACTCGACGCATGACCAGCCTGCGCCCTGACATGCGCATCCTCTGGCCGACGTACACGCTCTTCCCGCTCGCGGGGCTATCGATCCTCGTGTTCGGCGTCGCGGGCGGCGACCCCGTCATGACGGTGATCGGGCTGGCGCTCCTCGCGCTGAACGCGCTCGTCGTCGTGAATCAGCTCTATTTCACGGAGCTCCGGATCGACGGTGACGCGCTCGTGTACCGCACGAACTTCGGCACGCATCGCGAGACCGTCCCGATCGGATCTCTCCAGCGCATCGACGCGAAGCGCTACCCGGGCGCGCACTCAGGGGTGTCCGCGCCGCACTTCGTCGCCCGGGGCCGCGCGTCCGCGGTGAAGGTGAACACGAAGCCATACAAGCTCGCGGAGTTCGCCTCGCTCATCGCGACGATCCGTACCGCCAACGCCCGTGTCGAGCTCGATCCGTTCTGGGCCCGTGTGGCCAATGGCGAGGACGTGGCCAAGGAGATCGCGCTCACTCCGCGCAGCCGCTGGTAGGGATCGCGATCAGAGCCGGCGGTGCTCGATCGCGGTGCAGCGATCCCACACGACCCTGAGTCCGGCGCTCTCCGCGCGCCGCGCCGCGTCCTCGTTGCCGAGGCTCAGCTGGAACCAGATCGCAGCGATACCCGCCGCGATCGCGTCGTCGACGACGCCGTCGAGGAATTCACCACGGCGGAACACGTCGACGAAGTCGACGGTCTCGGTCTTCGGGATATCCACGAGGCGATCGTAGGAACGCTCGCCGTCGACCTCGGCGCCGCGCAGCTGCGGGTTCACCGGGATGACGCGGTAGCCGTGCTCTCGCAGATACGCAGACACAGAATTGCTCGGGCGGTCGGGCTTGTGGGAGTAGCCGACGACGGCGACCGTCCGGGCTGACCGGAGGAGGGACCGCGCGAGGTCAGGCTCATTCATCTTCGCACGTTCCGTAGGTCATGAACAGTCTTGTCCACGCTGTGTGGCGCAGGATAATCGGGACACATGCCACCTCGTGCACCCGTCGTCTGGACGACCACCGCCGTCCGCAGCGAGCGCTTCCGCCAGCGGATCGATGAGCGCCATCGGGAGCTGTCGGTGCAGGCGAAGGCCCGCGGGCGCGCCTACCGGCGGTCCCGCGCGGAGACCGGCAGCGATGAGGCGATCCGGCTGCGCGCGGACTTCCTCGCCGCGCTCGGCCGGCTGACCACCTTCGAGACGGCGAGCGTGCGGCTCGCGCGCTGCCGCTACGAGGCGCAGCTCACTGTGCATGCCGACGACCTCTCCCGCGATTACTTCGAGCTCTGGCAGCTCATCGCCCGGCGCGGCAGCGAGCAGTCGGACCTCGACGCGCGCGGCGCAGAGCGCCTCGACTACTTCGCAACGCAGCTCGGGCGCCTCGAGGGCATCGCCGACGCGCTCATCCTCGCTGGCCGCAACGTGCGCCTGTTCCCGTTGCCCGCGATGCCGTGGATGGTCGTCAGCTAGCGAGGCTTGATCGTCCCGAGCCGCTCCTCGTCGGATGCGAGACGAGCCTTCGCTTTCTCCAGCAGCTCCGCGATCTGCTCCTGTGGCCACACGACGACACCGTCGTCGTCCGCGATGACGATGTCGCCGTCGCGCACGAACGCGCCGCCGATGTCGATCGCGCCGCCGACCCGGCCGGGTGACAGCTTCAGCGGCGCCGTCGGTGTCGTGCCGCGGCACCACACCTTGAACGCGATCCGGCGGATCTCCGCTGTGTCGCGCACCAGGCCGTCGGTGATGAGACCGACGACGCCGCGTGCGGCGAACTCGGCGGCCATGATGTCGCCGATCGTCGCCGTGCGGGAGGTCGCGTGACCGCTCACGACGAGTACGCATCCCGCGGGCACGCTCGCGAGCGCCGTCACCACCGCCTGGTTGTCGTCATGGCTCGCCTGGACGACGTACGCGGGTGCGGCGATGCGCCATTCACGCTCGAGCGGGCGGAGGCCGGGCTGGACGACGCCTTTCCCCTGCGTCGCATCGGACGCCAGGGTCGCCGTGAGCCAGTCGGGTAGGGGATCCATCGGGTCTCCTTCTCATCCGGCCGATCCCGGCCTGCCAGTGGGGCCTGGGGGACTCGAACCTCCGACCAACTGCGTGTAAAGCAGCCGCTCTGACCACTGAGCTAAGGCCCCGGGAGAGGATACGGGCGTTGCGGAACGGAACTTTCCCCGCACCCCTAGCGTTCCTCTGTCATGCGCAGGCTCGCGGCTGCTCTCGCGCTCACCCTCCTGGCAGCGGCCTGCGGCGATCGCCCGGGCGTCGCGTCCGGCTCGGGGTCGCCGGTGCCGGTCCCGACCGCGTCGCCGACGGGCGCGCCAGCGGCGTCGGGGACGCTCACGCCGGCCCAGCTCAAGTACCGCCTCATCGACCGATTCGGACGCCTCTGGTACTGCGACCCCGACCTGTACCCGGTCGCGCGCAGCGATCAGGACACGCTCGCGGAGCAACGCTTCCCCGAAACGCAGAAGGATGGCGCGACGTTCTCGGCGATCCTCGCCCACCTGGGATACGCACCGAGCTCGACGTACACGCACGCGCAGAAGGTCGCGATCTACTCCGATTGGAAGCTGCTCGGCGCCCTCGCGCTCGATACCGCGGGCGCCGCGTACAGGTTCGACGCGCGCTTCACGACCGATGACCGCACGGGATCGCAGGTCGCGGGAACGATCGATCAGTCGGGCAGCATCGCCATCGCGTCGCAGCGCGCGAGCGGACCGCCGCCATGTCCCATCTGTCTCGCGCGCGGCACGCGGATCGCGACGCCGACCGGACCGGTCGCGGTGGAGGACATCCGCGAGGGGCTCATCGTCTGGACGATGGACGAGCGCGGCAATCGTGTCGCCGCCGCCGTCGAGCGTGCCGGGAACATGACCGCGCCGGCGGACCACAAAGTGGTCCATCTCGTGCTCGCCGACGGACGCGAGGTCTACGCATCACCCGGGCACCCGATCGCCGACGGACGACCGCTCGGCTCGCTCGTCGCCAGCGACCAGGTCGACGGGACCTCCGTGCTCTCGGCGGACCGGGTGCCCTACGGCTTCGGAACGACCTTCGACCTCTTGCCGGCTGGACCGACCGGCGTCTACTGGGCCGATGGCGTGCCGCTCCAAAGCACCATCAGGCGCTGATCCATCTGACCCTGGTCGCCGCGTTCCGCACCGGCTTCGGGGGCTGACCGCCGCCTAGACTGCCGCAGATGCCCGTCGATGCGCACATCTTTCGCTCGGTGATGGGCGCGTTCCCCACGGGTGTCATCGTCGTCGCGACCGTCGGTCTCGACGGCAAGCCGAAAGGTCTGACGACGCAGTCGTTCATCTCCGTTTCGACAGACCCGCCACTGCTCCTGATCAGCCTCGATCGCACGTCGCGCACGCTGCGCGGGCTGCTCGAGCAGAAAGCCTTCACCGTGAACTTCCTCCTAGCGGGCCGCGGTGAGGTCGCCACCCGCTTCGCGTCGAAGGACGAGGACAAGTTCAATGGCGTCGCCTGGCGGCCATCGACCGTCGCGAAGGGGTCGCCGATCCTCGCTGATGACTGTGTGGCCTACGCCGAGTGCCTCATCGAGCGCACGATCGAGGCCGGCGATCACGTCCTCGTCATCGGATCGGTCGAGGCCGGCGCCGTGTTTCCCGGCGCGCCATTGATGTATTACCGGCGGACGTATGCGGCGTGGCCGCAGGAGGAACGGGCGCCGGCGCTCTAGCGGAGGGCCAGCCGGCTCCGCTCGACGTCCAGCGCGATCTGGCGCGCCAGGTCGTCGGCGCTCTCGAACTTCACCTCGTCGCGCAGGCGCTCTACGAAGACGATCGTCGCCCGCTGCCCATAGAGGTCGCCCGAGAAGTCGAGGAGGTGCGCCTCGAGCTTCCGTGGGCCGCCTCCGAACGTCGGCCGCACGCCGAGGCTCGACGCCGCACGGAATCGCTCGTTGCCGATGATCGCCCACGTCGCGTAGATGCCGTCGCGCGGGAGCAGCTTGTCGTCCGGCGGTGTCACGTTGATCGTCGGGTAGCCGAGCGCGCGCCCGCGCTCTTCGCCATGCACGATCGTTCCACTGACCGAGTACGGTCGGCCGAGGAGCGCCTGCGCGGTCGCGAGATCGCCCTCGCGCACCGCCTGCCGGATCCGCGTCGAGCTGATCACGGGGCCTCCGAGGGCTATCGGCTCGACCACGCTGACAGCGAAGCCGTGGCGCTCGCCGAGCGCCTTGAGCGTCGTGACCGCCCCCTCGCGGCCGTGGCCGAACTGGAAGTCGACGCCGACCACGATCCGCTTCACGTCACCGGCCGTCGTGACGCGCTTGATGAACGCTTCAGCGGACTGCTGCGAGAACGCGTGGTCGAAGGTGAAGATCACGATCGCTTCCGCGCCGGCCTGCTCGAGGAGCGCGCAGCGCTCGGGCGCGTCGGCCAGCGTCGAGGCCGGCGGATCCTGCGAGAGCGCCTGGCCGGGCAGCGGATCGAAGGTCGCGACCACCGGCGTCGCACCGGCCGCCCGCGCTCCGGCGACGAGCTGCCGGACGAGCATCTGGTGGCCGAGATGGACGCCGTCGAAGACGCCGATCGCGACATGCAACGGTCCGGCCGGCCAGTCTTTGAAGTTGCGGATGACGTTCACTGCTCGCGAGTGTGCCATTGCGGGCGGTCCTCGACACGGGCCTGGATCTCGGGCAAACGGCCCGCAGACGCCGTGCAAGATGTACCGGCGGTCGACAAATCGATAATGGCAGCGTGAGCGCTGCGCTGATCCCGGCCTTCGCGCCGGTCCGGATGGAATTCCCCAGGGAGCGCGTCCCCGACGTCCGCGGCGCCGCCGCAGCCGCCGCAGCCGATGTCCTCGCCCCTATGGGGTTGGCGAAGGGAGCTTCCGTGGCCATTACGGCCGGGAGCCGCGGCATCGTCGATATCGACGCGATCACGAGAGCGGTGGTCGACCGGGTCCGTTCGCTGGGTTATGCCCCGTTCATCGTGCCGGCGATGGGCAGCCATGGCGGCGCGACGAGCGATGGCCAGCGCGCGGTCCTCGCGCGCTACGGGATCACCGAGGAAACGATGGGCTGTCCCATCCGCTCCGACATGGAGAGCATGCCCCTCGGCGTCACCGATCTGGGTGTCGGGACATTCATGGCCCGCGCGGCATGGGAAGCGGATGCGGTCCTCATCGTCAACCGCGTGAAGCCGCACACCGACTTCCACGGGATCCGCGAGAGCGGGTTGACCAAGATGCTCGCGATCGGCCTGGGCAAGCTCGATGGCGCGCAGGCCTGTCACCAGCACGTCTTCGACATCGGGCTCGGCGCAGCGATCACGAGCGCGGCGACAGGGCTCCTCGCGACCGGAAAGGTCGCCGGCGGCGTTGCGATCATCGAGAACGCCTATCACGAGGTCGCGCAGGTCGTGGCCGTCCCGGCCTCGCGCTTCCTCGACCGCGAGGCCGAACTCCTGCTCGAGGCGCGCAGGCTGATGGGCCGGCTGCCGTTGGACGGGATCGACGTCCTCATCTGTGACCGGATGGGGAAGAACATCTCCGGTCAGGGCCTCGACACGAAGATCATCGGCCGCAGCCCGTTCGGCTACGTGCAGGGCCAGCCGTGGCAGCCGGGCATGCCGCTCATCCGCCGCATCGTCGTGCGCGATCTCACGCCAGAGACCGATGGCAACGCGATGGGGATGGGACTCGTCGACATCGTCCCGGAGCGCTTCACGAAGAAGGTCAACGTCGCGACGACGCTCATCAACTCGATCACGGCCATGACCCCGGAGAACGCGAAGACCCCGCACGTCGTGCCGAACGACGAGGAGGCCATCCTCCTCGCGCTGCGGATGCTCCCGCCCCGACCCGGCGGACCGCGCGTCGTCTACGTCCGCGACACGCTCGAGCTCGCGGACTCGCTGGTATCGGAGGCCTGCTTGCCGCTGCTCGCCGGCCGCCCGCAGACCACGATCCTCGGCGCGCCGGCGCCCTTGCGCTTTGACGCCGATCGCGACCTTGTGTCCCCGTTCTAGCCGGTCGCTCCGCCCATCACGTTCTGGGCCTATCGCCCCGGCGAGGGCGCCTCGCCGCCCGAGGCCGGAGCCGCGCTTCGCGCGTTCCATGACGCAGCCATGAGGGGTCCATCCCGAGGTCGGATGCGGTCGGGGCTTCCTGACTGGTCGACCTCGCGGTCGCGCGCGCCTGAGCCGGTGCTACAGCAGTCGGCAGGTCGTTCCGCGAGACTACGCTGTCAGCAACGAGCGCAGATTGAGGGACAAGACGGTGCCGCAACTATCCGCAAGCGCCATGACCCCGGCACAGCACGCGCTGGCGCGCTGGCTCCTGCGGCACGAACGCGAGATTACCGCTCATCATCAACCGCTCGGACCGATCGATCTTGCCGAGCAGGTCGTGCGCAAGCTTTCTCCCCGGATCGCAGCGCTTGTCACGGCGGCGGGTTATCGCGCCCTCCTCAGCCGCGCGCTGCACCTCGCCCGGGCTCAGTTCCCTCTCCTCGACGGCGTCCAGATCGGCACCTCGGATGGATACATCAACGGACCCCGCACCGTGGGCGGAGGAGCCATCGATGAGGGCCTCGTTGCGCTCATCGGCACTCTGATCGGCCTATTAGCGACGTTCGTCGGCGACGACCTGACCGACAACCTGATCCACGACGCGTGGCCGGACGCGCCATCGCAACGCCTCGCAGCGGATTCTGGAGGGAAACGATGACAGACACGAACGATGGTCGAGTCCCGATCATTCGGCTCGCGACAGGCGTGCCAGGCCTGGATGAGGTGCTGGGTGGTGGATTGCCCGAGTACGGTTTCACCCTGATCACCGGCGATCCGGGAAGCGGCAAGACCACGCTGGCTACGCAGACCCTGTTCACGATCGGGACATCCGAACGGCCGGGGCTGTACTTCACGGTCCTCGGTGAGCCGTTGCTCAAGATGCTCCGCTACCAGCAGCAGTACTCCTTCTTCAAGCCGGAGAAGGTCAACACCGCCGTTCGGTTCCTCAACCTCAGCGAGGCCGCGGTGGAGGGGAACCTCAGTGCGGTGCTGGAGATGATCGTCGCCGAGGTCGAGCGGACCGATCCGGGCATCGTCGTGGTGGACTCGTTCCGGACCCTTGTCGGGGCCACGGCAGGGGGACGGGACGACGGCGGCCTGCCGGGCATCGTGCAACAGCTGGCGCTTCGGCTCACCGCGTGGCAGGCCACGACGCTTCTCGTCGGCGAATACGGCAGCGACGAGGGACTCGGCAATCCGGTGTTCACGGTCGCGGACGGCATCCTCCGCCTCTCCCAGGGCACCGATCGCAACTCGATCGTGCGCAAGCTTCAGGCGGTGAAGATGCGCGGCCAGGCTCCGCTGCCCGGGCTGCACACGATGCGGATCACCGCCGACGGGGTGCACGTCTTCCCGCGGATCCTGAGGCGCGTGACCGGGCCGGAGGCCGTGCGCGGCGAGCGGCGCCTGACGATGGGCGTGCCCGCTCTCGACGAGATGCTCGGCGGGGGGATCCCCTCGTCGGACTCGGTCCTGGTGGTCGGTCCGGCGGGCTCGGGCAAGAGCGCGCTCGCGACCCAGTTCGTGTCCGCCGGCCTGGCGAACGGTGAAGCGGCGGTCATGGCGGTCTTCGAGGAGCGTCCGAAGGAGTACCTCGAGCGGGCCAAAGCGCTCGGGCCTGACCTCACGTCGATGATCAAGGCGGGCCGGCTCGAGGTCCTCTATCTCCGGCCGCTCGACCTCTCGGTCGATGAGGCGCTGCTCGAGATCCAGACCGCGGTGGCGCGGGTCAAGGCCGACCGCCTGGTCATCGACTCGCTGGCCGGCTTCGAGCTCGCGCTTGCGCCGACCTTCCGCGAGGACTTCCGCGAGTCGCTCTACCGGATGGTCGGCGCGCTGACCGGATCCGGGGTGACCGTACTCATGACCGCCGAGGTCGCGAACTCGTTCACTGACCTGAACTTCAGCCCGAACCTCGTGTCGGTCCTGAGCGACAACATCATCCTGCAGCGGTACGTCGAGCTGGAGGGGTCGCTCCAGAAAGTGATGGCCGTGGCGAAGATGCGCGGCAGCGACCATAGCAAGGAGCTGCGGCGCTACGAGGTCGGCGAGCACGGGGTCGTTCTCGGCGACGCATTGACCGAGTACACCGGCATCATCACCGGTGTCGCTCGTCGGCGGGAGGATCTCGGCGAGCAACGGCCGGACCAGGCGAGGTCAAGCTGACGATGCCGCAGCCGAAGCGGGCCGACGCCGCGAAGCCGAAACGCGCGCCGCCGCCCAGGGTGAAGGCCGGTACCGACGATGTCTTGCAGGAGGCGAACCGGCGGCTGCTGATGGCCGCGCTTCGTGCGAACGAGGAGCGGGATGCACAGGCTGAGCTAGCCACTGCGATGCGCGAGTTGCTTGCACGAGGCGGCGCGGGCGACCAGCAGCTCCGCTCCGAGGTCGAGCTCCTCCGTACGATCACGACGAACGTGTCCTCCGCGCTTGTGCTGCTCGACGCGCGCGGCTTTCCGATCTTCATCAATCCGGCCGGGGAGGCGATGTTCGGGTATTCGCTGAGCGAGGTCGCGGGCACCCTGTTCCACCTCGCGGTCCACCACCAACATACCGACGGCCGGATCTTCTCGGTCGAGGAGTGCGCGGTCGAAGCGGCCATTGCGGCGCAGATCTCGCTGCACGACCATCGCGACATCTATGTACGGAAGGACGGCTCATTCCTTCCGGTGCGTTGCGACGTAGCCGTGCTGCAGCTCGCCGGTCTCCGCGTCGGAACCGTCCTGGAGATCCGGGACCGCACCGAAGAGGCCCGAGCGGAGGAGGCGAAGCGGGACTTCGTCGCGCTGATCGCGCATGACCTCCGGACGCCCCTGACCTCGGTGCAGGGGCACGTCCAGCTGCTGCAGCGTCGCTTGATCCGTGACGGCGGAAGCGAACCCGGGGAGCTCGAGAATCTGCAGGCGATCGCCCAAGCCGCGCAGCGCATAAATGTGATGATCCAAGAGCTGCTCGACGCCAGCCGACTGGAGTCAGGCGTCGTGCCGCTCAATCGGGCGCCGATCGACATCTCTGCGCTCGTCAACCTGGGCGTCGAGCACCTGGCGTCCGCGGAGGAGCGTGCGCGCGTCACGGTCCACACATCCGCACCGGCGGTCATCGCGTTTGCGGACGGTCAGCGGATCGAGCGCGTCGTCGCCAATCTGCTGAGCAACGCCCTCAAGTACTCGCCGCCGGACGTTCCGGTGCGTGTCGAGGTGCAGCGCGGCGACAGCGAGGCGGTCGTCGTGGTGCGGGACCGCGGTGCGGGCATTCCGAAAGATCGACTGCCGCTGCTCTTCCAGCGGTTCGCTCGCCTTGAGCGCCCGCATGCCGATCCCGGCGGTGTTGGCCTGGGCCTCTACATCGCCCGACTCATCGTTGAGGCGCATGGCGGCCGGGTGTGGGCCGAAAGCGAGATCGGCCAGGGAACCACGATCGGCTTCGCGATACCCCTCACCTCGCAGGCGCGGGCGATATCCGGCTGACGGGTCGATCCCCGATGCCAGCGGACGTCGTGGGATCCACAAGCTTCCGAAACCTTTGGTCTTCGACCTGACGCGGTTCGCTAGACCATTGCAATGGTCTGAAGAATCGCGCGTCAGCTGATTTCAACCTTTCCGAACAAACGCGCGGCTGATACCGATGTTCGGCGTCAGAGAACAATGGTTTCAGTCATCGAGCCGAACGGACCACGAGCGCGCTCAGCGCGAATCCGGCGCCAAGCAACAACACACCGACGAGCGCATCGCACGTCGCCCAGTAATGGACCCCCGCACCGGTCAAGTTCTCTTCGCCGGGCACGCCGAGCCGCCGATACCGCGAGCCGGTCGCGATGAGCGCGGCGTACGCGCACAGCTCCTGGCCGTTGCCAAGCTTGACGACCACGTTGCCCATCTCCGGCTCGATGGCGGTGACCTCGACCGCGGAGACGAGCTCGACTTGGTAGCGCTTAGCTTGGGCGATGAACCGTTCGGCAAGGTCGGCGCCATCGATACCCTCAGGAAACCCCGGGTAGGTCTCGATCCGCTTGGTCGCGCCAGCCTGTCCGCCGAGAGCGCTTTTCTCGACCACGACGACGCTGATCCCCTCGTGGGCCGCGTAGAGGGCGGCGGCAAGGCCTGCGGGACCGCCGCCGACGATGATCAGCTCGTAGAACTGACGTGCGGCTTCGAGCGTGAGGCCCAGTTTGCGGGCGAGCTCGTCGTCCGAAGGCTCGATAAGGTGCGAGCCGTCGGGGAACACGATCGTCGGGATCGAACGTCCGCCATGCTGGAGCTCCTCCACGATGCGGCGCCCGTCAAGGTCCGTGTCGATGTCGATCCATCCATCGGGATCCGCTGCTCGGCCAGGAACTTCTTGCTTCGCTTGCAGTCCGGACACCAGGGCGCGCCGTAGACCTTGAGCTCAGGCGTGGGCACGCGAACCCAGCCACGTCGTGAGTGCGTAGAGCGCGCCGTACGTCACGACGCCAACGGCAGCTGCGGTAGCGATCGTCCGCCACTCCGTCCGAGCGCCGCGCAGGTCCCACTGGTCGCGTCGTCGCAGGTAGAGGGCGAGCGCAGCGCCGCCGACCAGGAGACCCCCGCCACGGAAGTACCAGGCGTATTCGCCGTACAGGCGATTGCCCAAGCCGACGGCCTCGGTCGCGCTCGCCAGGCCGATGAGGTAGAGGACGACCGGCGACACGCAGCAGCTGATCCCGATGAGACCGCCGAGCATGCCGATGCCGAGACCGGCGGGAGCGTCTACGTGCCTCACGCTTCGTGCAACCGTAGCGCCGTCGCATCTACTCCCAAGATGTGACGCATGTCACATCACCAGCGCACTGAGGAATGGGCGGTGGCGTGATGCCGTTGCGTGAACGTGACGAACTCAAGCGGAGAGCTGCTGGTCTACACCACCGTGACCTGCGGCCAGTGCTGGTTCCTCAAGCTGTGGCTCAAGCGCCAGGGAATCGCGTACCGTGAGATCGGCATCGAGAACGATGCCGATGGCGCGCCGGTTCGTGCGCCGACTCGCCGACGGGTACATGTCCGTGCCGATCGTCGTCCTCCCCGATGGCCGCACCTTGGTCGAGCCGACACATGCGCAGATACAGGCCGCGCTCGCTCGGTGATCCGGCGCTTTGTTCGCGACCTGGTGCGCAGCGCTCGCCGCCGGCGCGTACTGCTGCGGTGCTCGATCATCGCCGTCGTCGTCGGCACCCTGTTGACCCTGGTGAACCAGTTCGACGTGCTCGCGGGCGGCCGCATCGACCCGCCGCTCGTCGCGAAGGTCGTCGCCAACTACCTCATCCCTTTCGCGGTGAGCAACCTGGGCGCGATGAGTGGCTCGGACGCGGAGGCAACGCGATGAGCCGCGGTCATCGCTCGACTAGGTTTTCACCCGCGGCGGGGTCGGGTGCGCCACGTGCCATTGGGTCCGCCGCTGGCTCGACCGTCACGGCGTGCGTGTGCACGAGAGCGACGTCATGGTGGACCGGGCGGCCCGCCATCAGCTTCGGGAGCTCACGAACGCGGAGCTGCCGGTGCCGACCCTGCTCCTCCCGGACGGGCGGGTCGTCGTCGGCCCCGGTCCGGCCACGCTCGAAGCACTGTTCGGCGCGCGCTGACTTCCCGCGCATTTCGCACTTCGGGCGCGCTAGGCGCCTGCCCGCTGGGGGTTCCCGAACGCGGCCGGTGAAGGTTCGAGCGAGTCGAGGATCGCGTCGATGTCGAAATCCGCCGCGGCGATGACCGAATCCGCGGCGCCGTAGTACACCCGGATCCGGCGCCCGGCGTCGTCGAGCGGCACGTGACCGCAGGTGAACACGACGTCCGAGAGCAGGCCGGCGTGCTCGTACGGTCGCTCCGGCAACAGGATGGGCTCGGGGCTTCGCGCGAGCACAGTGCAGGGATCCTTCCGGTCGAGCAGCACTGCGCCGAGGGCATATCGCATCTCGGCGTTGACTCCGTGGTAGATCTCGAGCCATCCTTCGCGGCATTCGAATGGAACGGTGCCCGCGCCCGTCTGACGTTCGTCCCACATTCCTTCCCGGGGCAGAACGAGCGGATGATGCTTACCCCACGGCATCCGCTCGTCCGCATGCGCGATCCAGATGCCGAGTACGTGGCCAAACGAGCTCGGCATCGGTCGCGTCAACGCCATGTGCCTCCCGTGTTTCCGCTCCGGGAAGAGCGCGAGATCCTTCTGGTCGGGCGGCAGCATCGCGCCGAGCCGCTCGAACGTCCGGAAGTCCCGCGTCACAGCCAGGCTCGCGGTGATCCCGACGCGCGAGACCGAGACATAGGTGATGTGCCACGCACCATCGAGGAACGTCGCTCGCGGATCTTCGCAGCCGAACTCCTCGAGTTCTGCGACAGGGGCGATCGCGGGCTCGGTGTCGACGCTGAAATGGACGCCGTCGCGGCTGCGCGCGCAGCGCAGATGCGAGATCTGGGTGAGGTACGTCTGGGTGCGTCCGAGCGTCGGGTGGGTGAAGCGGATCCCGCGCGGATCCGAGAGGTCGAGCCCCGGCAGATCCTTCGGCAGATAGATCGGGATGTAGCGGAAGCCCGCGGCGTCCGGATCGCGCATCGCGATCGCCACGACGTCGGCCTTCTTGTGGCCGGACGGGAGCGCCACGATCTTCGGATCCGGTCCCGCGAAATCCAGGGTCCGCGCGTCGGCCGGGGGGTCGAGATCGGTCCGGGGTCGTTCGGCGACGCGCATGAGAAGGATCACCTCGTCGCCGACGCGCGCTGCGGCGGGATTGAGGACGCTCTGGACCTCGAAGTCGGGCTGCGAAGGACGCACGTCCGCCGCTGTCAGGAGCGGCCGATCTTCGACGCGTTGGGCGCGGCCGGTCACGGGCTGGAACGGTACACCAACGCTGCTTCAACAAATCGAAAGTGCAGAACGGAACTCGACAACCTCACGACCGGCGCAGTGACCAACAGGTCCGAATCGGGCACCGGCACCTTCGGGTTCTCAGAACTTGAAAACGAGTTGTACTTCGATGGGGTTTTCGAACAGCGGATCGGATGCCGCGGACGTGACCTGTGACCCAACGCACATCGATGGTGGCTGCCATCCGGCCCGTTCTTGCGGGCGTATGGTCGATCGACGATGAGTCGTCAGAAGGCAGTCCAGACCGCGAGACGGCACGGTGCTGTGCGGCGTCGGCAGTTCCTCATCGGCGGCGGCCTCGCGATCGCGGTCCTCGTGGCGTTCTTCTTCGTGCGCCCGCTCTTCGCGGACACCACCACGTCCGGGGCGGGCGACCCGGCGCTCGCGGGGGCGTACACGGCACCGGTGCGTGGGAGCGCCAGCGCGCCGGTCACGATCATCGAGTACGGCGACTTCCAGTGCCCCAGCTGCGGGGCCTTCGCGCGGAATACGGAGAGCGAGCTCATCCGCCGGTACATCGACAGCGGCAAGGTCAAGCTGGTGTGGAAGAACTTCGCCTGGATCGGCAGCGAGTCGAAGCTTGCCGCGCAGGCCGCGGCGTGCGCGCAGGAGCAGGGGAAGTTCTGGGAGTACCACGATCACCTCTATGCGAATCAACGCGGTGAGAACACCGGGTACCTGAGCGCGGCCACGCTCAAGACGTTCGCAAGCGCACTCGCTCTGGACCGCGCCGCGTTCGATCCGTGCCTCGACTCGGGACGGTACAAGGCGACCGTTGACCGGGACGGGAGCGAGGTGCGCAGCCTTGGGCTGACCGGTACGCCCACCTTCGTGATCAACGGCACCCGCGTCGTCGGCGCGCAGCCGATCGGCGTGATCGCTGGAGTGATCGAAGAGAAGCTCGCGGGCCGCTAATGCCCGAGCTGTCGTTCCTCGCGGTGTTCCTCGGCGGCATGCTCGCGATCCTCTCGCCGTGCAGCGCGCTGCTGCTACCGGCGTTCTTCGCCTTCGCGTTCACGTCGCGGGTCCAGCTGCTGCGGGCCGCGGTCTTGTTCTACCTCGGCCTCGCAACGATCTTTGTGCCGCTCGGGCTCGGTGTGTCGTTCATCGCGAGCCTCTTCTTCGATCAGCGGCCGCTCGTCATCCTCGCCGCCGGCGGGCTGCTCGTCGGGTTCGGGATCGTCGTCCTTTTCGGCGGCGGGTTCGCCGTCCTTCCGGGCGCAGCCGCGCGCCTCTCGACCGTCCGCGGACGCTACGCGGCGTACGCCACCGGCCTCGCCTACGGCTTCGCGGGCTTCTGCACCGGTCCGATCCTCGGCGGCGTGCTCACGGTCGCGGCCAGCGCGACGGTCCCGCTCGCGGGGGCGGCGCTTCTTGCGACGTACGCGCTCGGCATGACCGCGCCCGTGTTCCTGCTCGCGCTGCTCTGGGACCGGTTCCGCATCGGCGAGCGCGGCCTGCTGCGCCACGCCGAGCTGCGGATCGGCTCCCGCGCTATTCCGGCGAGCCGCGCGGTCGCCGGCTTGCTCTTCATCGCGATGGGCGTGAGCTTCGTCGTCTTCCAAGGGAGTTCGGCACTGAGCGGGGCGTACGAGTCGCTCGGGCTCAGCGATCTCACTCAGCGGATCGAGGAGGCGCTGGTCGGCGCGCGGTAAGAGCGCGTGCATGGGAGCGCTCCAGCCGATGCACCTCGCCGTCATTCTTGTGATCGTCCTGATCATCTTCGGCCCGGGCAAGCTCGCCGACCTCGGCGATCAAGTCGGCAAGTGCCTCCGGGAGTTCCGCCCTAGAAGCTGATGTTGCGGTCCGCCTCCATGACCATTTTCGTGTAGACGACGGGGGTCATGTACTCGACCTTGATGCCGGAGAAGTCCTGTTCAGAGACCCCACGGGCCTCAGCGCAACCCTTTCAGACGAATATCCGGACGCCGGCCGCGACGCAGCCTGACAGCAGGTCAGCGAGTGGCGGGACGCCGATCCCCCGAACCATTGCCGCCGCGCCCGGCTTGAGCAACTCGATCGCGTCACCGGCCAGCGCGACGCTGGTGTCGATCTGGTTCTTGACCGCCCCATTGACGGCCATGTGGAACCCGAGGCTCACCCGCGTCGGGTCTTCCGGACCGGTGACGACCGTGATCAGCAGCTTCGCCATCGCTGACTCCTTCTATTCATCTCGCGCGGTCCGGCGCAGTATCGCCCTAAACCGTCTTTTGGGGGAGCCGTGGATACTGGGGCGATTGGCCTCGCGCGGGTGGATAGAGCCGAGCTGCGCCGCTTCGTCGCGGAGAAGTACGCCGAGGTTGCGACGAATCCCGAGCTGGGCTTCCACTTCCACACCGGACGGCCGCTGGCGGCGATGCTTCGCTATCCCAATGAGGTCATCGATCGGCTTCCCCCTGCGAACGTCGAGTCGTTCGCCGGCACAGGGAACCCCTTCCTGTTCGGCGACTTGGCCGTGGGTGAGCTCGTAGTGGATGTCGGGTGTGGCGCGGGGCTCGACACGCTTATCGCAGCCCAGCAGGTCGGACCGAACGGTCGGGTGATCGCCGTGGACATGACGGCCGAGATGCGGGCGAAGACCGCTGACGGCGCGCGCGCATTGAGCCTCACGAACGTCGAGGTCCGCGAGGGCTTCGCCGAGTCCCTCCCGGTGGACTCTGGATGGGCGGACGTGGTCATCAGCAACGGCGTGGTGAACCTCTGCCCCGACAAGCGCGCGGTGTTCGCGGAGATGCTCCGGGTGCTCAAGCCCGGAGGGCGGATCCAGATCGGCGACATCCTTGTGCACAAGGAAGTCCCCCAGGACGCGAAGGACGACATCCTCCTTTGGAGTGGCTGAATTGCCGGTGCTCTGCTGGATGCAGAGTGGCGCGTGCTCCTGGAGCAGACGGGCTTCGCTGACATCGTCATGTCGAATGAGGTCGACCTGTTCTCGGGGAGCAAGCACGAGAGCGACGCGAAGGAGTTCGACACCCGCGGCGTGACGGTCTTCGCCCGCAAGCCTCGATAGTCGAGCGTGTCGCCATCGCGGTTCACGGTCAGGTCGTCGGCAATCGGGTGGATCGCTCCCTATTCGCTGGGTCCATCAGCGCGCGACGGATTACCATCGCTGCGCTGGGCAAAATGCTGAAGACGCTGACAAACGACGAGAGGAAAGGGGATGCATTGAGCTGCTACGAATGCATCAAGAAAGGCACGGCGAGGGAAGCCGTCGCCGCGTGCCGCTTCTGCGGGGTAGGACTCTGCATGGAGCACTACGCAAAAGCCGCGACCGTCACGCAGGGTGGAATGCGCTTCGCCTGTGCTCACCGTCAGCCCACTCCGTCGGAGCTGGTCCTCGCCAACAAGGTCGCTGACGAGCGCAGCACACGGGCGGCACCCTAGGTCGCTCGCAAGAAGGCGACCGCAACCAGCGATCAGAAGGAAACACCTTGGGGAGGAGAACCGACGTGACTGCTCAGAAGGACGTGACTGCAAGCGTCAGCGAAAGCGAGAGCCCTGCAATCTCCTCCCCGACTCCCAAACGGACTCGGCCCAGGACGAACAAGGACTGGTGGCCGAATCAGCTGGACCTCTCAGTTCTCCACCGTCACTCGCCCCTGTCCGATCCGATGGGCGAGGACTTCAACTACGCAGAAGCGTTCAAGACCCTCGACCTCGACGCGCTGAAACGGGACCTCATCGCGGTGATGACGAAGTCGCAAGACTGGTGGCCGGCCGACTACGGCCACTACGGGCCGCTGTTCATCCGGATGTCGTGGCATGCCGCAGGCACGTACCGCATCGCCGATGGCCGGGGCGGTGGCGGCGATGGCGCTCAGCGCTTTGCCCCCCTCAACAGTTGGCCCGATAACGCGAACCTCGACAAGGCCCGCCGGTTGCTCTTGCCGATCAAGCAGAAGTACGGATCGAAGATCTCCTGGGCCGATCTGTTGGTCTTCGTCGGTAACGTTGCCATGGAATCGATGGGGTTCAAGACCTTCGGCTTCGGCTTCGGGCGCGAGGACATCTGGGAGCCCGAGGAGATCCTCTGGGGCCCTGAGGACACCTGGCTCGGAGATGAGCGCTACAGCGGGGACCGGGAGCTCGCCGGCCCGCTCGGCGCCGTGCAAATGGGTCTGATCTACGTGAATCCGGAGGGGCCAGCCGGCAACCCGGATCCGCTGGCTGCCGCCAGGGACATTCGAGAGACCTTCCGTCGCATGGCGATGAACGACGAGGAGACGGCTGCGCTCATCATTGGCGGCCACACCTTCGGCAAGGTCCATGGTGCAGTCAGTGCGAAGTACGTCGGTGCCGAACCCGAGGCCAGCCCCCTCGAGGAGCAGGGCCTCGGCTGGAGGAACACCTTCGGCAGCGGCAAGGGCGCCGACACGATCACCAGCGGGCTCGAGGGCGCATGGACCAACGAGCCGACGACGTGGGACAACGGCTTCTTGGATAACCTGTTCAAGTACGACTGGGAGCTGACCACGAGCCCCGCCGGTGCGAAGCAGTGGACTCCCACGAATCCCGAGGCACAGGGCACGGTGCCGGATGCTCATGATCCGTCGAAGCGGCACGCGCCCATGATGCTGACCACGGACCTGGCGCTGCGGTTCGATCCGATCTACGGGCCGATCGCGAAGCGCTTCCACGAGAATCCGCACCAGCTCGCCGAAGCGTTCGCCAAGGCTTGGTACAAGCTGTTGCACCGCGACATGGGACCGGTCTCGCGCTACCTCGGCCCGTGGGTTCCGGAGCCGCAGTTGTGGCAGGACCCCGTCCCCGCGGTCGATCATGAGCTGATCGGTGAGAAGGACATCCCTGCCCTCAAGGGCAAGATCCTCGCATCGGGACTGTCCATCTCGCAGCTCGTCTCCACTGCGTGGGCGTCGGCGGTAACTTTCCGCGGTACCGACAAGCGTGGCGGGGCCAACGGGGCGCGGATTCGCCTTGCGCCGCAAAAGGACTGGGAGGTCAACGAGCCGGCCGTACTGGCCAAGGTGCTGCAGACCCTCGAACGGATCCAGCAGGACTTCGATCGCTCACAGTCCGGTGGAAGTGGAAAGGGAAAGAAGGTCTCGCTCGCTGACCTGATCGTTCTGGGCGGATGCGCGGCCGTCGAGCAAGCGGCGAAGAACGCCGGGCACGACATCACGGTTCCGTTCGTGCCGGGGCGCACGGACGCCTCGCAGGAGCAAACCGACGTGGAGTCGTTCGCCGTGCTCGAACCGACCGCGGACGGGTTCCGCAACTACCTCCGAGCCGGAGCGAAGGTGTCGGCGGAGACCTTACTGCTCGACCGGGCCTACCAGTTGACGCTGACCGCTCCCCAGATGACGGTTCTCATCGGCGGCATGCGCGCCCTGAACGCCAACTTCGGGCGAGCCCACGACGGCATCCTCACCGACCGGCCCGAGACGTTGACCGGCGACTTCTTCGTGAACCTGCTCGACATGAGCACGGAGTGGAAGGCGTCCGCCTTGGCTGAGAATGCGTACGAGGGTCGCGATCGCGCCACGGGCGAGCTCAAGTGGACCGTCACCGCCGTCGACCTCGTCTTCGGTTCGAACTCCCAGCTCCGAGCCATCTCGGAGGTCTACGCATCTGACGACTCGAAGGAGAAGGTCGTGCGTGACTTTGTGGCTGCGTGG
>JBBRQB010000013.1:0-50967 GCA_038227105.1 Candidatus Limnocylindria bacterium | reverse complement strand
TCTCGCGTGCCCAGATCCGGCGCGCGGCGCGGAACTTCGCGATCTCTTCGAAGAAGTCGTTATGCACGTCGAAGAAGAAGGAGAGGTGCGGCGCAAAGTCGTTCACATCGAGCCCGGCGTCGACGCCCCACTTCACGTACTCGAGACCGTCGAGCAGCGTGAAGGCGAGCTCCTGGACCGCGGTCGATCCGGCCTCGCGGATGTGATAGCCACTGATCGAGACCGTGTTCCATTTCGGCACCTCGCGGGCGCCGTAGCGGAAGCTGTCGACCACGAGCTCCATCGCCGGCTTCACCGGCACGATCCATTCGCGCTGCGCGATGTACTCCTTGAGGCAGTCGTTCTGGATCGTGCCACCGAGCTTGGAGAACGGGATCCCCCGCTCCTCGGCGGTCGCGAGGTACATCGCCCACACGATCGACGCCGGGCCGTTGATCGTCATCGAGGTCGTGACCTCATCGAGCGGGATCTTGTCGAACAGGATCCGCATGTCGGCGAGCGAGCTCACTGCCACGCCCTCGCGACCGACCTCGCCCCGCGAGAGCGGGTCGTCGGCGTCGCGGCCCATGAGCGTCGGCATGTCGAACGCGGTCGACAGCCCGGTCACGCCGTGCGCCCGGAGGTAATGGAAGCGCGCGTTCGTGTCCTCGGCCGAGCCGAAGCCCGCGAACTGCCGCATCGTCCACAGCCGTCCGCGGTACATCGAGGGGTACACGCCGCGCGTGTATGGAAACTGGCCGGGCAGGCCGAGGTCGCGCTCGGGTGTGAAGCCCGGCAGGTCCTCGGCCGTATAGAGCGGGTCGACCGGGATGTCCGAGAGCGTGCTGAAGCGCGGCTTGCGCTCCGGCTGCTTGGCGATGGCGGCGTCGTACGTCGCCTGCCAGTGCGCCTTCGGGGATGTCTGCTTCAGGCTCATGCCGCCAACGCCCTCGCGATCACCATGCGCTGCACCTCGCTCGTCCCCTCGTAGATGGTCGTGGCTCGCGCGTCACGGTAGTACCGCTCGATACCGTACTCGCGCATGTAGCCGTAGCCCCCGAAGACCTGCAGGCACGCGTAGGCGGCCCGGTTGGCCGCCTCGCTGGCGTAGAGCTTCGCCTGCGCGGCCTCGCGCGTGAACGGCACACCGCGGTCCTTCAGCCAGGCGGCGCGCAACACCAGGAGCCGCGCGGCGTCGATCTCGGTGCCGGCCTGCGCGAGGGAGAACTGGACCGCTTGGAACGACGAGATCGGCGCGCCGAACTGGCGCCGCTCCTTCGCGTAGGCGATCGCGAGCGCGAGCGCGCCGCGCGCGATGCCGACGGCCTGCGCGCCGATCCCGATGCGTCCTGCGTCGAGCCCGGCCATCGCGACCTGGCTGAAGCCCTTTCCCTCGGCCCCCAGCATCGCGTCCAGAGGAACACGCGCCCCATCGAAGGTGACCGCGCTCGTGTCCGACGCCTGGAGCCCGAGCTTGTGCTCGGCCTTCCCGATGATCACGCCGGGCGTCGCCGCGGGAACGAGGAACGCGGTGATGCCGGCGTGCGGCCGCGTGGGCTCGGCCTGGCCGACCCGGGCGAGCACGATGAAGAACGGCGCGTACCGCGCGCTCGTGACGAAGAGCTTCTGGCCGTCAATGACCCAACCGTCGCCGTCGCGACGGGCCGTCGCCCTGAGCGACGCCGCGTCCGAGCCCGCGGTCGGCTCGGTGAGGCAGAACGACGCGAGCCCGCGGCCGTCCGAGACCTGCGCGAAAAAGGTGCGCTTCTGCTCGGGCGTGCCGAGCCGCGCGATCGAGCTGCACACGATGCCACTGTTCACGGCGACGCCGACGGCGAGCGACGGCCAGGCCGCGGCGAGCTCCTCGAGCACGAGCATGAACGTGACCGCGGACGCGCCGAGACCGCCCTCGGCCTCGGGCACGTTGATCCCGAGGACACCGAGCTCGCCAAGCGACCGGATGACGTCCATCGGAATGGTCCCGTGCTCCTCGGCTGCGGGAATCCGGTCGCGCAGGCCGGCCGCGAACGCGGCGACGCCCTCCGCGAGATCCCGCTCATCGGCTCCGGCGAATGGACGCATCACGCTCCTGCTTTAGCCTGCTTCACCGCTTCGGTGAACGCGGGAAGGAACTCGAATACGTCGCCGACGATGCCGTAGTCGGCGACCTTGAAGATGTCGGCGTCAGGATCTTTGTTCACCGCGACGATGACCTTGCTCGATGTCATCCCCGCGAGGTGCTGGATCGCGCCGGAGATCCCGAGCGCGATGTACAGGTCGGGCGTCACGGTCTTACCGGTCTGTCCCACCTGCTCCTCGTTCGGTCGCCAGCCCGCGTCAGTCACCGCGCGCGAGGCGCCGAGTGCCGCGCCGAGTACGTCGGCGAGCGCCTCCACCTGGGTCCACGCCTCCGGTCCCTTGAGACCACGGCCGCCCGAGACGATGACGCGCGCCTCGCTGAGCGAGACCCGGCCATTGCTCGATGCCGTCGGCTCGAACCGGACGAATTCGAGTCCCGCCGCCGCGCCCGCAGCCACGGCCGTGACCTCTGGCTCCGGCAGACCATCGGCCAGCGGGAACGCATTCGGGCGGACGCTCGCGACCGCCGGCAGCGCGGCGCGCACGCGCGCGCGGACCTTGCCCGCGTACATGCCGCGGGTGGCCTCGACGCTCGACCCCTCGATCACGAGATCGGTGCACTCGGAGAGGTAGGCGCGCTTCAGCTTCGCCGCGAGCCGCGCCGCGACATCGCGTCCTGTCGGCGTCGCGCCGAAGAGGATGAGATCGGGTGACTCGGCGGCCGCGCGCTCGGCGAGCCCCGTTGCGGCCGCGACGGCGGAGACATGCTCACCCGAGGTGGGCTGGACCTCAAGGACCGTCGTGTCGCCAAGGGTCGCCGCTTTCGCGGCAAGCTCCTTCGAGACCCGGCGCAGACCAGTTGTGGACCGCTCGGCGATCACCCAGACCTTCATCACAGCACCTTCGCTTCGTCGCGCAGCAGCTTCGCGAGCTCGGCCGCGTAGGCCTTCGTGTCGCCGTCCTTGAAGATCTTGCCGCCGCCGCGAGCGGGTGGCGGCTCCAGCTTCACGATCTCAAGCTTGACCGGATCCTCGAGGCCGGCGACCGGCCGCTCGGGGATCTCCTTCTTCTTCGCCTTCATGATCCCGGGAAGCGACGGGTACCGCGGCTCTTTCGCGCTCTTCTGCACGGTGAGGACGGCTCCGCCGCTCGACTTCCAGACCTCGTGACCGCCCTCGGTCTCCTTCCAGATCTCCGTTCCGCCCGCCGACGGTGCGATCTTCGTGACCACGGCAACGTGCGGCCAGCCGAGCGCCTCGGCGAGCGCTGCGCCGACGAAACCCTGATCGTCGTCGGACGCCTGCTTTCCACACAGGACCAGATCCGGCTTCAACTCCAGGGCGGCGCTCTTCAGCGCGTTCGCCACGCCGAGTGCGCCGAGCGCGTCGGCGCCGTCACCGGTGACGAGCGTCGCGTCGTCGCAGCCCATCGCGAGCGCCTGCCGCAAGGCGTCCTTCGTGCGCGGTCCGCCGACGCTGATGACACTCACGATGGTGTCGGCGGCCGTGTCCTTGTGCTCGAGCGCCAGCTCGATCGCATACTCGTCGTACGGCGAGATCGACCAGGTGACGCCGTCGGTCACGACGGACGTCCCGTCGGGCGCGACCTTGACCCGGGTCGTCGAGTCGGGGACCTGCTTGATGCAAATGAGGAATCTCACGTTGTTGGTTGCTCCTTTGAAACACGTGAATGGTCTAGGCGTGCGGCGACCAATTCCAAGACGTCCACTGGCTTCAGTTGCTCGGCGATCCCCTTCGCCCCCACGCCCTCGTCGAGCATGATGAGACAGAAGGGACAGCCAGACGCGACCTTCGCAGGTTGCGCGCCACGGGCGTTCCCGGCGTCGAGGATCTGCTCCACGCGCCGGTGATTCACCCGCTGACCGACCTTCTCTTCCATCCACATCCGCCCGCCACCCGCGCCGCAGCAGAACCCGCGCTCGCGGTGATGCGGCTCGATCTCCATACGCGTGACGCCGTCGATCGCGTCGAGCACCGCGCGCGGATCCTCGTAGATGCCGTTGTGGCGCCCGAGGTAGCAGGGGTCGTGATAGGCGACGGTCTCCGCAGGTCCGGCGCCGAGCGTGACCTTCTTCTGCTCGATGAGGTCCTGGACCAGCTGCAGCGCGTGGACGACCTCGTAATTCCCGCCGAGCTGCGGGTACTCGTTCGCGATCGTGTTGAAGCAGTGCGGGCACGACGCGATGATCTTGCGCACCTTGTAGCGCGCGAACGTCTCGATGTTCTGCTGCGCCTGGAGCTGCCAGAGGTACTCGTTCCCCATTCGGCGCGCCGGGTCGCCGTTGCAGGTCTCCTCCGTCGCGAGGATCGCGAACGACGTGCCCGCGGCCTGGAGGATGGTCGCGAGCGCCTTCGCGACGCGCTGGTTGCGGCGATCGAAGGACGCCGCGCACCCCACGAAGTAGAGGTACTCCGCGTCGGGATTCTCCGCGAACGTCGGCACGCCGAGCCCCTCGGCCCAGTCGCCGCGCGCGCTCGCCGCCTCACCCCAGGGATTCCCGGCGCGTTCGATGTTGGTCATCGCCTTCTGCGCTTCGGGCGGCGCGGCGGCCTCCTGCATCGTGAGGTAGCGGCGCAGGTCCACGATCTTGTCGATGTGCTCGATCGTGACGGGGCACTGCTCGACGCACGCGGCACAGGTGGTGCACGACCACAGCTCCTCCGGCTTGGTGGCGAGCTGGTGCGCGGGGGGCGTGCCGGTCGCCGCGGGGTCCTTGAGCAGCAGGTCGCCCTCCTTCAACAGGAGATCGCGCAGGTCGAGGACGATCTTCTGCGGGTCGAGCGGCTTGCCGGTCGCGAGCGCGGGGCAGTTGTCGGAGCAGCGGCCGCACTCGGTGCAGGTGTAGCCGTCCAGGTGCTGCTTCCACGACAGATCGCGGAGCGTGGCGGCGCCGAAGGTCTCCTGCTCCTCGATCTTGTCGACGAACCGCAGCGCACCGCGCGGCCGCTGCGAGCGGAAGAACACGTTCGGAAGCGTCGTGACGATGTGCAAATGCTTCGACTGCGGCAGGTACGCCGTGAAGCCGAGGACGGTGACCACGTGGACCCACCACGCTGCCGCGAACACGCTCGCGGCATAGCCGGCCGGGTACGGCAGCGGCAGCAGCTGCGCGAGCGGCGGCGGCGCCTGATGGAGCGCGAGGTAGCCGGCGGCGAGGCCCGCGTTCTCGAAGACGAGCAGCGACGCCATGAGCGCCGCGATGAGCCCGAGGATGACGTAGCCGTCGAGCGCGATGTGCATGCGCGGGGGCTTGAAGAAGGCGCGCCGCACGAGCGCGAGCAGGATCGACACGAGCACGAGCGCCGCGAACACGTCGACCGCCCACACGAAGAACGCGCTCTCCGCGCCGGGCATCCGCAGGCCGGCGAGGCCCGCGGTCAACAGATCGGTCGTGCCAAGGGTGATAACGAGGAAGCCCCAGAAGATGAACGCGTGCGCGAGCCCGCGGATCAGGTACGGACGCTTGAACAGCTTGCGCTGCAGCAGGTAGATGACGAGCTCGTCCCTGAGGCGCTTCCCGAGGTGCTGCGTCCGGTCCTCGTTCCAGCCGAGCCGCAGGTATCGGTACAGCTTCCACGAGCGGTAGGCGAACGCGCCGAAGCCAAGCAGCGCCACGGCGAGCAGGATGTAGACCCCGATCCCGGTCGTGGGCGGCATCACGCGAGCATGTCCCCGACGATGACGATCTTCATGATCTCGCTCGTCCCCTCGTAGATCTCGGTGATCTTCGCATCGCGGTAGTGGCGCTCCGCGGGGTAGTCCTTCAGGTAGCCGTAGCCCCCGAAGATCTGGACGCAGTTGCGCGCCGCCTTCATCGCGAGGTCGGACGCGAACAGCTTGGCCATCGCGGCCTCGGCGCTGAATGGCTCGCCGCGGTCCTTGAGGGTCGCGGCGCGCCAGATGAGCAGCCGCGCGGCGTCGATCTCTGTCGCCATGTCCGCGAGCATCCACTGGATCGCCTGGAACTCCGCGATCGGTTTGCCGAAGGCCTGTCGTTCCTTCGCGTAGGCGAGCGAATCCTCGAGACAGGCCCGGGCGATGCCGAGGGCCTGCGCCGCGATGCCGATCCGGCCTCCGTCGAGCGTCGAGAGGGCGATCTTGAAGCCCTCACCGACCGCGCCCAGGCGCTGGTCATCGGCGACGTGAACGTCCTCGAACACGAGCTGCGCGGTGTCCGATCCCTTGATGCCGAGCTTCTGCTCGACTCGGCCGACGCTCAGGCCCTTCGCCGGCTTGTCCACGACGAACGCGGTGATGCCTTTGTGCGTGGAGCCCGGCTCGGTCTGCGCGAAGGCCACGACGACGCCGGCGGTCACGCCGTTCGTGATGAAGCTCTTCGTCCCGTTGAGCACCCATCCTGATCCGTCGCGCTTCGCCGTCATCTGCAGGCTCGCCGCGTCCGAGCCCGACGCCGGCTCGGTGAGCGCGAAGCAGCCGAGCTTCTCGCCGGTCGCGAGCGGCCGCAGCCAGCGCTCCTGCTGCGCGGGCGTGCCGTGGTGCACGATCGGACCGCAGCAGAGCGAGTTGTGCGCCTGCATGATCACGCCGGTCGAGGCGCAGGCGCGGTTGATCTCTTCGCAGGCGAGGACGTACGAGACCGCGTCGAGCCCGGCGCCACCGAGCTCCTCCGGCACGTACACGCCGAGGAACCCCAGGGCCGCGAGCTCCGTGAGGACCGGCGGCGGCACCTTGCCCTGCTCGTCGATCTCGTGGGCGATCGGCAGCAGCTTCTCGGTCGCGAAGTCGCGCGCCGTGCGCTGCACGAGCGTCTGCGCCTCCGTGAGCGTGAGATCGAAGGCCGCGCCGGTCTCAGTGGGTGTGGTCGTGGTCATGCCCATGTGCGTGCTCCTCGTTCACGTGGATGCCGACATACCGGCCTTCGGGATCGCGTACGAAGAAGTAATCGCCGAGAAAGTCGCCGACGACCGCACCGGCCTTCCGGGCGCGCTCGAACGCCGCGCGGATGTCGTCGACGCCGAACCACACGACGAAACCCTGCTGCCTGCGGACCTCCGCCGGGGTCTCCGTGTCGTCGGGCGTCTGGAACACGACATCGGCGTTGCCGGCCTTCAGCCAGCTCGCGCTCGCATCGTCGGTCCCGCGGCCAAGTCCGACGACATCGGCGTAGAAGCCTGCGGTCGTCGCGTGCTTCGCCGTGAACGCGAACACCGGGCCTACCTGTGGTCCGCTCATGCCTTGCCGTACACGAAGAAGCCACGCCCGCTCTTCTGACCGAGCCAGCCGGCGCTCACGTACTGGCGGAGCAGCGGCGCGGGACGATACTTCGGATCGCCAAGGTCGCGCTGCAGGACCTCGAGGATCGCGAGGCAGACATCGAGGCCGATGAGGTCCGCGAGCGCAAGCGGTCCCATCGGAAAGTTCAGGCCCTTCATCATCGTGTCGATCGCCTCCGCCGTGCCGACGCCCTCCGACAGCGCGAACACCGCTTCGTTGATCATCGGCATGAGCACGCGGTTCGCGATGAAGCCGGGCGCATCGCTCGATTCGACCGCGGTCTTGCCCAGCTGCGTCGCAAGCTCCTTCGTCCGCTCCATCGTGGCGTCGCTCGTCTGAAGACCGCGAATGAGCTCGACGTAGCCCATGACCGGCACCGGATTCATGAAGTGCATGCCGACGACCTTGTCCGGCCGCTTCGTCGCGGCCGCGAGCCGGGTGATCGAGATGCTCGAGGTGTTCGACGCGAGTATCGCGTCGGGCTTGCACGCCGCGTCGAGCTCGTGGAACAGGTCGGTCTTGACCGCCGCGTCCTCGAACGCTGCCTCGATGACGACGTCGACCTTCGCAAGATCGCTCAGCGAGGTGCTCGTCCGGATGCGACCGGCGATCTCAGCGGCGGGGCGCGGCAGCTTCCCCTTCGGCTCGAGCCGCGCGAGCGACGACGCGATGGTCGCCTGACCTCGCTTCAGCTGCTCGAGCGCGACGTCGAGCATCACGACCTGCAGGCCGGCGGTCGCGCAGACCTGCGCGATGCCGGCGCCCATCGTGCCGGCACCGACGACACCGACCTGGGTCACAGCGCCTCGACCGCGAGCGCGACGGCCTCGCCGCCACCGAGGCACAGCGACACGACGCCACGACGCGTGCCGCGCGCGCGGAGTGCGTAGAGGAGCGTGACGAGCAGCCGCGCGCCTGACGCGCCGATCGGATGCCCGAGCGCGACCGCGCCACCGTTCACGTTGAAGCGGTCCTCCGCGATGCCGAGCTCGCGCCGGACGGCCTCGACACCGGAGAACGCCTCGTTCACCTCGAACAGGTCCACGTCGCCCACCGTCCAGCCGGCCTTGTCGAGCACCCGCGATATCGCGCCCGTCGGCGCGAGGAGGAAGAGGTCGGGCTCGTGCGCGAACTGCGCTTGCGCGACGATGCGCGCGAGCGGCTTCGTGCCGAGCTCCGCGGCCCGGGCAGCCGATGCGACAACGAGCGCGGCCGCGCCGTCGTTGAGCTTCGATGCGTTGCCCGCGGTGACGGTCCCGTCCTTCTTGAATGCCGGTTTCAGCGCGGCGAGCCCCTCGAGGGTCGTCTCTCGCGGTGTTTCGTCCAGCTGGATGCGCGTCACGTTGCCTTTCCGGTCCTTCACCTCGACGGCGACGATCTCGGCGTCGAAGGCGCCGCTCTTCTGCGCCGCGAGCGCTTTCTCGTACGAGCGCAGCGCGAAGCGGTCCTGGTCCTCGCGCGTGAGGCCGGTCTTCGTGGCGGCCTTCTCGCCGCCGAGGCCCATGTGACCGCCGCCGTACGCGTCGACGAGACCGTCCACGAGGTTGGCGTCGTCCATCGCGTGGTCGCCGATCGGGAGCCCCTTCCGCAGACCGCGCAGGAGATATGGCGCGTTCGACATGCTCTCCTGGCCGCCCGCGACGATGACGCCGTACTCGCCGGCCACGATCTGCGATGAAGCGAGCATCACGGCCTTGAGGCCCGAGCCGCAGACCTTGTTGATCGTCGTGCACGGGATCGATCGCGAGAGGCCCGCACCGAGCGACGCCTGCCGTGCCGGCGCCTGGCCGACGCCGGCCTGGATGACGTTCCCCATGAACACCTCTTCGATGGCATTGGGCGAGACGCCGCTCCGCTCGACCGCACAGCGGATCGCGAGCGCGCCGAGCTCCGGCGCTTTGAGGGACGCGAGCCCGCCGAGGAACGAGCCGATCGGCGTGCGCGCAGCACCGAGGATGACCACGCTCATTGCTGAGGCTCCCGCAATAGGCGCTGGGTCACGTGCTCGCGGTAGCTGCGGATCTCGTCGCGCAGGGCGCCGAGCTCGACGATGCGCGCATCGACCGTCTCGAGGTGCGCGTCGAGCAGCTCGATGAGCCGCGGGAGCACCGCGCGGTTGCTGCGCTGCGTCGAGAACATGCCCTCGAGCTCGAGCATCTCCTGCAGCGTGAGACCGAGGACCTTGAGCTTCCGGACGAACTTGAGGCGGCGCACGTCGTCGTCGGTGTAGACCCGCGTCCCGCCCTCAAGGCGCTTCACGGAATCGAGCAGCCCGAGCTCCTCGTAGTAACGGATCGTCCGCTCGGTCAGGGCGACCTTCGCGGCCACTTCGCCGATCCGAAACGTCGCGGGTCGGACGTCATGCAGGACAGCTCGTGCCACGCTTGCTTGCCTCCCCGGTCCGCCAGTTCACGTGAACTGGCACGAAGATAGCGCGGCGTGGGCCGGCGCGCACGCGGGCGCTAGCCGGCGAGCTCTCGGATCGCGAGGGCCAACGCCTGCGCGCCGAGGACCGCGTCGTCGAGGGTCGCGAACTCATTCGGGTTGTGACTGCCACCGGTCGAGCGCACGAACAGCATCCCGGTCGGCACGCCCGCGAGCTGCGCGTTCTCCGCGTCGTGTCCGGCGCCGGAGAAGAGCTCAGGCGCCGTGACCCCGACGCCCTGCGCCGAGCGGAGGAACAGGTCGCGCAGGCCCGCGTCGAGCGGCACTGCCGGCACGCGTGCCAGCACGTCTATCGTCGATTTCACGCCGCGCGCGTCGCCGATGCGCCGGATGGCCGAACGCACGTCCCGCGCCAGCGCCTCGACGGTGTCCTCGTTGCGGGCGCGCAGATCGAGCGAGAACACGCACTCGCCCGGGACGACGTTCTTGGCGTTCGGGCGCACGGCGATCTCACCGACCGTCCCGACCGCGTCGGGCAGCGCGCGCGCCGCGCCTTCCACCGCGAGGATCATCTCCGCCGCGGCTGCGAGCGCGTCGGCGCGCGCGGTCATGATCGTCGCGCCGGCGTGATCCTGGCGGCCGTGCACCGTGACCCGCGCATGCAGGATCCCGACGATGTCGCTCACCACGCCAAGGGGGATGCCGGCGGCCGCGAGACGCGGACCCTGCTCGATATGGAGCTCGAGATACGCCGCGACATCAGCCGTGGAACGGGCCGCGGTCGTCGGATCACCGGATTCGCCGATGGCCTGCAGCGCGGCCGCGATGGTGACACCGCTCTTATCGGCACGCGCCGCCGCGCCATCAGGAAGGCGGCCGAACGCGGCACATGATCCGAACAGGCCGATGCCGAATCGCGCACCCTCCTCGTCGCACCAGCCGACGATCTCGACCGGCCGCCTGAGCTGCACGCCGTCGTCGAGGAGCGCTTCGACCGCCTCGACCGCGCAGAGGACACCGAGCGCGCCGTCGAAGCGCCCGCCCTCGGGGACCGAGTCGATGTGCGAGCCCACGAGGATCGCTGGTCCACTGTCGCCGAGCCTCCCGTACACGTTCGCCGCCGCGTCGCGCCGCACGGTCGCGCCGCGCGCGTGCAGCCAGCCCCCGACGAGATCGCGTGCCCGTTGCTCATCAGGGCTGAGACCGAGCCGCGTGACGCTTGTACCCGAGCCGCCGATGGCGGAAAGCTCCGCGATGTGCCGCTCGAGGCGCGCGCGATCCACCTTCATGACAGGTCCTCCGGGCGCAGCTCGATACCGCGGAACAGCTCGGCCTCGATCGACTTCGCCGCGCGAAGGTCGGCCTCCCGCTCGCCCGCGTGTGCCGGGAAACGCGCGAGCTGCTCGTCGATGCGCTCCTCCAGCGTGACCACGGTCTGCCCGCCCCGCCGGTCGGCGTAGTAGACGATCTTCTCGGCCAGCGTGCGTGGCGCGGTCGCCGGATCGCGTGGCGCATAGACCGGATGACGGCGGGCCAGCTCGGAGAGATCGATGCGTCCTTCGGCCGCGAGCACGAGCGCGCCGAGCACGTGATGGTCCCGGCCATCACCCTGGAGCAGCGGGCTCTTCCCGATGTCGTGGAGGTACCCGCCGAGGCCAACGGACGCTGGGTCGAGATCCGCGCCGGCGGCCGCCTGTGCCTGCGCGAGCTGCACCGCGATGCGCCCGACCACCGCCGAATGCGCCCGCAGCCAGAGCGGGTAGCGGTAGCGATCGAACCAGGCCGCGACGATTGTGGACAAGTCTGTCACTCTGTTATTGACACCGCTGCGACTCGTCGATACCGTCCCGCCGGGGAGCGGAGGGTGGACATGGAGCCTGGCGACGAACGCATCATCGCGCACCTGGGCTTCGCGAGGGCGATCGCGTCGCGAGCCCTCGATCCACGGTGCCACGGTGCCGACCGCGAAGACCTGGTCGCGTGGGGCGTGCTCGGTCTGGTGCAGGCGGCCCGGCGATACCGCGACGACGCCGGCGCGCCGTTCGGCGCGTACGCCGCGCGCCGCGTGCGCGGCCAGGTGCTCGACGCGCTGCGTGAGCGCGATCCACTCACCCGCTCGGCGCGCCGCGCCTACCGCGCAGCGCGCGAGCAGGATGCGGATCTCCCGCAGCCTGTGGTCGAGGTCTCCCTCGACCGTTGCCTCGTCGCCGGGCTCGAGACCGCTGATTGGGGCATGCTCGGGGCCGGCGACGCCGGGCCCGAGCGGTCGCGCTGTCGCAGTCAGCAATGGCAACGCGTCGCGCGCGAGCTGAAGCGCCTCGAACCGCTCGAGCGCAAGGTGCTGGTGCTCTCGTACGCGCGTGGTCTCACCCTCAAGGAGATCGGCACGCGGATCGGCCTCAGCGAATCCGGTGTCTGCCGCCTTCGCGCACGGGCGCTGCGGAACGTGCGCGCGCTGTGCGCCTGAGCCGCTGCCCGGCGCTCGCCGGAGCTAGACCGAGCCGGTCGCGCCGCTGCCCGGTCCGAGCGCCGCGCGGACCGCGGCCTGCACCGAAACGAGGCTGAACGGCTTCTCGAGGTAGGAGTGCGCGCCGATCTCGAGCGTGGTGCGCTCGATGGCGGCACGGTCGCCGCTGATGATCACGATCGGGACGTCCTTCGTGCGGGCGTCCTCGCGGAGCGTCCGGCCGACGGCGACGCCGGCAACGTCCGGGAGCATGAGATCGAGCAGCACCGCGTCGGGCGTCGTGTGGCGGGCCGAATCGATGGCTTCTTGGCCGCCATAGGCGCGTCGCACGTCGTACCCCTCCTCGGAGAGGAAGTCTGAGAGGAGATCACAGAGATCCCGGTCGTCGTCGATGACGAGGATCCTCGGCGCAGCCAACGGCCCGTAAAGTAGGCCGAAGTGGCAAGAGCGGGATCACGGCTTGAGCAGGCCAGATTCGCGCGGCTGGTGCGGCGTGCGGTGATGGAGCTGCCTGCCGAATTCGGCGACCGGATGCGCAACGTCGAGATCGTCGTGGACGACGAGCCGCAACCCGACCAGGTCACGGAGGGGCACGAGCTGCTCGGCCTGTACGAAGGCGTGCCGCTCACCGACCGCGCCTATGGCGAGCCGTATCTCCCGGACCGCATCTCCATCTTCCGCGGTCCGATCCAGCGGATGTCGACGTCGCCGCGACGGCAGGCGCAGATCGTGCGCGACACCGTCATGCACGAGATCGCGCACCACTTCGGGATCAGCGACGCGCGGCTCGCGGAGCTCGGGCGCGGTGACGCGGACTAGGCGAACACCCGGCGGAACTTCGCGAGCGCGGCGCTGACGCCCTCGGGGTCCAGGTACACGGCCGATCCGGCGACGAGCACCGACGCGCCGGCGCGGGCGGCCGCAGCCGCGTTGTCGGGCTTGATCCCGCCGTCGACCTCGAGCTCCGCGCTCGAGCCCGACGCGTCGAGCGACGCGCGCAGCGTCCGGAGCTTGTCGAGCGCGCTCGGGATGAATGTCTGCCCGCCGAACCCCGGATGCACGCTCATCACGAGGACCAGATCGGCGAGCCCGAGGTACGGCGTGATGCGATCGACGGGGGTTTCGGGGTTGAGCGTGATGCCGGCGCGCAGGTCCTTCGCGCGGATCGCCGCGAGCGCCGCGCCGATGTCCTCGCTCGCCTCGACATGCACCGTGAGGTAGGTCGCGCCCGCTTCGGCGTAACGGTCCACCCAGTCCTCCGGCCGGTCGATCATGAGATGGACGTCGAGTGGGAGACGCGTCGCCTTTCGGAGGTCGGCGACCATCTTCGGACCGAATGTGAGATTCGGCACAAAGTGACCATCCATCACGTCCACGTGGATCCAGTCGGCGCCGCCGGCCTCGGCCGCGGCCACGGCGTCGGCGAGCCTCGCGAAATCCGCGTTCAGGATGGATGGAGCGAGCTTCGGCCCTTTCACCACGTTCGCTTGTCCGCGCGTCCTTCGGCTGGCATCATTGATGTCCATTCCCCCGCTCTGCCTGAGAGGATTTAGTCATATGTATAGGCCGCAGAACTTGCGGATCCCCGGACCGACGTTCGTTCCCCAGACTGTTCTGAACGCGACCGCACGGCCGATGATCAATCACCGCGGCCCCGAGTTCGCCGCCCTGATGGCCGGTCTGACCCGCGCGCTCCAGGACTTCCTCAACACCCAGAACGACGTGCTCCTGCTGACTGCCTCCGGCTCCGGCGGCATGGAGGCCGCGATCGCGAACACCCTGTCCGGCGGCGACAAGGTCCTGCTGTTCGTCAACGGCGCCTTCGGCGAGAAGTTCGCCTCGATCTGCAAGTCCTATGGCGTCGACGCGCGCCGCGTCGACGTGCCCTGGGGTCGCGCGGTCGAGCCCGACCTCGTCCGCGACGAGCTCGCGAAAGAGAAGGGCAAGGACGCCGCGAAGGCTGTCCTCATCACGCACAACGAGACCTCCACGGGAGTCCTCAACCCGTTGAAGGAGATCAGCGAGGTCGTCCGCGAGTCCGGCAAGCTCCTCATCGTCGACAGCATCTCGGGCGCCGGTGGCGTCGAGCTGCCCGTCGATGAATGGGGCCTCGACGTCGTGGTCAGCGCATCGCAAAAGGCGTGGGGTGCGCCTCCCGGCGTGTCCATCGTGACGATGAGCGAAAAGGCCTGGAAGGCATACGAGAAGTCGGACCTTCCCAAGAACTACTTCGACCTCCTGGCCTACAAGAACCATCTCGAGAAGGGCGCGACGCCGGCGACGCCGGCGGTCAGCGTCTTCATCGGTCTGCAGGAGTCCCTGCGGCTCATGGCCGAGGAGGGCCAGGCGGCGATCAACAAGCGGCACCGTGACCTCGCGTACGCGACGAGACGCGGACTCCAGGCACTGGGCCTCGGGCTCTTCGGCGACGAGCGCTACGCCTCGCCGTGCGTCACCGCGTTCCGTATGCCCGCGCGCGTGGACGCGCGCAACCTCATCCGGATCCTCCGCGACGACTACGACACCGTGGTCGGCGGCGGCCAGGGCCGGCTCGAGGGACAGATCGCGCGCGTCGGTCACATGGGCTTCGTCACGCTGCAGGACATCGTCGCGTTCTTTGGGGCGCTCGAGCCGGCGCTCAAGGACCTCAACCAGCCGGTCGAGCCGGGCCAGTCGATCTCGGCGGTCCTTCGCGCACACGCCGAGACCGCGGTCCCGCCGTCCCGACCGGTCCGTGGCGCTGCGCGGCGCGATCCCACCGACGTGGTGGCTGCTCGCCGCTAACGCGGCGGCGAAGGCACGATGGAAGCAGCGCGCTTCGAGCGCACGGTCCGCACCGAGTCGAGCGAGATCTTCGCGATCTACGGCGGCGCCCGCCGCGTGGGTCGGGTCGACCTGCACTACGGCCGCTTCGAGGTGAACGCGACCCTGCTGCTGGAGGTGGATCTCACCGACGACGAGCTGCAGGCGCTCATCGACCAGCTCGACGAGGAGCTGGTCCAGACGCACGATCCGGAGCGCGAGGATTTCCTCGTCACCGTCTTCAAGTCCGAGGAGCTCGGCTTCTACTCGGACGAGTTCGAAGAGGATGACGATGACGAGGACGACGACAGGTAGCTCGCGAACCCCTCGCGTAGCGAGCGCGGCGCGTAGCCGAGCTCCGCACGGGCCTTCGCGTCCGTCGCCCAGTACGTCACGCCATCCGCCGACCGCACGACCTCCGCGACGTCCGGCCTGAGCCTGGCCGCGAACCGGAGGATCGAGGCCGGCACCTCGAGGCGCGGCGCAGGCTTCCCCGCGATGGTCGCCGCGATACGGACCGCGTCGCGCAGTCGCGCCATCTCGCCACCCAGCAGGTACGCCTGCCCCGGACGCCCGCGGTCGAGCAGGACGACGATGCCAGCCGCCACATCATCGACGTGGACGAAATTCATGCCGAGGTCGCCGAACGTGAGCACCGGGAGCCTGCCCGCTGCCGCCCGCCGCAACAGCGCGCCGATGCCCGAGTGATCACCCGGTCCGTAGATCTGGCCCGGCTGCGCGATCGCGATCGGTAGCCCGCGCTCACCGAACCCGACAGCCATGCGATGCGCCAATGTCTTTGTCTCGTCGTAGTACGACGTGAAGCCATCCGCAGCGTTGCGCTCGTACGTCTCGTCAACGACGATCCCTTTCGTGTTCCCGAACACGACGATCGACGACACGTACACGACCTTCGACACGCCGGCATCGAGCGCAGCAGACAGGAGCCGCTCCGTGCCGTTCACGTTCGCCTCATACATGTCGAGGCGCCGTGGCGCATTGATGCCGACCTCGTAGATGGCGCCGGCGTGGATCACGGCGTCACAGCCCTCGATGCCCCGCCGAAGCGCGTCCGGATCCGCCAGGTCGCCGATGACGACGTCGCGACCCGCCCTGCGAAGCAGCTCCGCTTTCGCCGGATCACGCACGAGCTGCACCACGGTGTCGCCACGGGCACGCAGCAGATCGCTGACGACGGATCCGAGGAATCCGGTGGTGCCGGTCGCGAAGATCCTCATGCGCAAGCGAGGCTACGCGAATGGTCATGGGGGCCGGCGGGTATCGAGCGAGCGAAGGCGCGTCCGTCAGGAAGCCGCGTCACGCGTGAAGGACCGGGACGCGCGAGCGAGTCCGATGCCCGCCGGCCCCAAGGACCGCCCTGTTCAGGTGACGTCGGCTTCAGCAGCATCAGCCAAGCGCACCAGGTCGGCCGGCGCGATCGGAAACACCGCATCAGGGAGACCTGCCGCCGCCCACACGGTGGCGAACCCCAGGAGGCCGCGGTCGGCGATGACGCGGACCGGTGACGCGTGCGCGAATGGCGGAACGCCGCCGATCGCGTAGCCCGTGGCGGTCTTCGCCTCATCGGCGGTCGCACGACGGGTGGCCGCGGTACCAAGGACGGCTCGGAGCTTCTGCTCATCTACCCGCGCCGCGCCCGAGCACAGCACCATGACCGGCTCGCCGTTCGCCATGAACACGAGGCTCTTCACGATCTCGGCCACGGTGCAGCCGATCTCTCGTGCGGCGTCCTGGGCTGTATGCGTCGATGCCGGAAAGCGCGTGACCGCGATCGGCACGCCGCGCTCGGCGGCGTGCGCGGTCACACGCGCAACGTTGGGATGGTCGATCGTCAGCGGATGAGCTTTGCGAGCGCGCGCACGACGCGCGTCGGAAGCAGGGTGACGAGCACGCGCGCGATCCGGCGCCAGGCGAGCGCCGCGGCGTCACGCTCGGCCGCGGTGGCGCCACCGGGTGCGTAGCGGTCCTGCACGCGCGCGTGCGCGATCGTGCGCAGCGGCTCCTGCACATCCGGGATCTCGCGGCCCATCGCGTCCGCGTACTCGTATGGCGTCTGGGATGGGCGTGCGGCGTGTCCGGCGTATGCGCCGAGCAGGCGCGTCTTGCCCCACGCGGAGTCGATGACCGTCTGCCCGCGGAAGCGGAGCTCGAACCGAACGAGCGCGACAAAGAGGCCGATCAACATGAGCGTGAGGATCGCGAGCGCCGGGCGCGGGTCGACCGGCTGCGCCACGCTGCCGGTGCCGCTCGGCGGTGTGTCGTCCACGCCGCCGGCGCCCGGGTCGGGCTCGACATCGCGGCCGTTGATGCCGGTGCGGTCCCTGGTGTCCGGCGTGGTGGTCGTACCGTCCGGATTGGTCGTGCCCGTCGAAGGGGCCGCGTCCTGCCGGTCGATCGGGAGCTCTGAGGGCGTCGGCTCGAACTCGATCCACCCGTACTGCGGGAAGTAGACCTCGACCCACGCGTGCGCGTTCAGCTCCTTGACCGCGTAGCGGTTGGTGATGTCGAGCTCGCCGGCCGTGAACCCTTCGACGACGCGAGCGGGCACGCCGACCTCGCGCAGGAGGACGGCCATCGACGATGCGAAGTACTCGCAGAAGTCCGCCTTGAGGTCGAAGAGGAAGTAGTCGACGGGATCGCGACCAGGCGGCGCGGACTTCACGACGGTCGAGTACCTGTACGTGTTCCGCAGATAGGTCTCGACCGCCTCGGCCTTGTCGTACGGCGTCGTCTTCGCCGCCGTGATGGTCTGCGCCAGCTTCGCGACGCGGTCGGGGACGCTCGACGGGAGCTGCAGGTACTTCGTCTTGATGACCGACGGGTAGACGGTCGTCGCCTTCCGCAGCTGCTCCTTCGTCGCGGTCGAGACGAGCGAGGTCGTCGTGTACGTCGTCTGCGCGTCGTTCCGGTTCACCGCACGGATGGACGTCGAATACGCGCGGTCGTCACCGGTCTGGAACTGGAATGGCACGTTGACCTTCGTGGGCTCGTTCGCGCCGAAGAGCAGGTTCGCGTGCGGGACGACGATGCTGAAGGTCGCGTCCTGCTTGGCCCGCTCCAGGAAGTTCGGTGTCACCTTGTCGACGCGGTCGGTCTCGGTCGTGCGCCAGCCGGCGCCGGTGTAGAAGTCGTAGGTCACCGCGCGCCAAAAGTGCGGGGACTGCGTGTCGACGGAGAAGACGATCCGGTCACCCAGGTTCGGCGCCTGGCCGAGCCGGATCGCGTCCGAGAACGAGACGCCCTGCAACCGGCTCGGACCGGAGACGCCCGCGAAGAACCGCTGCCACTCCGCCTGCACCCGGTTGTACGGGCCTTCGAACGTGTTGAACGCGTTGGAGACGAGGTCGGCGGCGGCGACGCGCGGCGTGAAGAACGCGAGGAGGATCAGCACGAGCGTCCAGGTCAGCCCACCGCGTAGGAGCCGCCAGTCCATCTCGCCGGCGGGCTCGATGTTCTGGCGCTGCCACCGCTCGGTCAGGTTGACGATGTGCAGCCGCGTGAGGAGCACGAGCGCGCAGAGCGAGAAAAGGATGAGGTCGAAGAACAGCGACGTCAGGGCGAGCGACACGTTGATCGTCAGGCAGACGCCGCTCAGGACCACCGCGTCCCACGGCCGGTGCTCGCGCGCGAGCGCGAATGCGCCGACGTAGACGGCCGCCCAGCACGTCGCGCCGAGCAAGAGGATGAACGTGCTGGGATCGTTCGCCGATTCGCCGGCGAGGATCTGCGTCGTCCAGTTATTCACGTGGGTCGCGAGCTCGACCGCTTTGTCGTGCAGCGTCGGCCCGGTCGTCGCCGCGATCGTGAAGATGACGACGGTGATCGTGCCCACGAGCACACCGAACGCCGTCGAGCGGCGCGGGCTCATCCGGCTGTTGCCGACGATCGTGCCGAAGAGCGCAGCGGCGAGGGCGATGTACGGGAAGTGGCTCGCCACGTCGACCCACCCGGCCTGCGCGAGCGACGCCGGGTAGATGAGGATCATGACGAGGTAGATCGGCAGGCCGGCCCAGCCACCGCGGAACGACAAGCGGCGCTTGTCGATCGCTGGAAACAGCGACCGTCTCATGGAACCCAAGAGAAGCTCAGGCGATCGCATTCATCGTCTCGTGGAACAGGTCTTCGACCCGCATCTTCGGCAGCAGGTGCGCGGTGCGCACCCCCGCCACGGCAAGCTCGCCGAGGAGCGCGTGGCGCCGCGCGCGGTCGCGCTCGTCCGTGTCCGCAGAGCCCACGAGCACCGCCTGGGTGGAGATGGCGGATTCGCGCAGCGTGCTCGCCGGACGGACCCACGCGCGGTCGAGCGAGGGCGTGATGAGCAGCACGGACGCGCCCCGACGGATGCGCGGCAACGTCTCGACCATGACCTCCGCGATCGAGCGCGAGCCACCGACCGACACCTCGGCCAGGTACTGCATGAGCTTCCCGAATTGTTTCGTGCCCCGGTCCGGATGGAGGATCTCGGCGCGCACCCCTGTCGTGACGAGACCGACGTTGCGGTGCTCGTGCAGCGCCTTCGCGACCACGGAGGCCGCGATCGTGACCGCGCGCTCTTCGGTCGACTCCTCGCCCTCGCCACGGTGCCAGTGCCGCTCGAGGTCGAGGTAGATCCAGAGGTCCGCGGTCTTGTCGAGCTCGAATTCCTTCACGAACAGTCCGCGATGCCGGACCGACGAAGGCCAGTGGATCCGATTCACGGCGTCACCGGGGCGGTAGTCGCGGATGCCCATCACCATCGACGTCGATTGCAGCGACCGTTGGCCGGTGAGGACGTTGCCCTCGAGGAACGAACCGGGCAGCTGCCAGTACGGCAGCGGGAGCACCCGCGGGTAGACGAGGATGAGGGCGTCGGTCGGCACGCGCGCGACCGTCGCGAACAGGCCGAACGGGTCGCCGCTGCGCATCACGATCGGCCCGAGGTGGAAGCGGCCGCGCCGCTGCGCGAGGACGTTGACCTTCCAGCGGCGCGTGGTGCCGCGACCGGCGATCGAGAGCACCCGTCCCTTGAGCGGCTGAGGCCAGTTCGATTCCTCGCTGACCTCGACCCAGAGCTTGCCGAAGCGGTGGTCGTTGCGGAGCTCGTAGCTGAGCTCGACCTTGTCGCCGAGGTGGGCGTACGCCTGGCCGACCGTGCGCTTCACGGTCAGGCCCTCGAGGGTCATGCGGGCGATGATCCACATGGCCGCGCCGACGAACAGCAGGAGGTACGACAAGTAGCTGAGGAGCTCGACGCCGCTCGAGATCGCGGCGATGAAGAGCCCGACCCACAGGACCGCGAAGTGCCAGGGACGCATGGTCCTAAGCCCGCAGCGCCGTCGGCGACCCGACCTCCACCGGCACGCTCGCCAGGACCTCGGCGATCACCGTGGTCTGCGCGAGGTCCTTGAGCCGCGCCTGGGGCTGAAGGATCAGGCGATGTGCGAGCGTCGGACCGGCGAGGGCCTTCACGTCGTCCGGGACCACGTAGTCGCGGCCGCGGACCGCCGCGTACGCCTGCGCCGCACGCGCGAGCGCGAGCGTGCCGCGGGGCGACGCACCGAGGTACACGTCGGGGTGCGAGCGGGTCGCGCCGACGACGGCCACGACGTACTGCTTCACGGCTTCGGCGAGGTGCACGTCGCGCGCGTCGGCCTGCGCGCGCAGGAGCTCATCGGCGCTCATGACCTGGGCGATCGATTCGAGCGGATGGTGGACCCGCTGCGCGTCGAGGATGTCCACCTCTTCCTTCGGCGTCGGGTAGCCGAGCTGGAGACGGATGAAGAAGCGGTCGAGCTGTGCCTCGGGAAGCGGGAAGGTGCCCTCGTACTCGATCGGGTTCTGGGTCGCCATCACCAGGAACGGATCGGGAAGCCCGTAGGTGGTGCCGTCGACCGTGACCTGGCGCTCCTCCATCGCCTCGAGGAGGGCGGACTGGGTCTTCGGCGTTGCGCGGTTGATCTCGTCGGCGAGGACGATCTGGCTCATGACGGGACCGGCACGGAACTCGAAGTTGTTGCTCTGCTGGTTGAAGATCGACACCCCCGTGACGTCGGAGGGCAGGAGGTCCGGCGTGAACTGGATGCGGCGGAATGTGCACCCGAGCGACCGGGCGAGCGCCTTCGCGAGCACGGTCTTGCCGGTGCCGGGCACGTCCTCGACGAGGATGTGCCCCCTGCACAGGAGGGCGACGATGGCGAGCTCGACCTCGTGGTGCTTGCCGAAGATGACCCGTTCGACGTTCTCGGCGACGCTCGCGACGCGCTGGCTCAGTCCAGTGCTATCCAACGGGCGAATTCTCCCCTCGAATCACGCTCATCCCGTTCCTCATGGTACGGGCTTGTTCTTTCTAGAACGGTCGAACGGCCCTCACGGTTCAATCAGTACCGTTCCGACCGCGACCCGGTTCCCTATTTGCCCAGAACAGCCCGCATCACGGCCGCGCCGAGGGGCGCGGCGTCGACGCCCCCCTGGCCGGCGTTCTCGATGATGACTGCCACCGCCACTTGCGGATCTTCGGCCGGCGCGAACCCGACGAACCACCCGTGCGGCGTGCCGCTCGGGTTCTCGGCGGTCCCCGTCTTCCCCGCGACGTGGACGCCCGCGATCTTGGCGCCGAACGCGAACGCGCCGGGCGCCTCCACCGCCGCGACCAGGTAGCCGGTCAGCTTCGCCGCGGTGTCCGCGCGGATGACCTGGTCGCCGACCCCGCCACCGATCGTCCGGAGCACGCCGCCACTCGGGTCGCGGATCTCGGTGCCGTAGTGCGGCTGCACCTGGACCCCGTGGTTCCCGACGGTCGCCGCCACGAGCGCCATCTGGAGCGGCGAGGTCAGGAGCTCACCTTGCCCGTAGCTCGTGTCGGCGAGGAGCGTGGGCCGGTCCAGGGACCCGCTGTTGGAAAGCTGCCCCTTCGCCGCGGCCAGATCGAGCGCCGGAGCGCGTCCGATCCCGAACCGCTTCGCGTAGTCCGCGAGCTTCGCGCCGCCAATGGTGAGTCCGATCTTCGCGAAGTAGATGTTCTCGCTGCGCTGAAAGGCGAGCGACATGTCGAAGTCCCCGTGCGCGCCGGATGACGACCGCACGTAGTAGTCGCCCCACGACTTGTCCGCCTGGAACGGATCGTCCACGCGGATCTTCTGGTCCGGATTCACGCCGCTCTCGAGCGCCGCGGCGGCGGTGATGATCTTCATCGTCGAGCCGGGCGGGTATAGGCCCTGCGCGACGCGATTGAGGAGCGGCTTGTCCTTGTTCTGGGTGAGCTGGGTCCATGCGGTGTCCTGCTGTGCCTGATCGACGAGGAGATTCGCGTCGTAGCCCGGGATGCTCACGGACGCGAGGATGCGTCCGGTCTTCGGGTCGAGCGCCACGATCGCGCCGCGCCTGCCGCCGAGCGCGCTGACCGCGGCCTGCTGGACCTTCGGGTCGATGCCGATCACGACCGAACCCGGCTCCGCGCGAACGCCCAGGTAGCGGGCGCGCCACTGTCCGAGGAGGTCGGCCGGGTCCTGCCCGATCAACGACTCCTGGTATGCGCCTTCGACCCCCGACGCCCCGTACTTGAATGACGCGTACCCGACGATCTGCGCGAGCGAGCGGTCGGGATATTGCCGGCGGTACGAGTCGCCATCCTTCACCGAAACGGCGAGCACCCGACCGGAAGCATCGACGATCTTCCCGCGCGGCCGATCCCGGACCGCAGCGATCAGCCGAGGGTTGAACGGATCCGAGTTGAGCTCTTCGGCGGCGACCAGTGACCAATAGCCGACGCCGATCGATGTCATAACGAACGCGATCGCGATGACGAACGTCAATCGCCGGATGTTCGCCCCGATCGTTCGACTCATAGGAGGGGACGACCCACGAGGAAGGACATGCGCCCGGAGCGGTCATGGGAGCCGGCGGGCATCGAGCGAGCGAAGGCGCGTCCGTAGGAAGCCCGATCACCATTCAGGACCGGGACGCGCGAGCGAGTCCGATGTCCGCCGGCCCCAAGGACTGCCCGCGTCCTCGTCTTCATCGTCGGACTCTCGCCGTGATATCGCTCACTCGGAGCAGCAGGGCCACGAGCATGAAGTTCGTCACGAGCGAGCTCCCGCCATATGCGACGAACGGCATCGTGATGCCGGTCAGTGGGATCAGCTTCGCGTTCCCGCCCACGATCACGAGCGTCTGGAATGCCACGATGAAGGACAGGCCGCCCGCGAGGAGCTGCAGGAAGACCGTCGGTGCGCGCAGCGCGATCAGCATGCCGCGGTAGACGAAGATCAGGTACATCGCGAGCAGTGCGAGCGCACCGACGAATCCGACTTCCTCGGTGAACGCGTCGAACACGAAGTCGCTCCAGACCACGGGTATGCGCTCGGGCATGCCATTCCCCAGTCCAGCGCCGAGCAGACCGGCATTCGCGAGCGAGAACAGCCCTTGGGTGAGCTGATAACCGGTGTCGAAACGCAGGTCGCTCGAGAAGGGAGCGAGCCACACGTCCACGCGGGCAGCGACATGGTTGAACGCGTGGTACGCGATGAACCCACCGCCGGCGAGCATGATCAGGCCGATGACCACGTAGAAGGGCTCCCCCGTCGCGAGGTAGAGCATCGCGAGGAAGATCCCGAAGAAGAGGAGTGTCGCGCCGAGATCCTTCTCGAAGACCATGACCAGCATGGCGACGAGCCACATGCCGACGATCGGCAGGAGATACGGGATCGGCGGGACCGGTATCGGACCGAAGCGGCGCGGCGGGGTCGACAGCACCTCGCGGTACTCCTCGAGATAGGCGGCGAAGAAGATGACGAGGGCAAGCTTCACCAGCTCCCACGGCTCGAACTGGGCGACGCCGCGGATGCCGACCCAGATGCGGGCGCCGTTGATCTCGCGCCCGACGACCGGCAGCAGGGGCGAGATCAACAGGACGACGCCGATGAGCGCCCACGTGTACTTGTAGCGCGAGAGCACCGAGAGGTCGCGCGGGACCAGGATCGTGACGCAAAAGGCGCCCGCGGCGATCACGAGCCAGCTCAGCTGCTGCAGGAGCAACGCCGGCGCGAGGCGCTCGACGAGCACGAAGCCGATGCCGGTGAGGCCGACCGCGAGCGGAAGGAGCAGCTGGTCGCCGCGGAAGCCGATGGACACGAGGAAAACGTGCAGCGCGCCGAAGATCGCGAGGACCGCGATCGGGACCGCGAGCTCGACCCATGCGAACCGGCCGGACGCCGCCGCGACGACGGCGAGGTAGCCCGCGATGCTGAACGCCGCGACCCAGACCAGGAGGCGCAGCTCCGTGAGCCGGGCCAGCGGGCGGGCACGCATCACTGGACGCGCTCGAGCCGGAGCGCGATCCGCCCGACCTGGACCTCGTCCCCGTAGTGCACGCGCTCCTTATCCCACACGCGCGTGCCGTTCAGGAGCGTCCCGTTCGTGCTCCCGGCGTCCTCGAGCCACCACTCACCGTCGGCGAACGACACGACCGCGTGCTTCGCCGATGCGGCCTCGTCATTGAGCACGACATCATTCCCCGCGTCACGGCCGACGCTGTTCACGGCGCGGAGCGGCAGGCGTTCGCCGACGCGCGGCCCGCTGGCGTGGCTCTTGGTCACGACGAGGACGGCGAGACCGACGCTCCGCGCGGCGATCGCGATGCGCTCCTCACTGAGCGAGCGGTGCAGTGCCCCGAACGCGCGGATGAGGAACAGATAGAGGAGCACGAGGAAGCCGATCCGGACGGCCCAGAGGATGACGGCGAACGTGATCTCCACGTGGCGAGCGCCTAGCTTTCGAGTCGGACGAAAAGCTCCGCGCCGCCGATGGCGATGCGGTCCTCGTCCGAGAGGACCATCTCCGCGATCCGCCGACCGTTCACGAACGTCCCGTTCGTGCTCTGCAGGTCGTACAGCGTGTAGCGGCCAAGGCGCAGACGCACCTCCGCGTGGCGGCGCGAGACACGGCGGTCGTCGAGGACGATGTCGTTCTTGGGGTCGCGGCCCACGGTGATCGGCTCCGCGCCGAGTTTCACCTCGCGCCGGACCGTTCCCTCGCTCGCGACGATCGTGCCGCGCGGCGCGCGCGGCTTGTCCCGCAGGAGCGCGTCGCGGTCGAGGACCATCGTGTGCCCCGCCGCGACACCGCCCAGACGATCGGGCTCATCGGCCGGGACCTCCTCCCCCGATGCATCGACGAGCGCACACGCGACGCGCAGATCGCCCGCTGAGACCTCTTCATCCTGCTCGATCTCGACGGTGGGGTACGCGAGGAGCGTGAAGCTCCGATCGCGTGCCGCGCCGAGGACGGCCTCGGCCAGGTCCCGCTCGAGGCTGCGCTTGTACTGCTCGAACTGCACGTAATCGCCGGGTGAGAGCGAGACGACGTAGCTGTTCGGCACGAACGTCTTCGCGAGCGAGATGGTCTGATGCGATTCCATCGCCCGGATGACGCGCTTGGCGATCTGCACCGGCTGGAGCCGCGCACGGAACAGCCGGGCGCTCCACCCTTCGATGACGCGGCTGGCCATGGATTCGAGCCGCTCAAGCATCGCGCGTCTTCACGACCTCCGTTCCGATCAAGATGATGGCCGCGGTCACGTAGATCCAGGTCAACAGTCCGGCAGCGAACGCCAGCGCGCCGTAGGCCTCGAAGATGCCGAGCGCGCGAGTAAGGAAGCCAAAGGCGATCTTCGCGACCTCCCAGAGCACGGCCGAGACCAGCGCCGCCTCGCGGGCCGGCGCCGCGGACACCCGCCGGCGCGGCGCGAACCGGAAGACCAGGTAGAAGAACCAGTAGCCGAAGGCGAGACCGATGAGCGGCGAGATCAGCTCGAACAACAGCCGGACGCCACGCAGGCCGCTCGTTGCAAGAGCGTCGGCCGCGGCCTGCACGCCATAGCTCACGGCGAAGGACACGATCGCGATCACGACGACGAGCAGCAGGAACGCGGTGCTGTTCAGGCGCTCGCGGACGAAGGCCCGCCTCCCCTCCCGACCGAGGATGTGGGACATCGCGATGTCGATCGAGCCGAGGATCGCTGTCCCGGTGAGCAGGGTGCCGACGAGACCAAGGCCCAGTGACAGTGCCCGTCCCTGCACGAGCTGCCCGACGATCTTCGTCTCCTGCCCCGTCGCGGCCGGCAGGAGCCCGCCGATGATCGCCGCGAGCTCGAGCTCCGCCTGCTGCGTCCCGTAGACGAAGCCGAAGATGCCGATGACGAGCGCCAGGAGGGGAATGAGGGCGAAGAAGATCTGGTAGGCGATCGCCCCGGCGAGGAACGGACCGTCATCGTCGAGGAACGCGGCGAGCACCCGGCGCGCCCTCAGGATGCGGTGTCGCCCTTCTTCGCGGCCGGAGCGGCCGGAGCGGCCGGAGCGGCTTTTGGCGCATCCGACTTCGCGGTCTCGGTCTTGGCCGCGGGCTCCGCCTTCTTGTCCTTGTCGGCACCGGCCGCGGCGGTGTCGCCGCTCGGCTTGGCGCCCTCGGACGACGCGTCCTTCTGCGGGGCGCGGCTGTCGGTCTTGTACCAGCCGCCGCCCTTGAACACGATCGCCGGCGTCGTCATGAGCTTGCGGGGCTTCTTGCCACAGCTCGGGCAGACCTCGAGCGTCGCGTCCACGTACGACTGGACCTGCGAGAACGTGTGGCCGCAATGGTCACAGTGGTAGTCGTAGATGGGCATCTGCTCCCCTATCATCGCAGCAAGGTGAGGGCGGGTGCGATGACCCCGGTAGCGGTCCGCGCGACGCGTCGCCGCCGCATCCTCGCCGAAAACCTCCTCGCGTACGCCTTCCTCCTGCCGGCCATGCTCATCCTCATCGTGTTCCACTTCGCGGGCGGATTCGCCGCGGTCGTGATGTCGCTCTTCAAGTGGGACATCGTGCCGGGGGCGTTCCGGGGACTCGACAACTACCAGACGGTCCTCGTCGGGGCGCGGGCAGAGGAGTTCTGGCACTCGCTGTCGGTGACGCTCACGTACACAGCGATCACGGTCCCCCTGGAGATCGTCATCTCTCTCGTCCTCGCCTATCTCCTCTTCCAGAAGATGAAGGGTCGAGGGATCTACCGAACGCTCTATTACCTGCCGTACATCACGTCGGTCATCGCCGCGGGCGTGATCTTCAACTGGCTGATGAATCCGAGCTATGGCCTGTTCAACCAAGTCCTCGAGCTCATCGGCATCGGTCCCCAGAAGTGGCTGGACGAGCCACGAGGGCTGCTCGAGCTCATCTCGGGTGGCGCGCTGGCGGGCTGGGCGGCTGGCCCGAGCCTTGCGCTCGTGGGCGTGTCGCTGTTCACGATCTGGCACTTCATCGGATTCCAGGTCGTGCTGTTCCTCGCGGGTCTCGGCAACATCTCGAGCGAGTATTACGAGGCGGCGCGGCTCGACGGGGCCAATGAGCGGCAGCTATTCACCAAGATCACGCTGCCGCTTCTCAGTCCGACCACCTTCTTCGTCGCCACGATCGCCACCATTGGCGCGTTGAAGGCCTTCAATCAGATCTACGTCATGACGAACGGCGGGCCGCTCGAGACGACCAAGACCCTCGGCTACGAGATCTTTCACGTCTTCTTTCAGCAGGGCAGGATCGATCTCGGCGCGGCCATGGCCGTTCTCCTGACGATCCTCATCCTGCTGTTCACGCTGTTCCAGTTCCGGGTCGCTGAGCGGCGCGTGCACTATGGCTAGGGCGGCGGGCGCGCTTACGCGTCCGAGCGGCATTCCACGCGTCCGCGCGCGCACCGCGATGAAGCACGTGGCCCTCGGTGGCGTCGCGATCGTGATCGCGTTCCCCTTCTACTGGATGCTCACGACGGCGTTCAAGAGCTTCTTCGAGGCGACGACGTTCCCCCCGACGCTGTTCCCGCAGGAATTCCACTTCGAGAACTTCGCGACCGCCTGGGGCGACGCGCCCTGGCTCGGATTCTTCCGCAACACCTTCATCATCGCCGGGGCGGTCACGATCGGAGAGCTGACGACGTCCATCCTGGCCGCCTACGCCTTCGCCCGGATGAACTTCAAGGGCAAGGGCGTCATCTTCATGCTCTTGCTCGCGACGTACATGATCCCGAGCGAGGCGACGCTGATCCCCAACTTCGTCCTGGTGACGAAGGTCATGCACATCCAGGACACCCTCGCCGTCCAGATCATCCCGTTCCTCGCGTCGGTCTTCTCCATCTTCCTGCTCCGCCAGCACTTCCTCTCCATCCCGAACGAGCTGGCAGACGCGGCGAAGGTGGACGGCGCCGGGCACCTCCGGTTCCTTCGGAGCGTCGTGCTGCCGCTCTCGGTGCCGGTGCTCGTGACCGTGACCCTCATCACGGCGCTCGGCGTGTACGACGCCTTCCAGTGGCCGCTCCTCGTGACCAACACCGACGCGGTCAGACCGGTGCAGATCGGGATGGCGCAGTTCCGCACCGAATTCGGGGCGCAGTACCATCTCGAAATGGCGGCGGCCACCTTCGTGATCGCCCCGGTGGTGGTGATATTCCTGTTCGCGCAGCGGTATCTCATCCAGGGGGTGGCGCGGACAGGTATCCGCGGCTAGGTTTCGCTCGTATAGCGGTCAGGCGTTGTCTGCACAGGCATCAATAGGAGGGGTTGGGACCATGCGTTTGAAGCTCGCGATCATCGCCGCGGTCATGGTCGTCGCCACAGCGTGCAGTGGTGCGGCCGCGCCGCCGCCTGCAGCGTCAACTCAGGCGGACATCGATCTCACCGGTCCGACCGCGCTCGTCCTCTGGCACACCCAGACCGGCGCGAACGCCAAGGCGCTGCAGGACCTCATCGACAAGTTCAACTCGACGAACGGGAAGCAGATCACCGTCACCCTGCAGTACCAGGGCAGCTACACCCAGCTTTACCAGAAGAACCTCTCGGCGATCCAGGCGGGCGCTCTGCCCGAGCTCGCGGTCGCGTATGAGAGCTTCGTCGCCGACTACATGAAGGCCGACGTCGTCCTCAACCTGGACCCCTATGTGAGCTCCGCCAAGAACGGCCTCACCAAGGAGTCCCTGGCCGATATCTACAAGCCGTACCTCGACACGAACCGGTTCCCGCAGTTCGGGAACCAGCTCCTGTCGTTCCCGTTCACCAAGTCCTTGTTCCTCTCGTACAACAACGAGGACATCCTCAAGGAGATCGGGAAGACCGCGCCGAAGACGTGGGATGAGTTCGAGGCCACGAGCGCCGCTGCGGTCAAGAAGGGCCCCGACGGCAAGACCACCCGTTACGGCTGGGCGATCACGATCAACGCCTCGAACTTCAATGGCTGGGTCCTCTCGCGCGGCGGCTCGCTCATGAGCGCCGACCAGAAGACCGTTGCCTGGGACCAGCAGCCAGCGATCGACGCCGTGACGATGATGAAGCGCATGATCGACAACGGCAGCGCGTACGTGCCGAAGGGCTTCGACTACCAGACGGACTTCGGGACCGCGAAGGCCGCATTCGTCCAGGAGTCGAGCACTGGCCGTCCGTTCTTCGTCTCGAGCTTCAAGCAGCCGATCAACTGGAGCCTCACCAACATCCCGCAGAAGGACCCCGCGAAGGCCGCGACCGTCCAGTACGGCGCGAACGTCGCCATCTTCAAGAGCACGCCCGAGAAGCAGCTCGCCTCGTGGCTCTTCGTGAAGTGGTTCGCTGACGCGCAGCAGACCGCCGAGTGGGCAGTGAAGTCGAGCTACATGCCGGTCCGCAAGACCGCGGCCGACACCGACACCCTCAAGAACGCCTGGAAGACCGACACGCAGGGCAAGCAGGCGTTCGACCAGATCGGATCGAGCGTTCCGGAACCGAACGTGCGCGGCCAGCAGGACATCCGCACGGTCATCGAGGACATGCTGAACGCCGTCGTCGCCGGCAAGGTGACGGACATCCCCGCGGCGGTCAAGGCCGCCGGCGTCAAGGCGAACCAGATCCTGAAGGACAACCAGTAAGCAAAGAGCGCGATCACGCACTGACGAAGAAGGCGGGGCGCAAGCCCCGCCTTCTTCTTTCATTCAATCGAGCTTCGCGAGCTCTGCCTTCAGGGATGCGACCGCCGCCTCACGCTCGGCCAGCGCGGTGCGGGCCTTCTCCACCACGGGCGCTGGTGCACGCGTGGCGAAGTCCGACCCGAGCAACGTTCGCGACTGCTGCAGCAGCGTGAGCGCGTCGTCGAGCTCCCTCTCCAGCCGCATGCGATCCGCGGCGGCGTCGCGCGGGACATCGATGCGGACCTCGACCGAGCGCACCATCGTCGGTGCCTCGACCCCACCGCCGAACACGACCTCCGCTCCGCTCAACGACGCGATGACGCCCGCGAACGGCTTGAGCGGACCGGCGTCGCCCGCGAGTGCGACGCGGACCTTCGCGCCCGGCTCGACGCCCCCGTCGTGACGGCGTTCGCGGATGCGCCTGATCACCTCGATCGCCAGACCGAAGCGGTCCTCGAGCTCGCGGTCGCGCCGCCCAGCGACCGGCCAGCGCGATACGACGAGCGAAGCCGCGGGGTCGTCCTTGCGGCCGTGCTCCCAGAGCTGGAGCGCGAGCGTGTCGGTGACGAACGGCATGATCGGATGCGCAAGCCGGAGCACGCGGTCGAACACGTAGGCGAGCGTGCGCACGGCCGCGTCCTCCGAGCCGGCCGGTCGCCGCTGTGGCTTCGCCAGCTCGACATACACGTCCGCGACCTCGGACCACACGAACTGCTGCAGCGCGGTCGCGTACTCACCGAACTGGTACTGCTCGATGAGCCGCGTCAGCTCCTCGGTCATCGCCTCGGTGCGTGACAGGATCCATTGATCAGCCTCGGTCAGGTCCGGCGAGCCGGCCGGCGACACGTCGAGCGGGCCGGCGAGCGCACCGGGGCGCGCCTCGATCTGCGCGAGCGCGAACCGGCCGATGTTCCACAGCTTGTTCACGAACCGGCGCCCGTTCTCCAGCTTGCCTTCGGAGAACTCACTGTCCGCGCCTGCGGACACGCCGTTCACGAGCGCGTACCGGAGCGCATCCGCGCCGTGCTCCTCGATCATGCCGACCGGGCTCACCACGTTGCCCTTGGACTTGCTCATCTTCTGGTTGCCCATCCGCACCAGGCCGTGCAGGTAGACCGTGTGGAAGGGCACCTCGCCCATGTTCTCGAGGCCCATCATCATCATCCGCGCGACCCAGTAGAAGAGGATGTCGTAGCCCGTCTCGAGCACGCTCCCCGGGTAGAAACGCGCGAGGTCAGCAGTCTTCTCGGGCCACCCGAGCGTCGAATGCGGCCAGAGCGCGGAGCTGAACCAGGTGTCAAGCACATCGGGGTCCTGCCGCAGATCGTTGGAGCGGCACTTCGGGCACGTCGTCGGATCCGGCGCATCCTCGTCGGGCACGACGATCTCCTCGCAATCGCGGCAGTACCACACCGGGATCGCGTGACCCCACCAGATCTGCCGGGACACCGGCCAATCGCGGATGTTCTCCATCCATTCGAAATAGATCTTCTCCTGGTAGGCGGGGATGATCTTGGTCGTGCCATTGCGTACGGCATCGATCGCGGGCTTCGCGAGCGGCGGCATCTTCATCCACCACTGCTTCATTACGAGCGGCTCATCCACCGTGTCGCAGCGCTCGTGCACCCCGACCGCATGCGTGATCGGCTCCTCTCGCACGAGCAGGCCATTCGCCTTCAAGCGGTCGACCATGGCAATACGCGCGGTGTCGCGGTCGAGTCCGGCGAGCGGGCCTGCGGCCGCGGTCATGAGCCCACGTGTGTCGATGACCGACAGCACCTGGAGCCCATGGCGCTGGCCGATCTCGAAGTCGGTCTGGTCGTGGCCGGGCGTCACCTTGAGGGCGCCGGTGCCGAACTCCCGGTCCACCGCGGCGTCCGCGATGATCTTCACGCGGCGCTCCGCCACCGGGACGAGCACGTCCTTGCCGATGAGCGCCTTCCAGCGATCGTCGTCCGGATGCACCGCGACCGCAGTGTCGGCGAGGATCGTCTCGGGCCGGGTGGTCGCGACGATGACATCGGGCGTGCCCGGCGGCATCGGATCCGCCCACGGGTAGCGCACGTAGCTCAGCTGGTCGGTGCGGACGATGTGCTTCGACTCGAGATCCGAGTAGGTCGTGCCGCAGGTCAGGCACCAGTGGACGATGCGGTTCGCCCGGTAGAGGTGCCCCTTCTGGTACAGGCGTATGAAATGGATCCGCACCCGCCGCTGCATATCGGGATCCATCGTGAAGCGCACGCGCGACCAGTCGAGGGAACAGCCGAGCATCCGGAGCTGTCGGTAGATGCGCGGCTTGTAGTGCTCCATCCACCGCCACATCTCGCCAAGGAACTGCTCCCGATCGAGGCCTTCCTGCTCCTGCGGCGCGTCGGGCCCCTTCTTCTTCGTGCCGAACTCCTTTGCGAGCTCCTTCTCCACGACGATCTGGGCGATGATCCCGGCATGGTCCGAGCCCGGGAGCCAGAGCGTCGGCTCGCCGCGCATCCGATGCCACCGGGCCATGAGGTCCTCGTACCCCCCGAAGCTCAGAGCGTGCCCGAGGTGCAGGTCGCCGGTCACGTTCGGCAGCGGCAGCATCATCACGAACGGCTTCTCGGCGGGCCGTTCCTCGGCTGGCGTGAAGAAGCCGGACGTCTCCCACCAGTCGTAGAGGAACGTCTCGATCGCGCGCGGGTCGAAGTTCTTGCCGCGGTACTGCGTGACCGCCTGCGGGGCCTTCGTCTCGATCGCCATCGCGTTCCTCCCTACAAAACAGATCGCCGTCGCCCGAACAGGACGACGGCGTGCGCCGCTCGGACAACGACCGTATTCGACAAGTTTAGCGGCTCGCTCCTGTGCCGGCGGCCGGCGGGCAGATTCCTGCGCCACCCCGACGCCTCGCGCGAGGGACCTCATGCACGGGTGCCTCGTGGACTTGGAGGAGGCTCCCTCGCGCGAGACATCGGGATGGCTTGACTACCCGCCGGCCGCCTGCGCTCGCTCGGCGTGGCTAGACGGCGCGCATCTTTCCAAGTTGCTTCTGCCGGTACATCGCGCGGTCGGCTGCGTCGACGATCGCGTCCACCGACGTGCCCTCGACGAGCGCGGGTGCGATACCCCAGGCGATCGTCGGGAGCTGCTGGCCGCTCGGGATCGTCGAGTTCGCGATGTCGTCGGCGAGGCGCCGCATGATCCGGTCAGCGGCGAACAGCGGGGCGCCCGGGAAGACGACACCGAACTCGTCGCCGCCGATGCGGGCCACGACGTCGTCGGTGCGGACTCCGGCTGCGAGCATCTCGCCGATCTTGACCAGTGCCTGGTCCCCTGCGGCGTGGCCGAACTGGTCGTTCAGCTGCTTCAGACCGTTGGCGTCGATCATCGCGACCGAGAGCGGCGCGCCGTCCTGCTCGCTGCGCGAGAGCCCCTCCGCGAGCTTCTCGAAGAAGACGCGGCGGTTCGGCAGGCCGGTGAGCGAGTCCGTTTCGGCTGCGGACTTCGCTGCCTGGTGCAGGCGCGCGACACGAACGGCCGCGGCCACCTGATGCGAGGTGGCGGTGAGCAGCGTCTCGTCGTCGGAGCTGAACGCCGCGGGGCGGGTGCTCTCGATGCCGATGATGCCGACGGTCTCGTCGCCGATGCGTAGCGGCACGACGAGGCTCGACCGGATGTCCGCCGGCCCCACGAATCTGGTGTCGGCCTGCACGTCGGCGACGTTCTGCAGGCGGCCATGCTGCATGGCCCACCAGCTGATGCCGGTGCCCCGAGCGAGGGACTGGCCGATGAAGGCCGTCGACGGACCGAAAGCGGCGCGGATCACGAGCTCGCCCGCGTCGTTGAGGGTCGTGAGGAATCCGTTCTCGTAGCCCATCGCGTCGCAGACGATCCGGAGCAGGCGGCTCGCGAGCTCGTCCAGATCGAGGACCGCGCTGATCTCGGAGGCGAGGCGCTGCAGGATCGCGAGCTGGCGCGCGTGGGCGTGCGAATGCTCCGCCATCCGCTCGACGAGGGAGCCGGGACCCGGCACGTCCTCGATGTCCTCGCGCTCGATCGCCCCGACGCTGCTGAGGTACGAGCTGCCCTCACGCTGGTCGCGCTCGATCACGCGGATGAACGCGTCCACGACGGCCGGGTGGAACTGCGCGCCGCTGCAGCGTCGCAGCTCCGAGACGGCGAACTCGACGCTCTGCGCCGCCTTGTAGGAGCGCTTGCTGACGATGACCTCGTACGCGTCGGCCGCCGACACGATGTACGACGCGAGCGGGACCGCGTCGCCGGCCAGCCCGTCCGGGTAGCCACCGCCGTCGAACCGCTCGTGATGGGAGCGGACGATCGGCACGAGATCCCGCAGCGGCTCGACCGCACCGAGGATGGAGGCGCCGAGCGGTGAGTGCGTCTTCATGATCACCCACTCCTCGGGCGAGAGGGCGCCGGGCTTGTTGAGGATCGCGTCGGGGATCCCGATCTTGCCGATGTCGTGCAGCAGTGCCGAGAGCTGCACCTGGCGGATCTCGTCCGACGGCAGCTGCATCTCGACCGCGATGATCCTTGACAGCGCCGCGACGCGGGCGGAGTGGCTCCGCGTGTAGGGATCGCGAGCATCGACCGCCGCCGCGAGCGCCTTGACCGACGCGAGGTACAGCTCGCGCAGCCGGGCGTGGTGCTCGGCGTTCTCGAATGAGGATGCGATGAGGTTGGCGAACGATTGGAGGATCGCGACGTCCTCGACGTCATAGGCATCCGGCAGGTAGGACTGCACGGACACGACCCCGATGATCTCGCCACGGATCTTGAGCGGCACGTGGACCGCGGACGCGCTACGGCGCGACTCGTCGCCATACGTCTTCCCACGGCGCTGGACCGCGTCGTCGGCACCGGTCGTGATGAACGGCTCGCCACTCAGCACGGCCTGGCTCGTCGGCCCCGCGCCGAGCGGCAGGAAGAACTCCCCCTCACGGACGTCGTCGCCATCCGCCTCGATGAGGAAGTCGAAGAGCCGCCGCTCGCCGTCGTAGCGCGCTACGTAGAAGGAGTCGAATTCGACGAGGGACCGTGCCGACTCGTAGGCGAATGTCGCGATCGCCTGCGGCTCGTGCACGAGGGCGGTCCGGGAGGCGATCTCGTTCAGCGTCGCGAGCCGCTGGATGCGACGCTCGCGGTCGCGGCGCGTGCTCACGGTCGCGAGCGCGGTGCCGGCGAGCTCGGCCAGGTCGAGGAGCCCCTGCTGATCGACGACATCGAAACGGCGATGCGGATCCGTCGTGCCGACCATGAACACGGCGACCACCGCGTCGTGCACGATGACCGGGACGGCGAGGACCGCGTGCACGCCCGCGTCCAAAGCCTCCCGCGCGCCCTCCTGTCCGAGATAGTCCGCGCTGTAGTTGCGGACGGTGATCGGCGCGCGGCCATCGACGACGGCGGCGATGAGCGGGCCGGCCTGCTCGTAGTCCATGCCGGTGAGGTGTGCGGCGTGCCCAAGCCCGATGACGACCCGGGTCCGCGGGCCCGTCGTCGCCGCGGCCGCGGTGTATTCCGCATTGAACGCCCGGTGTGCCTCACCCGCGAGCCGCGCGAGGACCTCATCCGACGTGAGCGAAGAGACCTCGCGAGACAGCTCCTCACGCCGCCGGCCGAGGTCGATACGCCGCGCGTTCGCCAGCGCGATCGCGGCGTGGACGGCGAAGCCTTCGAGCGCCTCCCGCTCCGAATCGTCGAATGGCCGGACCGAAGATCGGCCGACATTGAGCACCGCGGCGATCTCGCCCTGGACCAGCACGGGCACGGCGATGGCGCTGCGGAGGCCGAGGTCGGTGATCGCCTTCGGCGCGTCGGGGAGGAGGCGGTAGTCGACCACCGACACCGTGGCTCGCGTCGCGACGACCTTGCCGACGATCCCCGTCGTCGCGGGTGCGTGCACGCCGATGACCTTCTCGCCGAAGCCCGCTCCGGCGATGATGAGGAACTCGGTACCGCGATGGACGTTGAGCGTCGCGTGCTCCGCGTTGACGAGCTCGAGTGCGTGTCGCGGGATCGAGGCGAGCACGACGTTCGCGTCCGTCTCGGCGGCGACCTCTGCGGCGGCGACCTCGAGCAGCCGGGCGCGGCGCAGGTTCCTCGCGGACCGCTGCTGCTCCGCGCGGTAGGAGGTCATCACGACACCCGTCACCACCATCACGAGCAGGACGACGATCGCCTCACGGACCACCGAACGTGGGTCGAAGGGCCAACCCAGTCCGAGGAGCACCACCTGCTTTCCGAGGACGGCGAACGCGAAGAAGCCGGCGCTGAGGAAGATGCCGGGCCGTCCGAGCCGGAACTGCGCGAGCGTTGCCGCGATCAGGACGAGCGCGAACGCCTGGTTACCGGGATCGACCGACGTCGCGACGAGCCAGAGGCTCGTGACCACCAGATCCGCGACCACCAGACCGACCGGCACCGCGGTCAGGGTGAACGGCCGGCCGCGTAACGACTGGAGTGTCCAGCTGTACACGACCGCGCCCAGCAGGATCGTGAGGGCGAGGATCGCGAATGGCGCGACGATGGGGTTGCCCGAGAGCAGCCAGACGACACCCGCAAGGAAACCGAAGGCCCGCCCGTACAGCAGGCCATCGCGCGGGAATTGGCGGAGCAGCACCTTCATCTGACGCCAACGCTAGGCTGCGTGATGCCAAAGCGGGTATCAGCACTCGGTCTTCTCGCTCAGAGGTCGTCGCGCGCCGGTGCCCAGATATCGATGACCTGACAGGGCTGCTCGAGCACGCGCGCGCCGTGCGACGCGTTCGGCGGCACCCGGTACGTATCGCCGGGCGTCAGGATGCGCTGCTCGCCGGCGATGACCATGACCATGCTTCCCTTGATGATCACGCCGGTCTGCTCCATCGGATGCTTGTGGGACTCGACGACGGTCTTCGCCGCGAGGTCGGTGATGGCGACGGTGGCGGCATCCGCGCGGATGATGTGCTGGGTCATTCCCGGGATGGGTTCTTTCATCGGGAGGTCGCGCGGGGAGGCGAAATACAGCTTCGGCACCAGCCGATGCTAGCGGCGCTACGCGCTGCTCGCTTCGTCCCCTTCGAGCACGAGCTGCTCGTTCTTGCTGAGCAGGAGCGGCTTGACCTTGCCCTCGATCGCCTCCGCGGTGACCACGACCTTGCGGACGTCGGCGCGGGACGGGATCTCGTACATGACGTCCAGGAGGACCTCTTCGATGATGGTCCGCAGGCCGCGGGCGCCGGTCTTGCGCTTCGCGGCACCGACGGCCGCGGCCATGAGACCGTCGTCGGTGAATTGCAGCTCGACCTTGTCGATGGACAAGAACTTCTGATACTGCTTGACGATCGCGTTCTTCGGCTCGGTGAGGATGCGCAGCAGATCAGCCTCATCGAGCGCCTGGAGCGGCACCATGACCGGCATGCGGCCGACGAACTCGGGGATGAGGCCGTACTTGAGGAGATCGTCGGGCATGACCTCGTTCAGGACGGCCGTCGTCTCCTTCGTGTTCTGCGACAGTGTCGCGCCGAAGCCCATGGTCTTTTTGCCGATCCGCGACTCGACGATCTTCTCGAGACCCTCGAACGCGCCGCCAAGGATGAACAGGATGTTCGTCGTGTCGATCTGGATGAAGTCCTGGTGCGGGTGCTTGCGCCCGCCCTGGGGCGGGACGTTCGCGACGGTGCCTTCGAGGATCTTGAGCAGCGCCTGCTGCACACCCTCGCCGGATACGTCACGGGTGATGGATGGGTTGTCGCCCTTGCGTGCGATCTTGTCGATCTCGTCGATATAGATGATGCCGCGCTGCGCGCGGTTCAGATCGAAATCGGCGGCTTGGATGAGACGCAGCAGGATGTTCTCGACATCCTCGCCGACGTAGCCGGCCTCGGTGAGGCTCGTCGCGTCGGCGATGGAGAACGGCACGTCGAGGATGCGCGCGAGCGTTTGGGCGAGGAGCGTCTTGCCGCAGCCCGTGGGGCCGATGAGGAGGACGTTCGACTTGCCGAGCTCGACGTCGTCCACGCGGTGACCCGCACCGACACGCTTGTAGTGGTTATAGACGGCGACCGAGAGGACGCGCTTCGCCTTGTCCTGCCCGATGACGTACTGGTCGAGGATCTCGTTGATGCGCCGGGGGCTCGGGACCTTCGAGCCGGTGGCCCGCGCCTTTGTCGGCTCCATGAACTCTTCGTCGACGATCTCGCGGCAGAGCGTGATGCACTCGTCGCAGATGTAGACGCCCTGGCCGGCGATGAGCTTGCGCACCTGGTCCTGGCTCTTCCCGCAGAAGGAGCAGCGGTAGGGCTTGCCCCCCTTCGCGGCAGTCGTCATGGCTACCGGACCCGCACCGGCTCGATGCTCGCGGGTGCTGCCAACGGTTCCTCCGCCTTGGGCAGCACGGCATCGTTGGCCTTGCCGACGTACACGTCGTCGATAAGGCCATAGGTCTTCGCCTCTTCGGCGCTCATGAACCGGTCGCGCTCGGAGTCGTGCCTGACCTTTTCGGCGGTCTGGCCGGTGTGGAACGCGAGGATGTTCGTCAGCTTCTGGACGAGGGTCTCGAGCTCCTTCACCTGGATGATGACGTCCGGAGTGTTGCCGCGGAAACCGCCTGAGCCCTGGTGGATCATGATCCGCGAGTTCGGGAGTGCGAAACGCTTGCCGGGCGCGCCTGCCGCGAGCAGCACCGCGGCCATCGAGGCAGCCTGACCGATGCACACGGTGTTGATGGGCGAGCGCAGGTACTGCATGGTGTCGTAGATCGCGAGACCGGCCGTGACCACGCCGCCGCCCGAGTTGATGTACACGTGGATGTCCTTCTCAGGGTCCTCGGAATCAAGGAAGAGGAGCTGGGCGATGATCAGGTTGGCCATGTTGTCTTCGATCATGTCGGTGATGAAGATGATCCGGTCCTTCAGCAGGCGGGAGAAGATGTCGTAGGCGCGCTCTCCGCGGCCCGACTGCTCGACGACCATGGGGACGAGATTGTTCTGCAACGCGTTGATCCTCCTCGACAGGGCTTCCTCCGAGTGTACCAACCGATGTCGGGGGGACCGGGTCGCGGGACGGTAGCCGTCTAGCATTCGGGCCATGACCCGCCGCTGGTTCTACGTGGCCGTTCCATCGATCTACGCGGTGGCGATCTACCTCATCCTGGATCTCACGCGGACGGGCACGGACCGGCTCGAGATCTTCCTCCTCGTGATCGGTATCGGCGTCGCCGCCGGGATCGTCGCCGCACGCTTTCTGGGTCGCCTCGAGACCGCGAGGGCCCAGGCCGAGCGCGGTCGTGAGGAGCTCGCGCTCGTCGGCCAGCTCTCCGCCACCCTCTCGGGTCCGCTGACGCCGCCCGAGGTCGCGAGCCAGTTCCTCGCCGGGATCGCCGGCCTGCTCCCGCCCACCGTCGTCGCGACCCTGCTCCAGTACGAGGAGGCCGCCGAGTCCATCACGATCCTCGCCCAGCAGGGCGGCGGGCTCCCGGCGAGACCTGGCTTCAGCTACCCGATCGGCGCGCTCCCGCCCGCGATGCGCAGCCGGCTTATCGGCGAGCAGCGCAGCTTCGTTCTCGATGACACCAACGAGATCCCGGACTGGGCCGCGCAGGTGGCGGGAATTCCGGTCCTCAGGAGCGCACGCTCGTTCGCCGCGCTGCCGCTGGTCTCGCGATCGCGGCTCATCGGTGCGCTCGCGCTCGCGGGCCTGCAGCCGAGGGAGATCGGCCGCGACCAGCTGCAGCTCGTGGCATTGCTCGGGCAGTACGTCGCCGGCGCACTGCACAACGCGCTCTCGATCGCCGAGGCGGATTCCCGTGCCGATCGCGAGTCCGTCGTGAACCGGATCTCGCAGCGCATCTATTCCAACCTCGATCCCGATGCCGTCGTCCAGTCGGCGCTCGAGGAGCTCGGGAAGGAGCTCAACGTGTCTCGCGCGGTCGTCAGCGGCGCGGCTACCGGCGAGCTCGCGGTCCTGCACGAATGGGCCGCGGAGGGCGTCCAGACCCTCGGTGTCGGCACCACCGGGCTGCCCCTCAGCAACCTCGCGGCGCGCGAGGGGCGCACGATCGCCGTGCGCGACGCCCGCACCGATCCGCGTCTCGCCGATCCATCGCTCGGGAGCCACACGCTCATCGACCACGGCACATTCGCCGCCGTCGCGACACCCATCGGGACCGGCACCAAGCTGACCAGCGTCCTCGCGCTCCATCAGGTCGGTGCCCCGCGTGCCTGGACCTCGCAGGACATCCGGCTCCTCGAGAGCGTGGCCAAGGAGCTGCGGGTCGCGCTCGAGGCCGCGAACCTCCTCGTCGCGCGCCAGCGCGAGAGCGAACGGATGCTCGCCCTGCACCGCGCCTCAACACTGATCGCGTCCGAGACCGACCCGATCGCGGTGCTCGGCGAGATCCTCGAGGCCGCAGCGACCCTGCTCGGTCGCGGCAGCGCCTCGATCTACCGGTGGGACCCGGTCGCCGGCGTGCTCCGCCATGCTGAGAGCGCCCGGCCCGAGCGCGGCGCGCCCCAGGTGCTCCGCGCGGGCCAGGGCATCACCGGCCAGGCGTTCGTGACGCAGAAGCCCGTCATCGTCAACGACTACGCCACGTGGGAGCACGCCGTGCCCGCCAGCAGGGACGCCGGCTGGCGCGCCGCCCTCGCGATCCCGCTCGTCCGCGGCGGCCAGAGCCTCGGCGTGCTCGTCGTGCGCTCGACATACCCGTTGGCTCGCTTCGACGACGACGACGCCCGGCTGCTCGGCCTGTTCGGCGACCAGGCGGTCGCCGCGCTCACGACCGCGGAGCTCCTCGAGCAGCAGCGCAAAGCCGTCGAGCAGCTGGAGAAGCTGAACAGCGCCAAGAGCGACTTCGTCTCCATCGTGAGCCACGAGTTCCGGACACCGCTCACCGGTATCCAGGGGTTCAGCGAGCTCATCCGCGACGAGGACCTCACCCCGGCCGAGATGAAGGAGTACGCGTCCGACATCAACAAGGACGCGCAACGCCTCAACCGGATGATCACCGAAATGCTGGATCTCGATCGCATGGAGTCGGGCCGTATGACCCTGACCAGGGAGCGTGCGGACGTCAACGCGATCGTCGCCGAGGCTGCGGACCGTCTGGGTCAGCACTCCCCGCGGCATCCGATCCAGCTCAACCTCGACCCGGAGCTGCCGCTCGTCGACATCGACAGGGACAAGATCAATCAGGTCGTCCTCAATCTGTTGAGCAACGCCGTGAAGTACTCACCCGGCGGCGGGAAGATCACGATCACGACGCGGGTAGAGGGCGATCTGGTCCACGTCTTCTTCCGCGACTCCGGGCTCGGTATCCCGGCCGAGTCGCTGGAGAAGGTCTTCGAGCGCTACTCGCGGCTCGAATCGGGCGCGACCCGTTACATCCAGGGCACCGGCCTCGGCCTGCCGATCGCCCGGCAGATCATCGAGATGCACGGCGGGCACGCCTGGGTCGAGAGCACGGTCGGTGAAGGTTCCGTATTCCAGTTCACGCTGCCGCTCGTCGCGGTAGCGAGCACGTAGGAGGCAGCGGTGGGCAAGATCGTGTTCTGCGAGGATGACCCGATGATCCAGAAGCTCGTGGTCGCCGCGCTGCGCGGGAGCGGTCACGAGCTGCACCTGGCGTCCGATGGCGAGGAGGGTCTGGCCCTCATCCGGACGGTCCGTCCGGACCTCATCTTCAGCGATGTCTCTATGCCGCGGTTCGACGGCTACCAGCTGGGGGACGCGTTGAAGGCGTCACCCGACACCGCGCCCATTCCGCTCGTCTTCGTCACGGCATCGGTGCAGCGGTCGCAGATCGCCGAGGCCGCCTTGCATGGCGCCGCCGGCGTGCTGCCGAAGCCGTTCACGATGGCCGAGCTGCGATCCAAGGTCGATGAGCTCATGACCGGATCGAAATAGTGGCCGGCGAGCGGATCCTCTTCGTCGACGACGAGGGGCAGATCCGCAAGCTCGTCCAGACCTTCCTGCAGAAGCGGGGCTTCGTCGTGACCACCGCGACCGACGGGTACGAGGCGCTCCGCGAGATCCGCAAGGAGAAGCCGCATCTGCTCATCACGGACGTCTCGATGCCGAATCTCAATGGGCTCGAGCTGTGCCGCAGGCTACGCTCGGAGGCAGCGACGGCGCGGCTTCCGATCATCATGATGTCGGCGCGGAAGCAGGCCGACGACGTCCTCGCCGGGTACGCGCAGGGCGCCGACGAATACATCGCGAAGCCCGTCGAGCTCGCGGTCCTCGCGACCAAGATCGAACTGCTGCTCCGCCGGACCGCCGAGGGCGGCACCGGCGGCGAGGTGTCGACCGCGACGCGGGGACGCGTCTGCGTCTTCCTTCATGGCAAGGGCGGCGTCGGCACGACGACGCTCGCGGTGAACGGAGCGATCGCGCTGGCGAGCACGATGATCTACCGCGTCACGATGCTCGACCTCGCGCTCGAGTTCGCGAACTGCGCGATGCTCATGGACCTCAAGCCCCCGCGCACGCTCGCTGACCTGGCCGAGGTCCTCATCTCGGACATGAACGAGGACCTCTTCGACCTGTTCGTGGCGTCGCACAGCAGCGGGGTCCGCCTCGTCACGGGCGCGGAAAGCCCCGAGCTCGCCGAGCTCGTCACCGTACCCGCGGTCCATCACGCGCTCGAGCGTCTCCGGGCGACGTCCGACTACGTCCTCGTGGACTGCGCGGCGTCGTTCACCCAGCACACGCTTGCGGCGATCGACGCTGCCGACGTCATCGTGGTCGTAACGACGCCGCACCTCGCGTCGATGAAGGCGGCGCTCGACGTCATGCGCGTGCTCGACAAGCTCAAGATCCCGAAGGAGCGGATACTCATTGGCCTGAACCGCACCACCGCATCCGGGCTCGCGGTCGAGCAGGTCACGCGCTTCTTTGGCCACAAGCCCGAGGTCGTGATCCCGTTCACGCCGCCGTTCGACGATGCCGCGGACGAGGGCAAGCCTCTCGTGATCTCCGCGCCACAGAACGTCGGAAGCGTCGTCATGCGCGACCTTGCTGCGCAGATCACGATCGCGGCACCCGTCAAGCACTGACCGTGCGGGTCCGTTTCTGGGGCGTACGAGGGTCCATTTCGGCTGCCGGCCCCGAGACCGCGCGCTACGGCGGCAACACGCCGTGTACCGAGGTCCGGACCGACGACGGGACGCTCCTCATCTTCGACTGCGGCACCGGCGCGCGGAAGCTCGGGATCGCGCTCGCCCGTGGCGGCCCGGTCCGCGCGCACCTGTTCATCAGCCACACGCACGCCGACCACATCCAGGGACTGCCGTTCTTCCTCCCCGCATTCGTGCCGGGCTCGCATCTCACGGTCTACGGCCCGGCCGGCATCGACCGTTCGTTCCCCGCGGCGCTCGGCGGACAGATGGACTACGCCTACTTCCCCGTCCCGATGGACCAGCTTCCCGCGACCGTGGAGATCGTCGAGCTCGGCGAAGGTGAATTCAGCATCGACGATGTCCGGATCACGACGCAGTTCCTCAACCACACCGCGCCGACGCTGGGCTACCGCGTGACCTCGGGTGGCGCGAGCCTTGTCTACGCCACGGATCACGAGGCCTACGAGGGAGCCACCTGGCGGCAGGAGACGCCGGGCCGGGCGCACGACGAATCCGACCTTCTCCATGCGGGCGACGAGCGCCACGCGGCCTTCATGCGTGACGCCGATCTCGTCATCCATGATGCCCAGTACCAGGCGGCCGACTATCCGGCGAAGGCCGGCTGGGGCCACAGCACGGTCGAGTACGCCGTCGACGTCGCCACCGCGGCGCACGTCAAGCGGCTCGTGCTCTTCCATCACGATCCGGCGCGAGACGACGCCGGTGTCGATGCGCTCCTCCGCGCTGCGCGAAGCCACGCGGGCACGCTCGATGTGACGGCGGCCGCCGAGGGCGACGAGCTGGTCATCGAAGAGGGCGCCGGCGACGGGGGGACGGCGGCGCCGGCCGGACCACGCGCCCCCAAGATCCAGACGCGCGCCCGGATCCTCGTCGCCGATGACGACCCGTCGATCCGCCAGGTGCTCGAGGCCGTACTCGGCGGTGATGGGTATCAGGTGACCTGCGCGAGCGACGGCGCGGAAGCGGTGGACCTCGCCAGGCGGGACGCGTTCGACCTGATCTTGCTCGACGTCCAGATGCCGACCATCGACGGGCTCGAGGCGGCGCGCCAGCTGCGGCGCGACAGCCGTTTCGTGGACGTGCCGATCGTCATGCTCACCGGCCGTAGCGCAGACCGGGACATCGAGGCGGCCTTCGCCGAGGGCGTCACCGATTACATCACCAAGCCGTTCGCGGTCTCTCAGATGCGGGCCCGGGTCCGCTCGTGGCTGTCGCGATCGGCCGAGCGCGAGTAGCGACATCCAAGAGACATCCGGGAGGGGCGAGATGAGCCAGCAGTGGACGGACCTGCAGCGCTATGTCATCGAGGAGCACTTCGAGGAATACACCGAGGGGCGGATCTCGCGGCGCGAGCTCATCAAGCGGGTCTCGTACATCACCGGCGGCGCCGCGGCGTCGATCGTCGCGCTCACGGCGCTCGGCTGCAACGTCGATCAGCCCAAGGCACTCGGGACCAGCGCGGCGCTCGCGTCGGCGACACCGGAGCCGCCTTCGCCGCAGCCGAACGTCCCCTTCGCGACCCCGCCGTCGACGGCGACGACGAGCCCGGTCACCGTGACGCCCGACGATCCGCGCCTGCGGAAAGCGAACGACGTGAGCATCCCGTCGGGTGACGGGAAGGCAGCCCTCCTGGGCTACGAGGCGTATCCAGCGGTGCCGAACGGCGCCGGCGTGCTGGTCATGCACGAGAACACCGGCCTGACCGAGCACATCAAGGACGTCATCCGCCGCGTTGCGACCGCCGGTTTCGCCGGGTTGGGGATCGACCTGCTCTCGCGTCAAGGCGGCGCCCTGAAGCTCGGGGGCGGCTACTCGGGCGCGCTCGCGAACACGACCGTCGAGCAGATGAATGGGGACCTCATTGCGGCGATCGCCTATCTGCAGACGAAGGCCGGCGACGGCTACGCGGCGGCCAAGATCGGCGCGGTGGGCTTCTGTTTCGGTGGCGGCACGACCTGGAACCTCGTGATCGCCGGTGCGCCACTCGCGGCGGCGGTGCCGTTCTACGGCCCGCTGCCGTCGGATCCGTCGGGGCTCGCGAAGACGAAGGCCGCGATCCTCGCGATCTACGCCGAGCAGGACACGCGCATCACCGCGAGCTGGCCAGTGGCCGAGGAACAGCTCAAGAAGAGCGGCGCCCCCTACGCGAGCAAGGTTGAGCCGGGCGTGGGGCACGCGTTCCACAACGACACGAACGGGGCGACGCGCTACGGGCCTGCCCAGGCGCAGGACGCCTGGGTCGCGACGATCGACTGGTTCCGAAAATACCTCTAAACCCTGAGAGCTGCGCCGGCTGCGCCTCCTCCGCTCTCGGGGGCCCCGCGGGCTCAGGCGGGCAAAGCCCGCCTTCGCCTAGTTCGGCTTGGAATCCTTCTGGCGGTGGCGCTCGATGGTCTGGAGCAGCTCGTCCACATCGAACGGCTTCGCGATGTACCCGTTGGCGCCGATCTCCTCGGCCCAGCGGCGGGCGCTCTCGGCTGCGGTCATGACGACGATCGGATACGCGAGCGCGAGCGCGCGGTAGCGCTCGGCGAAGTCCCAGCCGTCGAGTACCGGCATGCGCATGTCGAGCAGGATCAGCGACGGGATCGTATCGGCGAGCACGTCGAGGGCCTCCTGGCCGTTCGAGGCCGTCCGGACCGTGAGCCCTTCGCTCTCGAGGAAGTCGCGGAGCATGGCCAGGATCTCGGCATCGTCATCCACGACGAGGATCGGCTGGAGGCCGATCGAGGATCCACCGGCGTGGGCCTGCGACGTCCGGGTCGGCGGCGGCGCGCCAGCGGGGTCGGACGCGAACCGAACGCGCTCGAGAGCCACCATCAGTTCAGTTTTCCCTCTCCTGTGACCGGCAACCGCACGTGGAACGTGCTGCCTTGGCCCACGGTGCTTTCAGCCCAGATCCGTCCACCGTGCTCCTCGGCGATGCCGCGGCAAATGTACAGGCCGAGCCCGATACCCGAATAGCGCCGGGCGTCGACGTTGGACGCACGCCGGAACCGGTCGAACACGTTCGTGAGGTCGCGCGGCGGGATCCCGATGCCGTGATCGCGGACCGTGAGGTGGACCGCGTCGCCGTCGCGCCACGCGCTGATTTCGACGGGGCTGTCCTCGTGGCTGTACTTGAGGGCGTTCTCGATCAGGTTGTCGGCGAGCTGCTCGATGCGGCGACGGTCGAACGCGCCGGGGAGCGGCTCGCCCAGGTCGACCACGATCCGGTCCTGACCGGCGCGCCCCCGCTCGGCGACATGCCGGACCACCTCAGCGAGATCGATCGGCTCGCGACGGACGTCGAGCCTGCCCTCCTCGACCCTCGACGCGTCGAGCAGATCCTCGACGAGCGCCGACAGCCGACGCGCTTCGCGCGCGATCCGTGAGACCGCGGGCTGATGTTGGGCGAGCGCCGGATCGCGGCTGAAGCGCAGCTCGAGGATCTGGGCCTGGCCGAGCAGCGTCGTGAGCGGCGTCTTCAGATCGTGCGCCGCGGCCGAGACGAAGTCCTCCTTGAGCCTCGCGGCCTCCTCCTGTGCCTGCACGAGAGCGGCCTCGTCGATGAGGGCGCGGCTCTCGAGGACGACCGCTGCCTGGTCCGCAAGGAGCTGCACGAGCGCGAGATCGTCGGTCGAGAAGATCGGGCGATGCGCCGCGAACGCCTCGAGGACGCCGATCCGCCGCGCGCCCGCGGTGATCGGCGCGACGAGCACCGGACCGACGCCGGCCGCGCGATACGCATCGGCATGCTCGGGATGGGCGCGCGGTGCGTCGGGGAAGAAGCCGGCCTGCTGTGAGGCAAAAACACGCCAGGCGAGGAAGCCGGTGCCGTCCTTGACCTCGTTCGGCAGCGCGCCGTGGGCGTTGTCGAACACCAGCACGTGCCGGGTCTCGTCGTACAGCCCGATCGCCGCGCGCGCGCCGAACGACGCGCCGACCCCGCGCTCCAGCTCTCGGAGGATGGCGTCGGTCGTGGGAAGGCGCGGCAGGGTGCTCGCGCGCTCGAGGAACGCGCGGAGCTCGGGCTCCTGCCAGTAGCGGCGGAGCTGCGGCGGCGTCGCGAACCCGAGCAGCCACGCGATCGCCGCGCCGAGCGCGAGGGTCTGCGTGACGGCCGACACGAGCCCGCTCGATCCAGGTGCGAGTGTGCTGACCGCAGCGACGAGCACGGCCAGTCCGAGCATGCCCATGCCCAGCGCGACCGCTTGCGTGCGGCGCTTCGTCACGCCGGCCGATCGGCTGGCCAACCGTACGAACGAGATCGCGGTGTAGAGCGCGACGAGCGCGAAATACGCGATGAGGAACAGGACCGCCATAGGGTCGAGCGGCGGCGGCAGGGTGATCAGGAGGATGACCGACGCGATGATGCCGCCAAGCGTGAGGGTGCGCGCGCGGAGCGGAACGGTCGTGAAGTCCGTGAGCAGCTGCAGCATGAGGAACGGCAGCGCCATGACCAGAATGGAGACCACGGTGGTGGCCGTCGCGTTCGGGGGGAGGCCGAGGAGCTGGAAGACCGGACCCTGGAGGACGGCGATCGCGAGCGCACCGAAGAAGAGCGCGATATCGAACGAGGCCCTGGACCGCTGACGGCTCGCGTGACGGACCACGAGGACGAAGACCAGAACGAACAGGACGTTCGTGATGCCCTGCAAGAGCTGTTGCGCCGTCACCGGCGCATCCTACTGACCGGTCTGCTCGAGCATCGCGCGGATGGCCTCGCGGCTTTCGGCCGACTTCTCCGGGACCGGCGCCTGGGACGGGGGCACGATGAGGCCCTGCTCTGTAACCGGCTCGCCGTGCGGCGACTCCATGTCCTCCGGACCACCCGCGGCGCGGATGAGCTTCTGTTCCGCGTCCGCCGAGTCGAGCCCGATGAGCTTGTCGACGAGCTTTCGATTGCGCATCGATCGCGCGAGGGCGCCGAGCACCGCGGGATTGCGCAGGGCCTGCGGGTCCTGCTGCGCGAGCGGCGTGAGCGCGACCTCCTGCGCGAGCTCGGTGGAGGAGATCGTGACGTTCTCCTGCTTCGCGAGCGCGTCGAGGACCAGCAGCGACTTCGCGCGGCGCTCGGCCGCCTCGCGCCAGTCGGCGCGGATCTCGTCCTCGGTCTTTCGCGCCTGCAGGAGGAACTGCTCCCACGAAAGACCCTGCTGCTGCACCTTCCCCTTGAGCTCTGCGATGAGGTGGTCGAGCTCGTCCGCGACGAGGACCTCAGGGATCTCGACGGTGGAGGTGTCGAGCATGTGAGCGAGCAGCTTCTCTGCGGCGTCATCCCGCGCCTCGTGGAACGCGGCGTGCGCGAGCTCGCCGCGGACGGCCTTGTCGAGATCGCCGAGCGTGCTGACTCCGACGGTCTTCGCGAACGCGTCGTCGAGCGGCGGCAGGATCTTCTCGGCCACCTGGGACACGCGCGCGGTGAACGCGCCCGTCTTGCCGCGAAGGTCCTCGTCGGGGTAGTCGTCGGGGAACGCAAGCTCGAAGGAGCGCTCCTCCCCTGCCTTGGCGCCGACGATGGCATCGGCGAGGCCGGGGATCGCGTAGTCCTTGCGGAGCTCGAGGTGGGCGTTACGGCCCATCGGGGGCATCTGCTTCCCGTCGAGCTTCACGTCCAGATCGATCGTGACCACGTCGTTCTTCTCGGCCGCGCGATCGACGTCCTTCAGCTCGGCGTGGTGCTCGCGCATGCCGGCGATGGTCTGCTCGACCTGCTCGTCAGTGATCGGCGTCGGCTGCACCATGACGCCCGCGGCGGCGTGGTCGCCGAGCGCGACCTCGGGCCGCACCGGAACGGTCGCCGTGTACTTGAGCGACTTCCCGGCCTCGAGCTGGTGCACCTCGACCTCGGGACGGTCGAGCCAGTCGATTTTCTCGAGGTCGGCGATCTCCTTGAACGTCTCGTCCACCACGTCGGCCGCGGCGTCATCCCAGAGGTGCTGTGCGCCGTAGGTCCGCTCGTACAGCGCGCGCGGCGCCTTGCCCGGCCGGAACCCGGGGATCTTGGCCTGCTGCACGTGCCGTTGGAACGCGCGCTCGCTGGCCCGCTCGAGGCGGTCCGCGTCGACCTCGACCGTCATGGTCAGGACCGAGCCGGGCTTGCGCTCGATCGAATGGGTGAACGAGCGCACCGCGGCGCCGGACGTCGTGGGCGGCTCGGCTGTGGGCGCGTCCGTTGGCGGCTGTTCTGTCGTCATGGAGACATCAAGTTTAGGGCTCCGCGGCATATGCTGTCGCGTGCCCCATGTACTTCTACGAGATCCACGAAGGCGACGAGGACCTCGGCACGGCCGTGCTGGTCGCGCACCAGGACCGCATGTCGCCGGAGGACTTCTTCCGGCTCGTCAAGAAGGCGCGCGACCTCGTGAAGGACGCGTTCGAGGAGCCCTCGCTCTCCGAGGCCATCGCCAACGAGCTTGAGCGGGCCCACGGCTTCACCCACGTGACCGACGAGCGGCTCCTGGCGTCCGTGAACGTCGGAGAGACCGACAAGGACACCTTCCTGGTCGCGTCGGACGACGGCGTCCGCACGGTCTACGTCGAGTCGGACGAGCCCCGGCCGAAGGCACATGGCACCAAGCCCAACTAGCAAGCCCCGCATCGGCTTCGTCGGCCTCGGGATCATGGGTCTCCCGATGGCGCGCAACGCGCTCAAGGCCGGCTTCCCCGTCACCGTCACGAACCGCAGCCTCGACAAGGCCACGCCGCTCACAGCGGAGGGCGCGGCGATCGCCAAGACCCCGCGTGAGGTGGCAGAGCGCTCGGACATCGTCGTCACGATGGTGACGAGCTCGCCGGACGTGGAGGCCGTGACCTTCGGCCCCGACGGCATCGCGGACGGCGCACATCCCGGTCTCCTGGTGATCGACATGAGCAGCATCTCGCCAGTCGCGACCCGCGCGTTCGCGGAGCGCGCGGACGAGAAGGGGTTCCGCATGCTCGATGCCCCCGTCTCCGGCGGCGAGATCGGCGCGATCGAGGCGCGCCTCTCGATCATGGTCGGCGGCGACGAGCCGGACGTGGAACGGGCACGCCCGCTGTTCGAGGCGCTCGGCAAGACGATCGTCCACATCGGCGGTCACGGCGCCGGGCAGGCCTGCAAGCTCGCGAACCAGATCGCCGTGGCGATCAACAACCTCGGCGTGTCCGAGGCGCTCGTGTTCGCGGCCGCACAAGGCATCGATCTCGAGAAGACGCGGCAGGTGATCGCCGGCGGCGCAGGCAGCTCGTGGGCGATGCAGAACTACGGGCCGAAGATGCTGGCCGGCGACTTCAAGCCCGGCTTCATGGTCGACCACCAGCAGAAGGACCTGCGCAACGTGCTCGATGCCGCGTTCTCGGCGCACATCTCGCTACCAGGGACGTCGCTCGCGCATGCGCTGTACAACGCGCTGCAGCACGACGGCGGCGGTCGAGAGGGCAACCTCGCGATCATCAAGGTGATCGAGCGCTTGTCGGCCGTCGAGGCGCGCGTCAAACAGTGACTCAGTGCCCGAGGTGGGACTCGAACCCACACGAGGTTTCCCTCACCGGCTCCTAAAGCCGACGCGTCTACCAACTTCGCCACTCGGGCGGCGTCGCCTCGATGCTATCGAACAGGCCTAGACGCGACCATGCCTGCGGCGATAGGCGTCCCACATGTCGCGCTTTCGGACGAGGCATGGCACGTCCCAGTGCGCATACAACCAGTTACGCAAAGCGATGGAATCGTGCTTGCCATACGCGAGCTTGTGCGTCGGATGCCGCCCTGCCGTTGACGTGGTGGTGATGCCGCCACGAAGGCCGAGCCGTGCGGTCAAGGTCGATCTCAGCCAGTCGACGTGAGCGCGACTGGCCGAGACGAACTGGACCCGGAAGAACTCCTAGTACTAGTAGTAGCGATCAGGTCGTCGCGTCATGATGGGACCGGGCGCTGGGACCCGGCCCATCACATGACGTTCCCGTCATGAG
>JBBRQB010000012.1:0-52764 GCA_038227105.1 Candidatus Limnocylindria bacterium | reverse complement strand
CGCCGACCGAGAGAGACCCCAGCTCGAGCATGTCCCCGAGGACTGCGACCCTACGGCCGGGCACGTCGCGAAGGACCGTGAGCGCGGCGTGGACCGCCGCGGGGCTCGAGTTGTACGAGTCGTCGATGACGGTGAGATCACCCTTGCGCCGCACGCTCATGCGGTGCGCCGGATGTTCGAGCGTCTCGAGACCGACGACCGCCTCATCGAGCGGGACATCAAGGGCGACGGCGGCGCCGAGCGCCGCGAGCGCGGAGCTCACGAGGTGGCGGCCCGGCAGCGGCAGGCGTGCCGCGGCGGTCTGCCCGCCGGCGTGCACCGTGAACCGCGTGCCCGCGAGGCCGTCCTCATGGATGTCGGTCACGCGGATCTCGCAGTCGGCGGCTTCGCCGAAGAGCATGACGCGCGCACGAGTACGGGGCGCCATCGCGCGGACGCGCGGATCGTCACCGTTGAGGAGGGCGATGCCGTCCTCAGGCAGCGCCTCGATGAGCTCGGCCTTCCCGTTCACGATCGCGTCAATGTTCGGGGTGCGCGCGAAGTGCACTGGGATGTCCGGGATCGTCGTGACGATGCCGATCCGTTGCCGCACGAGCTTCGACAGGTCGGCGATCTCACCCGGAACGTAGAAGCCGAGCTCGATCACCGCGACCTCGTGACCGGATTCCTGACGCAGGAACGTGAGCGGTACGCCGATCTCATTGTTGTACGACGCCAGCGTGCGAAGGACGCGGTAGCGCGCGCCCAGCGCGGCCGCGGTCGCCTCCTTAGTGGTCGTCTTGCCGACGCTCCCAGTGATGCCGACCGCGGGGATCGGCCACTCGGAGCGGATGGACTCGGCGAGGGCGCGCAGCGCATGCAGTGGGCTCGCGACCTGGACGACGAGCGCGTCGTCCGGGATGCCCGGGACGATCCGCGCGACGACGGCCGCGCCAGCGCCACGCTCGAACGCGGACGACACGAAGTCGTGGCCATCACGCTGATCCGTGAGCGCGAAGAAGCACTCGCCCGGCTCGATCGAGCGTGAGTCGAAGGCGCCGCCCGGGAAGCGCAGACCCGGATAGGCGGGACCGGCGGGATCGGCGCGACCGCGCACGACGCGACCGCCGCTCGCCGCGAGGAGTCGTTCGAGCGTGAACAACGTCGTCGATGCTACGGCCCCGCCGTCAGGGCCTGCGGTCGGGCTGGATGCGGGCGTACCGCAGGATGTCCTGCGCCACGCCCTTGAACACGTCGGTGGCGGTCAGGGTGCCGAGCAAGCGTGAGTCGGGCTTCTCGAGGACCACGAGCACGACATATTTGGGATCGTCAGCCGGGAACATCCCCGCGAACGAGCTCACGTAGAGGTCCTCGACGTAACTGCCGTCGGGGCTCGCGATCTGGGACGTGCCGGTCTTGCCGGCGACGCTGAATCCGGGGATGGCGGCGTTGTGCGCGATGCCATTGTCGACCGTCGTCAGGAGCATTCCGCGAAGGGTGGCCGCCGTGTCGGGGGTCACGACGTGGGTAACGGCGACCGGCGCGGTGCGGTGCTCCCCATCCGCATCGCGCCGGGCCGCCACCACGTAGGGCCGGTAGAGCGTTCCGCCGTTCGCGAGGGCCCCGTAGGCCACCGCGAGCTGCAGCGGGGTGACGCTCATCCCCTGCCCGAACGAGGCCGTGCCGACATCGACCGGATACCACTCGGCGAGCGGCCGCACGGTGCCGCTCACCTCGCCCGCGAGGTCGATCCCCGTGGGACGTCCGAAGCCGAACAAGGAGAAGTAGTCGACGAGCCGCTGGGCGCCGAGCTTCTGCCCGACCCAGGCCGCCCCTGCGTTCAGCGAGCGCTCGAGGATCTGCGTGACCGTCGTCGGTCCGTACGCCTTCCCGAGCGCGTTGTTGAGCTTGCGACCGCCGACGATCGCGTAGCCGACATCGTTGTAGGAATCGCCGGGACGCACCAGGTGCTCGTTGATCGCAGCGGCGATCGTCATGGCCTTCAGCGTCGATCCGGGCTCGTACGGCCACGCGATCGCGCGGTCCCGGAGCGACTCCGGATCGGCGAGCCGCACGGCAGACGGGTCGTACGTCGGCGCGGAGGCGATCGCCCGGACCGAGCCGTCCGTCGGATCGAGCACGATGATGGAGCCACTGCTCGCGTGCTCTTTCTTCATCGCGGACGTCAGCTCGCGCTCGGCCGCGGTCTGCGCGACGAGGTCGATCGTGAGCGTGAGATCGGCGCCGTTGCGCGGCGCGACCGCTTCACGGAGCCCGACGGCCAGATCGCGGTTGGCCGGATCGCGCTCGACGACGAGACGCCCGTCCGTGCCCCGCAAGATCGCGTCGTAGAAGCCCTCGATGCCGTTGATGCCATTGCCGTTGTCGTTCACGAACCCGAGCACGGCCGCCCCGATCGAGTCGTTCGGGTAGAGCCGCTTCGGCTCGTTGAGGAAGCCCAGACCGGGGATGCCGAGCGCATCGATGGCGCGCGCGGTCTCCTCGGGCAGCCAGCGTTGGACGTACATCCACTCGCGGTCGGAGTCGAACGCCGCGAGGATCGGTCCCGGATCGCGGCCGAGGAGCACGCCCAGCTGTCGCGCGGCGAGCGTGCGATCGGGGATGCGCTTGGGGATGGCATACAGGGAGCGAAGCTCGACGGTCGTGGCGAGGATCGCGCCGTTCCGGTCGCGGATCACCCCGCGCGTCGCGGCGACCACGAGGTCACTGCGGACCTGATCCGTCGCGCGGGCAAGCAGCTCGCTGCGTCCGAACGTCTGCCAGTACGCAAGCCGTCCCGCGAGTACCAGCGAGGCAACGGCGAAGAGCGCGAATAACAGGCGGAGACGCCGGGGTCGAACCGTCTGCACTCTTCCTCCTCGCGCGCGTGTGGCTGGCTAGCGCTTGGCGATGAGCGGCTGCGCCGGGATCACCGGTACGAACCGCGCGCGGACCATGCCGAGCCGGGTCGCGTCGGCCGCGATGCGCGCGGGCGAATCGAGCCGCGCGCTCTGGACCTCGAGGAGCGAGTTCTGCCGGCGGACCTCGTCACGCTGCGCCGCGAGCTTCTGGGCGTCGTAGCCCGCGACCGAGAGCGCGGTCGTCTGCGAGACATACACGAGCGCCAGCGCGAAGCAGAAGACGATCGCGGTGATCGCGAACGCGAAGATCCGCAGGTCCCACGACGCGGCGCGCACGGCGCGCTGGGCGTGACGGCCCGGTGAAGCGACACCGGCGCGGGACACGGTGCGGCGCGCCTTCTGCGCGTGCGCGGTGCGCATCGTGACGCGCCGCGGAGATGGCGATGCCAGGCGCACCGCCTGCGACGCGATCACGAGCGAATCTTCTCGGCGACGCGAAGCCTGGCGCTGCGGGCGCGCGGGTTGCGCATCGTCTCGGCGTCAGCCGCCATCAACGGCCGACGCGAGACAACGCGCAAACCCGCGCGGTGCCCGCAGACGCAGGTGGGGAGGTGGGGAGGACAGATGCAATCGCGCGATTCACGGGCCATGAACTGCTTCACGGCACGGTCCTCGAGCGAATGGAACGAGATGACCGCGAGCCGGCCACCGGGGACGAGCACCCGCACCGCAGCCTCGAGGCCGCGCGCGAGATTGCCGAGCTCGTCGTTGACGGTCATACGGAGCGCCTGGAAGACGCGTGTCGCCGGGTCTGTCCGGCTGGGACGGCGCGTCTTCACCCCGGCGACGAAGCGGCCGAATTCGTCCGCGGCCACGAAGGGGCCACGGGCGCGCCGGCGCACGATCGCTCCCGCGACGCGCGCGGCCTCGGGCTCCTCACCGAGCTCGATGAAGATGCGACGGAGGTCCCGCTCGTCCCAGGTGTTCACGACGTCTGCCGCCGTGAGCTCCAGCTCCGGGTCGGCCCGCATGTCGAGGGGGCCGGTCGCGTTGAAGCTGAAGCCACGGGCGTCGTCGGCGAGCTGGATCGATGAGAGGCCGAGGTCGAGGAGGACGCCGTCGATGCCGACGAAGTCGTGCTCGCGGGCCACGTCGTCGAGACGCGCGAAGTTGGCGTTGACGAGCGCTGCGCGATCACCGAAGCGCGCCAGCTCCCGTCGCGCGATCGCGAGAGCCGCAGGGTCGCGGTCGAGCCCGAGAAGGCGGCCGTCCGGCGCGGTGCGCTCGAGGAGGGCAGCTGCGTGTCCCCCAGCGCCCACCGTGCCGTCGAGGAAGCGGCCACCGTCGCGGGGAGCAAGCTCGGCGAGTACCTCGGCCAGGAGAACCGGCTCATGAGCCCTCCCATCGCTAGATCCCGAGGTCCGAAAGCGAGTCGCTGATCGATCCTTCGACCTGGGCGAGGCGGGCGTGCCACCGGTCGGGCTGCCAGAGCTCGAGCCGGTCGTTGGCTCCAACGACGATGGCGTCACCGGCGAGGCCGGCGTACTGCCGGAGGTGCGACGGGATGCCGATCCGGCCCTGGGCGTCGAGGTCCGCTTCGTGCGCTCCCCCGACGAGGAAGTGGACGAAGGTCTGGACCGTTCGGTCCGTCCGCGGTCGCTTCCGGATCTCGGCGTTGATGCTCTCCCACTCACTGGTTGGGAACACGGCGAGGCATTCGTTCATCCAACGAGTCACGACCGCTCCTTCTTTGAAGCGGGCTCGGAACTTTGCGGGGACCGCCAGCCGACCCTTCTCGTCCAACGCGTGGGCGAACTCGCCGGCAAAGTACGTTTCCAACTGGCCTGTGCGCCCTTCCGATTCCGGGGCCTGCTGGTTCCCCACCAGTCCCCACTACTCACCACGCGGGTGCACTCTCTGCCCACCAACGCTCCCTGTCAAGCCCTCGGACGACGAATTTGTGGGAGATCCCGCTCTGAAACCAACATCGAATGTCTGTTCTAATCACGCATTGGACGCGTGCGGACCTGGCGCGACCACTTATGGGTGCGAGAGGCTCCGGCCCAAGGGGTCGAGCGAGTTGCAGCAGGACAGGACGACAAGGAGGAGGTGCCTGCCCGGCGAGGTTCGGGTCATAGGGGCCGGCGGGCATCGAGCGAGCGAAGTCGCGTCCGCCAGGAAGCCCCGCTACGCGTGAAGGACCGGGACGCGCGAGCGAGTCCGATGCCCGCCGGCCCCAGGACCGCTCCCGACGATCGCTGCTAGCTGGGCAAGACCCGATCGACGAGATCTTCGACCCGCCGGGAAGCGCGCTCGACGATCGACTTCGGCCGCCCCGGCTCGTGCTCGCCGAACCACTCGAGGACCGAGGCGCCCCAGGTGAAGCCGCCGCCGAACGCGACGAGCAGGATCTTGTCGCCGCGGCGCAGGCGGCCCTCGGCCGCGGCTTCGCTGAGCGCGATCGGGATGCTGGCCGCGGAGGTGTTGCCGTACTTCTGGATGTTCACGAAGACCTTTTCCATCGGCCAGTGGAGGCGCTTGGCGACACCCTCGATGATCCGGATATTGGCCTGGTGCGGGATCATCAGCTGGATGTCCTCCTGTCGGAGGTTCGCCGCGGCGATGGCCTCTTCGGCGGCGTCGGCCATGGACTTCACGGCGAGCTTGAAGACCTCGCCGCCCTGCATCGAGATGAAGTGCTGGCCGAGCTCGAGCGTCTTCGCGCTGGCCGGCTGCTTCGCTCCGCCGCCTTCGATCATCAGCATGTGGCCCTTCGAGCCCTCGCTGTGGAGCACCGCTGACTCGATGCCGACGGACGCGTTGGAGGCCTCCACCACCACCGCGCCCGCGCCGTCGGCGAACAGGACGCAGGTCGAGCGATCCTTCCAGTTCAGGAACCGCGAGAGGGTCTCGGCGCCGATGACGAGCGCGTTCTGGTGGGTGCCGGACACGATGAGCCCGCGCGCCACCGCGAGCGCGGAGACGAACCCAGTGCAGGCGGCCTCGACGTCGAAGGCGCCGGCACGGTCGGCGCCGAGGGCGTCCTGGACCATGCACGCGCTCGCCGGGAAGATGTAGTCCGGTGAGCAGGTCGCGACGATGACGAGGTCGAGGTCCTGTGGCCGCAGGCGTGCCTTCTCGAGGGCCATGCGGCCGGCGCGCAATGACATGGTCGAGGTCGTCTCGCCATCGGCGGCGTAACGCCGCTCCTTGATCCCGGTCCGCGAGGTGATCCACTCGTCCGACGTGTCGACGATCTTCTCAAGGTCGAAGTTCGTCACGACCCTCGACGGCACGTAGTGGCCCCAGCCGGTGATGACCGCGTTCTGCGCCACGATCAGGCCTTGGTGTCGCGCTCGGCCTTTTGGCCGCCGCTCTCGAGCATGTCTGACACGCTGCCCTCGTAGGTCTTCAGGAACTCGTGTGCGTCGAGCACCTCATCGAGCGAGACGGCGGGCCGCCGGCGGCGCTCCCGGCGCGGCTCTGCCGGCTCCTTCACGGGGCTGACGTTGGCGCGCTCGTCGTCGATCACGACGAGCAGCTTGAACGAGGTGTCGCACTTCGAGCAGGTGACCCGCACGATCCACGCGGACTCGAGCTTTCCGAGCACGCGGATATCCGAGCGCGCATGGTTCTGACCGCACACGCTGCAGTCGTATCCCTTCGCCTGATCGCGCAGGAATCGGAGGATGTTCACGGTCCCGCCGCCACTGTACCGACTCGCTCTCCGGCACGAAGACCGAGCTGCCAGGCGAAGAAGCCGAGGTGGTCCGCGTAGTCCGCGACCTGCTTATCGAGCGGTTTTCCGATGCCGTGGCCCGCATCGCGATCGACCCGCAGCAACGTCACGGCGTCCGGCTCGTCGCGCTGGAGCCATTGCATGAGCGCCGCCATCTTGCGGGCGTGGCCCGGGTCCACGCGGGAGTCGCCCTCGGCGGTCGTGAACAGAACGGCCGGGTAGCGGATGCCGCTGCGGACGTTCTGGTACGGCGAATACGTGCGGATCCAGCGGTACTGCTCAGCGTCCTCGGACGAGCCGTACTCGTCGATCCATAGGCGCGCGATCAGGAAGTGCTGGTAACGGAGCATGTCCAGCAGCGGCACCGCGCACGCGACGGCGGCGAACAGCTCCGGGCGCTGCGTCATCGCGGCGCCCACGAGGAGTCCGCCGTTGGACCCGCCCGAGATGCCGAGGTGGTCGCGGGACGTCCAGCCGCGCGCGACGAGCGCCTCCGCGGCCCCCGCGAAGTCGTCGAAGACGTTCTGCTTGTTGCCACGCATGCCGGCGCGGTGCCAGCGCTCGCCGTACTCGGCGCCGCCGCGTAGGTTCGCGACGACGTACAGGCCGCCGGCCTCGACCCACGACGCGACGGTCCCTGAATACGCCGGCGTACGCGAGATGTTGAACCCGCCGTAGCCGTTCAGGATGGTGGGCACCTTGCCGGTCGGTCGCACGTCCCCCCGGTGCACGAGGAACATGGGCACTTCGGTGCCGTCCTTCGAGCGATAGCGATCCTGCTCCACGACGATCGCGCTCGCGTCGAATCCGGCGGGTGCCGCCAGCGCGGCGACGCGCTCGCTCTCGCCCGTCGCCGCATCGCCGACGTACGCGACGGCCGGACAGGCGAACGAGTCGACCGTGTAGGCGAAACGGTCGCTCTCCGGATCCGCGAACGGCGACCCGGCGAGCAGCGACACGAACGGGTCGAGGCGGACCTCGCGCTCGTGGACGCCCTCGTGCGACCAGATCGAGAGGCGCGATGTCGCGTGCTCGAGCGTGTGGATGACCAGATGCGACCGCGTGACATCGAAGGATTCGATCGGAGAGGGGCCCTCCGGCACGATGGTCCGCCAGCGGTCAGGCGCCGCGGCATCGGCGACGTCGATCCGGTAGTTCGGGCTGCCGACGTTCGTGCGGATCCAGATGCGTCCACCGGCGAGGGTAGGCTGGCTCAGGCCGTCCGCCCCCTGGATGATGGCGCGCGGTCCGTCCGAGCCGGGCTCGCGGGCGAGGCGGAACAGGTCGGTGCGCGTCCAGCCCTGTGCCGCGGAGAGGACGACCCAGCGGCCCTTCGCGTCGGCCTCGACGCCGAGCATCGATTCCTTCGGCAGGCCATCGCCGAATACGGGCGCATCCGTCGCCGGGTCGGTGCCGAGGGCGTGATACCGGATGCGAGTGAAGTACAGCTCGTCTCCCGCGGGCACCGAGCCGGGCGCGGGATGGACGGTGTAGTAGAAGCCGTTCCCCGACCATGACACGCGCGCGCGTTGGGTGTGCGGGATCACGTCGGGCAAGACGGCGCCGGTCCGGATGTCGACGACGTGGAGCGTCGACATCTCGCTCCCGCCACGCGATAGGCCGTAGGCGATGAGCGCGCCGTCCGGCGACGGGTACCACCAGTCGAGCGCGATGAGTGCGTCGGGATCGAGCGTGTTCGGGTCGATGACGGGCCGCTCGGCGCCGTCTTCGCGGACGTACAAGACCGCTTGGCGCACGCCGGGTGAGCGGCGCTCGTAGAACACACGGTCGCCGACCGGCCGCGGCGTGCCGAGGAGGCCGACACCCAGGAGCGTGCGGAGCCGCTGCTCGAAGTGGGCGCGCCCCGGCAGATCGGACAGCGCAACCCGGGTCCGCGCGTTCTGAGCCTCGGTCCAGGTGCGCGTGTCATCGCCGTCCCGCTCGAGCCAGCGGTACGGATCCAGGACGCGGTCCCCGTGCAGGACCTCCGACTCTTCGCCGCGCTGAGCGGGCGGTGGCGGCGGCAGCTTCCCCATCCGGAAAGCCTAGCCTCGTCGCGCCCCTACCCGCTCCGCTTCAGCCGGCCGGTGCGTTTCGCGTACCGCTCGGCCGCGATGAACGCGCGCAGGCCAATCGGGATCGAGAGGACGCCCACGAGAAGCGCCGGCCATACGAGCGGCCACAGCGCCACGAGGTCGGCGCCGTCGAGAAGCGCGCGTCGCATGCCCTCGATCACGTACGTGGCCGGCGAGATCACCGAGAGCGCCTGCAGCCAGCTCGGCAGGACGGTCGTCGGGTAGTAGACGCCCGACACGAGAAGCACGACGGCCTGGACGATGTACGCCATCTGGAGACCCTTCTCGGTCCAGAGCAGCGGAAAGACCGCGGATGCGATGCCGAGCCCCATGAAGGCGACCGTGCCGACGAGCAGCATCACGATCGCCGATACCGCGTTCGCGTGGGACAGGTCCACGGGGATGAAGAGCATGACCGCGAAGAGCGTGGTGACACTGAACACGAGCGCGCGGATGATCGTGCCGCCGGCCATGCCCGCGAGGTGCGTGAGGCGCGGCACGGGCGCCATGAACGTGTACTCGATGGTGCCTTCCCACCGCTCCCACGCGATGATCTCCGCGATGTTCTCGAACACCAGGCCCATGAACCGCCAGGCGATCGTGCCGACGAGCAGGTAGAGGACGAACCGCGATGTCGTGACGGGATCGACGGCGCTGCCGGAGATGATGGGCACAGCGAGCCCGATGTACGCGACCGACAGCGACGTCACGATCCCGTAGATGATCCAGACGAGCTCCCAGAGCCAGTAGCGCTTCATGAGCGCGACCTCACGCTCGACAAAGGCATACGCCAGACCAGCCTGCGTCCCTATCGAGATCATGTCTCGCTCGCAGGCTCGCGCGCCGGACCATCATTCGTCTCGGCCTCGAGGTCCTCGATCTTGCGGCCGGTGATGGTCATGAAGACCTCTTCGAGCGTGCCGCGTGCGCCGTAGCGCGCACAGAGCTCCGCCGTCGTCCCTTCGGCGACCAGCCGGCCGCCGTGCAAGATCCCGATGCGATCTGCCAGGCGCTCGGCCTCGTCGAGGTCGTGCGTCGTGAGGAGGATCGTCGCGTCGTGCGCATCCCGCAGGTCACGCACGAAGGTCTGGACCTCCCGTTTGCTGCGGATGTCGAGACCGGTCGTCGGCTCGTCGAGGAGCAGGAGCGAAGGGGACGTGAGGAAGGCACGCGCGATCGCGACCTTCTGCTGCATCCCCCGAGACAGCTTCTCGAGCGGCTCGTCGTGGCGCGTCTCCGCGATGCCCAGGCGGATGAGGATCTCGCGGGACCGGACGCGGGCGTCCGCCGCGGCCACGCCGTACAGGCGGCCCGCGTACACGAGGTTTTCCATCGCCGACAGCTTCTTGAAGAACGACGCCTCGACCGACACGCGGTTGATGAGCCGCTTCACGGCGAGCTCGTCCCTGCGGATATCCAGGCCGAACACCGAGACCGCGCCTTCGTCCGCCTCGAGCAGCGTCGAGAACACACGGATGAGCGTGGATTTGCCGGACCCGTTGGCACCAAGCAGGGCGTAGATCTCACCACGGGCGACCGCGAGTGAGACGCCGTCGACCGCCGCCACGTCCTTTCCGGACGAGCGGAAGCGCTTGACGATGTCCTGGGCCCGTAGGGCGGGGTGCGCGGCGCCGACCGTCGGCGGACCGATGTTTTCGCGGACTGCGATGGCCACTGCGCGGACTCCTTTCACGCGAGGTCTGGAGTCCACGGCCTTCGGCGGTATCCGCCGGAATGAAAAAGACCGTGGGCTCGATGCCCACGGTCCGGACGGTCTCGCTGAGCCTGCGCCCTAGCTTGGTCCGGAAGTGGGCAGGGTGCTCCGAGGACGTGCCCCGGTGGCGCCGGAGCGGACAATGCTGACGAGATTCATTCGGCGTCCCTGCCTTTCGATATCTTCGCGCCTTCGCGCGAGCGAGTTGTGAATCTACAGAAGTCGATCCCGGTGGTCAAGAGACACGACGAAGAGACCGCGGCGATCTGCCGCGGTCCCTACGTGCGCGGGAGCGGGCTTAGCCCGCGCTCGCGAGCCCCCGAAGAATGGCGGTCTTAGACCGTCCGGCGGCCGCTGAGCAGCTGGAAGATCAAGACGATCAGCGCAAGCACGAGCAGGATGTGGACCAGCGCGCCGATCGACGGAAGCGCGACGACGCCGAGCAGCCACAGGATGAGCAGCACGACAACGATCGTCCAAAGCATCTCAATGCACCTCCTTGTACCTGCGTCGTTTCGCAAGGAACGTGCCACCGGGGAACCCCGGAGGCAGTGAACTGATACCCGCATCCCCCGCTTGGGGAGGCCCCGTGGAGCCAGGCCGTACGTACGGTCTTCTAGATGGTGCGTAGGGTGGCGGGGCTCAGCCCGGTCGCGCGGTTCTCGATCGCGCTCGCGGTCGTCCTGGCCGTCACGGCCGTGGTCCTCGGCGGTGTGAGCGCCTACTTGATCGGCCGCTACGTCGAGGACGAGACGGTCACCTTCACCCAGGACGCGGTGGCCGGCCACTTTGGCACCGTCTTCCAGAACTCGATCTTCCAACGTCCGCTGACCCAGGCGGAGCTCGCGAGCCTCGAGCAGAACGTCGTCTTCCACTTCTCGATCTACAGCGTGGTGGCCACGCGCTTCTACACGCCGGATGGGACGATCGTCTTCTCGTACGACGACACCGAGATCGGCCGGAGGCTTGACCTCATCGAGAACAAAAGCCTCGCGAGCGCGCTCGCCGGTGGGCGCCTCGCCGTCCACACCTCGATCGTCGCCGACGCCCGGTACTCGCGGCCGGGCTTCACGTACGCCGAGGCGACGGGATACGCGCCGCCGCCCATCGACCACTCTGGCCACGCCGTGGCACCCGCGACGCCGGATGTCCGCCGGATCGACACGCTCGAGAGCTGGGTCCCCGTCGTCGGCAACGACGGCAAGATCGTCGGCGCGGTGACGGTCTGGCGCGATATCGAGCCGCTCAACCTCGCGCTCTGGCGGATCCAGGCAGGCATCGGCGCGATCATCGTCGCGTCCGCGATGCTGCTCTGGCTGGTCCTACGTGGCGTGTACGTCCGCTCCTCGAAGCAGATCGTCGCGCAGGCCACCGCTCTGCGCGGGGCGCTCGCCGAGACCGAGCGGACCTATGACGCGACGCTTGCCGCGCTCTCCAGCGCGCTCGATGTGCGCGATACCGAGACCGAGGGCCACGCGCGCCGCGTCGTCCGCTACATGGAGCTCATTGCCGAGGTCCTCGCGGTCCCGACCGAACAGCACGCCACACTGCGTCGCGGCGCGCTGCTCCACGACATCGGCAAGATCGGAGTGCCGGACCACATCCTCCGCAAGCCGGGTGCGCTCACCGACAGCGAGTGGACCACCATGAGGACGCACCCCGACCTCGGCGCGAAGATCATTGCGAACATCCCATTTCTCGAGGAGGTCGCGGTGATCATCCGCGCCCATCACGAGCGCTGGGACGGGCACGGCTACCCGGAAGGTCTCGTCGGCGAGGGTATCCCGCTTGGTGCCCGCATCTTCGCCGTGGCCGACAGCTTCGACGCGATGACCTCGGACCGCCCGTACCGCCGGGGCCGCCAGCTCGATGAAGCCCTCGCCGAGATCGAGCGCTGCTCCGGCACCCAGTTCGACCCGGCCGTCGTCCGCGCGTTCCTGGTCGTGCCGCTCGGTCGCATCGAGTCGATCCACGCGAACGCGCCGTTCAGCCTGCGGTTGGTGCATTCCGCCGCGAGCTAGCCCCGAGCGGGCCTAGACCGAGTGGCGCACGTAGCTCCGGTCCCCGATCCATTCCGCGGGCGGCACGTCGAAGTAGCGCGCGATCGTGTTGAGCGCGCCCGCGTACTGCGACCGCTTCTTTGCGAAACGGAGCCACGCCACGTCCGCGTCAGCGACGAGCACGTACCCGGCCGTCGCGAGGCGCTCTCGCGCCACATCGAACTCCGCGCGCTCGATCATCGGTCCGGCCTCGAGCGCTGCGTCGGTGATGAAGCGGAAGAACCGGCCGACATCCTCGACGAGGTGCGCGCCGATGCCGTGCGTCGCGCTCGCTTGGCCGCGGGGGCCGCTCTCGAGGGTCGTCAACAGCAGCGTTGAGGCGTCGAGCACCGCGCCGATGGCCGAGACCCAGGACTCATGATCGTGCGTCGAGCGGAAGAACATGAGGATCGGGTAGGCGAGGTGGCTCTCGAGGACCTCGGCTGCCCAGTGCTCCCATTGTTCGAAGATCTGCTCGAGCTCCTCGTTCTCGTCATCGAAGGCGGCGCAGGTCTCGAGGAGGGTGATGCCGGAGGGCGGCGCGCCGGCGCGCGCATCGAGCGTGACGACCTGGAGCTCGCGGCGCTGGAAGTTCGCGTACAGCGAGAACAGGTACGTGATGGTGAGGGCGACGATGCCGAGGCCGACGGCACCCGCCGCTATCGAGGTGAGCCGCGCGAGCGGTTCCACCGGCACGAAGTCGCCGTATCCGATCGTGAGCAGCGAGATGGCCGCGAAGTAGATCGCGGTGCCGAGATCCGGCAGCGGCGGTCGCACGGACCCCGATAGAGAGTGCATCACTAGGCCGAACCCCACGATGAGGATCACGATCCACAGGAGGAGCAGGGCTATCACGATCGCCGGCGCGAAGATGCCGAGACGCTGCTCGCGACCCTCCGCGGTCCGCGAGGCGTCTGCGAAGCTGCGCCAGATCGTCCAGCTGCGGCGCGTGAGGATGCCCGCCGGCCGGTAGCGGGCGGGCGCCGGACGCGGCAGGATCACGGTCGTGAACACGTCGTTCAGGACCCACGCGACCAGGGCGACCCCGAATGCGGCCTCGAGGAGCGGCATCGCGGAAGCCTAGCCGCAGGTGGCCTGGACGAACGAACGCGGCGCCCGGTGGCAGGCCGGGCGCCGCGTTCTGATGTGGGGGGACCGAAATGTCTTAGCCCTTGAGCTTGAGCTGCGCGCGGGCCACGCCAGGGCCGTGCGCCTGCGAGTGGACGTTGTAGTAGTAGTTGCCGGGGTTCGCGATGATGTCCGTCGCGAGGTCCGGGGCGACGGTCAGATTGTCCTTCGTGATCGAGGTCCCACCGGTCGTGAGCGCGATCGGCTCGGTCGCCTTCATGCCGGAGTCGACGACGACGGCGCCGTTCGTCTTGGCATCACCCTTGTGGATGTGCGAGATGGTGATCATCGTCGTCGACGGGAATGCCTTGAGGACGATCTCGAATTTCGCGGTCGCCGCGGTGATCTTGCCGGTCGAGTCCTTCGTCGTGGTCAGGGTCACGGTCGACGTGCCGCTGCCGCTCGCCTCGGCGTCGGCGATCGGGGGGTTCTCGTTGGCCGGGGACAGGTCGGCCGTGAAGACGTATACGGTCTGGGGCGTCGGCGCTGCTGTCGTCGGAGCGACCGTCCGGGGGGCTGTCGTGGCCACCGCGACGGGTGTGCCGGAGCCGCCGCAGGCGGCCGCCAGGAGCCCGGCGGCAGCGATCGCGCAAAGGACGCGCTTCATGATTTCCCTCCACATTTCGCGAGACCTTGGTCGTGCTTTCAGACTGTACGTACGGCCCTGCTCCTCGGATGACGGGAGGGTCATGAGGGCTGGAACGGCTATTGCGGAGGGAGCGGGCATGAATGAACAGCCAGACACCAACGACGCGAACCGGCGCATCGACGAGCTCATCCAGCGGCTGATCGAGGCGGACCAGAAGGGCACCGGCATCGAGCCGATGAAGGTCGCGCACGAGCTCGGTGAGGTCAAGCTCGCACTGGCGCGGCGCAGGACGATCCTCCCCCGCCCGGGCGGCGAGGGCCACTGGCGCTGCGAGGCCTGCGGGACCATCAGCCACGCGACCGCGAAGCCGGACCGTTGCCCGGCGTGTGGCTCAAAGGGTCTGTGGTCGGCCGACCTCGCGCAGCCCAACGTGGAGTCGGGCGCGGGCTGACCCTTAGCTGGTCTTCCTCGGGTCGAGCGCATCGCGAAGGCCATCGCCGATGAAGTTGATGGACAGCACCGTCAGGAAGATGCACAGGCCAGGGATGATCGCCCAGTGCGGCGACGTGTCGAGGTAGTCCTTCGCGTCGAACAGGATGCGGCCCCAGGTCGGCTGATCCGGCGGGAACCCGAGACCGAGGAACGAAAGCGTCGACTCGGTGATGATCGCGCCCCCGACCCCGATCGTCGCCGCGACGAGGACCGGGCTGAGCACGTTCGGCAGGATGTGCTTGAAGATGATGCGGCTGTCGGTATCGCCGACAGCGCGCGCGGCTTCGACGAATTCCTTCTGCTTCAACGACAGGAACGACGCACGAACGAGCCGGGCCACCGGCATCCAGGTCAAGATGGCGATGACGCCGACGATCATCAGGAACACGCCGACTTCGGGCCCGAGCGTGGTCCGCAGTGCGTCCCGGAACAGGAAGATGCTCACCAGCAGCAGCGGCAGCACCGGCAGCGAGAGGAACAGGTCGGTGAGCCGCATCAGCGGGTTGTCGAGCCTGCCGAAGTACCCGGCGAGCGCGCCGATAGCCGTACCAAGCGTGATAGCTAGGAGGACGCTGGTCAGACCCACGGCGATCGACACGCGGCCGCCGAACATGGCGCGCGCGAGGAGGTCCTGGCCGAGATTGTCGGTGCCGAACGGATGCGTCAGTGACGGCGTCTCGAGACCGTGTGCGAAGTCGATGTCATTGATCGGCTGGGCCCAAACGAGCGGACCGACCAAGGTGGCGAGGACGATCAGCGTCAGCGTGACCAGACCTGCCATCGCCAGACGGTGGCGCCGGAAGCTGTGCCACGCGTCGCCCCAGAGGGTACGCGACGGGCGGACTATGACGGCCGTCGTGCCACGGAGCATGGGGACATCGGTCGTCGCCATCAGCTGAATTTGATCCGCGGATCGAGCACGGCGTACGCGACGTCCGCGAGCAGGTTGAACAACACCACGAGGACCGCGAAGATCAGGACGATCCCGGCGACCATGGGGATGTCGCCGTCGAAGACGGAGCGCACCAGCTGCTCACCGATGCCCGGGATCCGGAAGATCTGCTCGGTCACGATCGCGCCGCCGAACACCGTCGGCACACCGAGTGCGATGAGCGTCACCACCGGGATGAGGCTGTTGCGCAGGACGTGCCCGATGATGACGACGCGCTCGCTGAGCCCCTTCGAGCGCGCCGTTCGGACGTAGTCGAGCGGCAGATGCTCGAGCATCTCCGACCGGATATATCGCGTCAGGACGGCAGTATTGAAGAAGCCCAGGACCATGATGGGCATGATCGATTGCTTGAGCTGCGCTCCGAAGCTCGCCAGATCGGTGACCTTCAGGTTCGAGTCATAGATGAATGGCAGCCACTTGAGCGAGATGCTGAAAATGATGATGAAGAGCAGGCCGGTGAAGAACGTTGGCAGCGCGAAGCCCGCGAAGGACAGCGTGGTCGCGAGGTTGTCCCAGATCGAATAGCGCTTGACGGCCGACAGCATGCCGATCGGCAGCGCGAACGCGATGCCGACGAGATACGCGACGCCCACCACGGCGAGGGTGTTCGGGAGGCGCTGCAGGATCAGCCCCAGGACCGGCGTGTGGCTCATGAAGGAGTAGCCAAGATCCCCCTGGGCGATCGATGTGGCCCACTTGACGTAGCGGATCGGCCAGGGCTGGTCGAGGCCAAGCGAGATCCGGATGCGTTCACGCACTTCCGGTGGCACGCGCGGATCGTTGCCGAATGACGCCAGCGGGTCGATCGGTGAGATGGCGAGAATGGCATAAATGACAAAACTGATGACGATCAGCGTCGGGATCGCGATCACCAGCCGCCTGAGGATGTACCGACCCACTACACGCCTCTCATCCGCTGATCGAGTTGGCTCGTGCGGTGGAAACGTTCCACCGCACGAGCCGTCCTCGTTCTAGCCGAGTGCTACTTGGACCAGTCCGCGACGTTGTACATCTCGGAGTCCCACGGGGTCGGGTTGACGCCCTTGAGGGTCTTCGACTTGGCTGAGGTCGCGAAGGTCCGGTTCACGAGCGGGATGACCACGACGTTCTGCGTGACGAAGTCGTTCGCCTTCTTCACGATCGCGGCCCGCTTGGCCGAATCGGTCTCGGCGGCGAGGTCGGTCATCATCTTGTCGAAGTCAGGGTTCGAGTACCGGGCGTAGTTATTCCCCTGCCAGTTGTTGGCCGAGGATGCGATGTTCGAGGTGCCCCACGTGGGGCGCAGCGTGAGCAGCGGATCCGGGACGCCGCTGTTCGTGTACATCTCGATGTCGTACCAGAAGTGGTTCGCACCGTCCGGCGCGGTGTTGGTGAAGAACGTACCGGCAGGCACCGACGCAAGGGTCACCTTGACGCCGATGAGCTCCCAGTTCTTCTTCATGACCGCCTGGACGTTCTGGCGGACCGCATTGACGGTGGTCGCGTAGGTGACTGCAAGCTTCACGGCGCCCTTGGCGCGGAAGCCGTCGGCACCCTTGGTGTAGCCGGCCTTTTCGAGCTCGGCGTTCGCGGCCGCAAGGTCGAACTTGCAGACGTCAAACGCCGCGGTGCCCGTCGAGACGAAGTCCGGCGGCGCGTTGATCATGTCGCAGGTCGCCTTACCGGAGAGGCCGTCGCCGTAGAACTCCTTGGCGATGGTGCCGCGGTCCGTCGCCATCGAGAGCGCGCGGCGTACGGCGAGGTCGGTGAGGAACGGGTGCTTGGTGTCCGGCTCGCCACGCTTGGCGCCGAGGGCCGGATCGGGGTTCGAGAAGTTGATCAGGATGCGCTCGACGCTGTTGCCATACACGGTGACCAGGTCACCGGTCGTGCTGGCGCCCGACAGCTGGCGGAGCAGGGCCGCGTCGATCTGGAGGTTCCAGCCGTAGTCCCAGTCACTCGTCTGGAAGAGCGCGCGCGCCGCCGTCGGGGCGTCGCCGCCACCCTTGAAGGTGACCGTCTTGAAGAACGGCTTGGCCGCGTCACGGTAGTTCGGGTTCATGTCGTAGAGCACCGTGTCGCCCGGCTTGAAGTCCTTGACGACGTACGGGCCGGTGCCGATCGGCTTCAGGTTGCCCGGGGCGTCCTTGGCCTTCTCGCCGATGAACGCGCCGAACTGGGCCTTCTGCAGGACCGGTGACGTGCCCACCGGCCACTGGTAGTAGTTGGCGTTGGGCGCGTCGAACGTGACGGTCACGGTCTGCGCGTCCTTGGCGACGACCGACTTGATGCCATCGACGTCACCGCCGGTGGTCACCGCGCTCTTGGGGTCCTTCTGATAGTTGAAGGTGAAGACCACGTCGTCAGCGGTGAACGGCGTGCCGTCCGACCACTTCACGCCGGCCTTGAGCTTCCAGGTGATGCTCGTGAGGTCCTTGGCGACCCCACCGTTCTCGACGGTCGGGATCGCGTCGAGGAGGCCGCTATTGAGCGGCTTCCCGTCCGGACCGATCGCGGCGAGCGGCTCGAGGACGAGACGCGCCGCGTCAGCGTCCTTGGTGCCGGTCGCCTGGTGCTGGTTGAGGATCGTCGGCGGCTGCCAGTACAGGATCTTGAGATCGCCACCCTGACCTCGTGTCGTTGCCGCGGTCGTTGCCTTCGCCGAGCCTGAGCTCGCAGGCGTCGCACTCGGGGACGTGGTGCCCCCGGAGCAAGCCGCTGCGAGGATGGCCGTGCTGAAGCTGACCGCAAGTACGGTGCGCCAGCGCATGTGCCCCTCCTGTTTATCCGTCCCCGCCAGCATCCGTAGCCTCACACCACCCTGGTCGGGATTGGCGGACTGTATTAGGGATAGCACCCGCAGGACAAGGCGGTTCACCCCGGACAGCCCAGAGGTTCGAATGGCCGAGCAGGCCATGTAAGCCGGGTCCTGTCGTGGATGGTCATCTCTCTGGGACGAGAGTTACCCCTCGCCTCTAGCGGTCTACCCGGGGACGGCGCGGGCCACGCCATGGTCCCCTGCTCGACCTTGCTCCGGATGGAAGCTTGCCCGTTTCACCCGCGTTTCCGCGGTTCGTCACTGTGGCGCTGGTCCTCGCCTCACGGCGGACGGGTGTTACCCGCCATCCTGCCCTTCGGAGCCCGGACTTTCCTCGACGGCTTACGCCGCCGCGACCATCTGGCCTGCTCGGCTGTCTCAGTGTATCGGCGGTCCGGCTAGAGGAGCTCTTCCGCCGCCGCCTGAGCCAGGCGGTCGTAGGCCCGGCCGGACGCTTCGGCGTAGGCCTCGACGAGCGGACGCGGATCGACGCCGGCGTCACGCGCGAGCCGGACCACGTCGAGGAGCCCACAGCCAAGCGACGCGTGGCGCCACTCCGTGATCACCACCCCGCGGTCGGCACGGACGGCCCGTGCGCAGCCGAGCGAGCCGTGCACGATCACTTCGGGCCAGCCGGCGAGCGCCCCGCCGCGCGCGACGCGGGGAACGCCGAGCGCGACGAGCGCGGGCGCATCCGCGCTCACCGCCTGCTCGATCGCGGCCTTCGCGCGCACGATCGCCTCGAGATCATCGCAGGCCGTCGGCGCATCGAGCAGATCCTCGATCAGGAGCCAGGGCCACGCGGCGACCGTGACCGGCGGGATCCCGCGGGCGTACACGACCGGTACGCGCTCGCTCTTGCGCGCGAGGTGCGGCAGCAGCTTCACCTCGAGCGATGCATGCGGCGGGACACGCTTCACGACGAGCGAGCGGCGCGCGCCATCCTGGGTGAAGCGGACTCGGTCGATCTCCTCGTCGGTCGTGTCGTGGACGATCTCCTCGCTGACCTCGCTCACGTCGGCCCGCAGGCTGCGGCCGATGAAGGTCGTCAGCGGATCGGACTGCGGCTCGTCGCTCATGCGCCCAGCGCTTCGTCGATCGCGCGGTTCACCTGCGTGTCGGCGAGCGTGTTGAGCTCGCGTGGAACGTGCTCGATGGTCCGGTTGGGGAACCGGGCGAGCAGCTCGCCCGCGCGGAGCGCCAGCGGCTTCAGGCCGGGGTGCTTGATCTTCCAGAGGCCCTTCATCTGCTGCACGACGAGCAGCGAGTCCATTCGGATGTCGAGCTCATCGATGCCGCGCTTCTCGGCCTCCTCGAGGCCGATGATGAGCGCGGTGTACTCCGCGACGTTGTTCGTGGCATGACCGAGGAAGCGGCGCAGCTCGGCGATGACCGTGCCATCGGGATCGAGCAGCACCGCGCCCGACCCCGCTGGGCCGGGGTTGCCGCGAGCGCCACCGTCCGCGTAGAGCGTCGCCCTCACGCGAGGTAGCCGGCGAGCCGGTCCGCGTCGATGTTGCCGCCGGACACGATCGCGACGACGCGCTCGCCCGGCTTCGCCTTCACCGCTCCGCCGAGGAGCGCCGCCACCGCGGCCGCGCCGGCGGGCTCGGCGACGATGCGTGCACGGGTCACGAGGAACCGCAGCCCGTCAAGGATCACGTCGTCCGTGATCACGACGACGTCGTCGACGTCGCGCCTGATGATCTCGAGGTTGCGCTCACCTGCGAACGGTGCCGCGAGCCCATCCGCGACGGTGGACACGCGGTCCAGCCGGACCGAGTGCCCCGCGTCGAGCGCTTTGCGAACGGCCTGTGCGCCCTCGGGCTGCACGCCGACGATGCGGACGGCGGGACGCGTCGCCTTGATCCCGAGCGCGACGCCGGAGATGAGGCCGCCGCCGCCGACCGGCACGACGACCAGGTCGACATCGGGGACGTCCTCGAGGATCTCGAGGCCGAGGCTCGCATGACCGGCGATGACGTCGTCGTCATCGAAGGGATGCAGGAAGTGGAGGCCCTGGGTCTGGAGCTCCTGGACCATCGGCAACAGCTGGGTCATCTCGGCCGCGAACCGGATCTCGGCGCCGTACCCGCGCGTCGCCGCGATCTTCGTCTTCGGCGCGGTCTCCGGCATGACGACCGTGACGCGGACGCCATGCACGCGTCCGGCGTACGCGATCGCCTGCGCCGCGTTCCCCGCGCTCATGGTCACGACGCCCCCGTCCCGCGCGGCGGGCGTCAGGCGGGCCATCGCGTTGACCGCCCCGCGCACCTTGAACGACCCGGTGCGCTGGAGGTTCTCGAGCTTCAGGTACGCCTCGGCCCCGATGCGCTCCCCGAGCGTGTGGCTCGTGACGAGAGGGGTCCGCTGCACGTGGGCGGCGATGACACCCCGCGCGCGCTCGGCGTCAGCGATCGTCGCGCCCATGCCAGGTCCCTCCTCGCGCATGCCGGTGACGGTGGGCCCGCCAGGGATCGGACCTGGGACCAGCAGATTATGAGTCCGCCGCTCTACCACTGAGCTACGGGCCCGCCCGTGTCGCGCAAGGGACATTCTGTCCCTTGCGCGACACGGCCGGGCCTGCCGCAGACCAGACAGCACATTCCGTCTCACCTATGCTCAATCTCGCGCGCCGCTTCCAGCGCGGGCAAAGAGAGCACGGGAGTGGGCGTTTGGGCAAGGTCATCGCGCTCGCGAACCAGAAAGGCGGCGTCGGTAAGACGACCTGCGCCATCAACCTCGGTGGAGCGCTCGCCCAGCTCGGGAACACCGTCCTCTGCATCGACCTCGATCCCCAGGCGAACCTCACGGTCGGCCTCGGCGTCGACCCCGGCACCGTCGAGCGCGGCATGGCGAACGTCCTCATCGAGACGGAGACCAGCCTCGCTTCGATCATCGTGCACACCAAGACGAAACATCTCGACGTGGCGCCAACGAACATCGAGCTGTCGTCGGCCGAGGTCGAGCTGTTCAGCTCCATCGGCCGCGAGATGGCGCTCCGCGACAAGCTCAACAAGGAGATCGTCGAGCGGTACGACTACGTGCTCATCGATTGCCCGCCGACGCTCGGTCTCCTCACGGTGAACGCGCTCGTCGCGTCGCACGGCGTGATCATCCCCGTGCAGACGCAGTACTACGCCCTCAAGGGCGTCGCAGCGCTGCTCAAGATCATCAAGACGGTGCAGGACCGGCTCAACCCGAAGCTCAAGGTGCTCGGGATGCTGCCCACCTTCTACGACAGCCGGACGATCCTCGGGCGCGACATGCTCGAGTCGCTGCGTGACCTCGGCGATCACCAGGTGTTCAAGACCGTCATCCGTCAGTCGGTCAAGGTCGGCGAGGCGCCGACCGCCGGCGTGCCGATCACCGTGTACGACCCGAAGTCGGATGCGGCGAAGGCATTCCTCGACCTCGCGAAGGAGGTGGCCAATGCTCACTAAGGGTGGCAAGTCCTTCAGGGACGCCGGAACGCGCATCTTCGCGCAGGAGCGTGAATCCCAGCACGGGATCGTGAGCCTGCTGGCAACGAAGGGCCCCAACTCGATCAAGGACCTTCCCATCGAGAAGGTCGTGCCGAACCCCGAGCAGCCGCGAATGACCTTCCATGAGGAGACGCTCCAGGAGCTCGCGGCCTCGATCCGCGAGCATGGCGTGCTCCAGCCGATCCTCGTACGGCCAGCGGGCGACGACTTCCAGATCATCGCCGGCGAGCGACGCTGGCGCGCCTCCAAGATCGCTGGCAAGGAGACGATCCCCGCGATCGTCGAGCGCTTCGACGACGCAACCGCGCTCGAGATCGCGCTCATCGAGAACCTGCAGCGAGAGGACCTCTCGCCGCTCGACGAGGCGATCATCTACAAGAAGATGACCGATGAGCTCGGTTACTCGATCCGCAACCTGGCCGGCAAGCTCGGCAAGGACAAGGGCTACGTCGAGAACCGGCTGCGGCTCGCATCGGCCCCGGATGACGTGCGCGAGATGGTCGCGGCGCGCTACGACACCCTGTCCGCCGCGTACGAGCTCATGAAGATCGAGGACAAGCGGCGCCGCAAGGCGCTCGCGAAGCAGGTGGTCGCCGGGAAGCTGACGCTCATCCGGCTGCGCGACAAGGTGGAGCGCTCGCTACACCCCGAGCTCGTCGAGCAGCGCGCCGTCGCGGCGATCCCGGCGCTCAAGGACGACACCCTCATCACGGCGACGCGGAAGCTCAACGAGGCGCTCGCGGAGCTCGCCCGGGCTGTCGGCGACGACGACGGCTCGAACATCCTGGATGCCGACCGGACCAACCTCGCCAAATTCCTCACCATCAGCCGGGCGCGGATGGACAACATCGTCGCGCGCCTCCGATCGCGGTGACCGGCATGGCCGACCGCCGCGGCATCTCGTTCCGGGACTCCGCGATCACGACCCTCGTGATGACCGGCGCCGTCGCGCTCCTGGCCCTCGGCCTGCTCGTGCTCCTCGACCCGCGGGCGCAGACGTTCTGGGGCACCCGGTTCAGCGACCTCGGCACGATCGTGCGCGCCCTGATCAACCAGCTTCCACCGGCGCCCTGGAGCCGCTAGGACATCGCGCGGCCCGGCCGGCACGGCCGCCGCGCCCAAAAACAGAACGGGACCCCGTGTGAACGGGGCCCCGCGACGTGTGGGTGAGCGCGGGGTTCCTGCCGTTAACGCTCGAGGCTGACGGTCCGCTCGCTGACGCGCTGCTGCACGGGGATGTCACGGACGATCGCGAGGCCCGTCGCGACCAGACCGAGGCCGGAGAAGACGAGAAGCGAGGCGTCGCTCGTGAGGAAGGTACTGAGCTCCATCTTCGCGCCTCCTGTTCTTGCATCGTCTCGGTGTCCCCGAGTCGATGAAGGAGTACGCATCCGCGATGCCATGGAGCGGCCGAGCAGGGCGTCGCCTGTCAACAGTTCTGTAACGTCGGTAGCGCTCGGGTGCAGCCGGTGTCAGGCCCGCTCGGCGCGTGGCGCGAGCTTCTTCGCCTTCACCTGGGCGACGCGGCGGCCGTCGACGGCGGTCACCGTGAAGCGGTAGCCCTCGACGTCGATCATGTCGCCGACCGTCCCAACGCGGCCGAGGCGTCCGAAGACCATTCCGCCGATCGTGTCGTACGGCTCGTCGGTGAGCTCGATGCCGAGACGCTCGCGCGCGTCGGCCAGCGTCATGAGGCCGTTGATCAGGAACACGCCGTTCTCCTCGCGGATCATCGGCGCCTCGCGGTCGAATTCGTCCTGGACCTCCCCGACCAGCTCCTCGATGACGTCCTCGAGCGTCACCAGCCCGGCGGTACCGCCGAACTCGTCGATCACGATGGCCAGCTGCACCCGCTCGCGCCGGAACTGGGCAAGCGCCCGGTCCAGATGCGCGGTCTCCGGCAGGTAGAGCGGCTTCCGCATGAGCTCGCGCGCCGGCCGGTCCGGCTGCGCGCCGACCACGTCCTTCACGTGGATGACGCCGACGATGTGATCGAGGTCGTCGCGGTAGACGGGGATCCGGGTGAATGGGCTCTGGTGCAGGAGCTCGATCATCCCGCCGACCGTCGTGTCATCCGGTACGGCGACCATCTCCGTTCGCGGGACCATGACCTGCCGGACGAGCCGGTCCGCGAAGTCGAGGACGTTACCCAAGAGGACCCGCTCCGACTCCTGGAGGATGCCCTTGCGGGTGGAGGCCGCCACCAGCATGCGAAGCTCCTCCTCGCTGTGGGGGTCGAGGTCAGCGGTGGCCTTGATGCCGAGCAGCCCCAGGAGCCGGTTCGCGCTGCCGTTCACGAACGCGATGAACGGGCTCAGGACCACGTAGAAGAGGTGCAGCGGCAGGGCGCACCACAGGGCGACGCTGAGCGCGCGCTGGATCGACAGGTACTTCGGCGCGAGCTCGCCGATCACGACGTGCAGGTACGTGATCACGCCGAACGCAAGCGTGAACGAGACCACGTGGAATGCCGCATCGGAGCGCTCGCTGAGCCAGGTGAAGGCAGGTCCGATGAGCGCGGCCATCGCCGGCTCACCGATCCACCCGATGGCCAGCGAGGCGAGGGTGACCCCGAGCTGCGACGCCGAGATGTACGTGTCGAGAGAGCCCTCGATCCGCTGCGCGAGGCGCGCGCGGCCGCTGCCCGCGGCGACCACCTCCTCGAGCTGCGTGATGCGCACCCGCACGAACGCGTACTCGGCGGCGACGAAGAATCCGTTGAGGAAGATCAGAACGAGCGTGATCAGGATCGCGGGGATGGCTCCGCTCGCGTCCATGCCGGGTGATTCTCGCACGTACCATTGGCTCGATGAACGTGCGCGTTCGGCTCTTCGCGTCGTATCGCGAGGCCGCGGGGGTCGGGCAGCTCACCCTCGAACTCCCGGCAGGCGCCACTGTGCGTGACGCCGTCGCCGAGATCGGGCGCCGGCACCCCCTCGCCGCCCGGATCCGCGACGTCGTCATCGCGAAGAACCGCGACTACGTCGGGCTCGACGAGGCGGTCGGCGACGGTGACGAGCTCGCGATCATCCCGCCGGTGTCTGGCGGCGCGGTCACCGCCGGCGACCGGATCCTCGTGAGCGAGTCGCCCCTTTCGATCGACGCGGCCATCGACACGGTCCGCGGCCCCGACACCGGCGGCATCGTCGTGTTCCTCGGCACGGTGCGGGATCACAGCCGCGGGAAGCACGTGCGCCACCTCGAGTACGAGGCGTACGCCGAGATGGCGGAGGCGAAGATGCGCGAGATCGCGCAAGGCCTCGAGGCGGCACATGCTCCCCTGCGCGTCGCGCTGCATCACCGCGTCGGTGACCTCGCCATCGGCGACATCGCCGTCGTGGTCGTGGCCGCGTCACCGCATCGGGACGCCGCGTTCACGGCGGCACGCGCTGCGATCGACGACCTCAAGCGCACCGTCCCGATCTGGAAGAAGGAATACACCGACGACGGCGCGGTGTGGATCGAGGATCACGCCTGAGCGCGCCGACCTGCTGGATGCTCGTGACGACGCCGCATAACTACGCGCGCACCCGCGCGCACCGCTTCACCGTGCAGGGAGTGAAGGAGCGCCACCGGCGCAAGGTCGAGCGGATGGCGCCGGGCGACCGGATCTGCTGGTACCTCGTCGGCGTCGGCGGCTTCGTCGCCACGGCCACCATCGCGTCACCGGGATACGAGGACACGACGCCGATCTGGGTATCGACCGGCGCGGCCGACCCGTATCCCTGGCGTTTCAAGATCGCGCGCGACATCGTGCGTGACCCGAAGGATGCGGTGCCGGCCGTCGCGCTCGTCGACCGGCTCGCGTTCACGCGCCGCTGGCCGCGGCCGCACTGGCGGCTCGCCTTCCAGGGCAACCTCCACGAGATCGGCCGGCGCGACTTTTCCGTGATCGAGCGGGCGCTGGCCTCGTGATGCGCCGCGCCCTCACGATCCTCGGCTCGACCGCCGCGACGATCGTGCTTGTGGTGTCGTTCCTGTTCATTCCGCTGTCCCTCGTGACCGGGCAGTACCAGAACGTGATCGCTGAGCTCGTGCTCGTGACCGTGAGCCTCTGGTACGTGACCCGAGTCATGCGCGCGGACCGCCGCGCGCGTCGCGCCGCCGAGGCGCTATTGCCGCCCGAACAGCGGCCCGTGCGCCGCGTGCCGCGCCAGCCGATCACGTTCCAGGTGCGCGAGACCCTGGTCGCGATGGCGATCTGGTTCGTCCTCGTCTTCGCGTTCAATGGCTTTGCGCTCGGCCTCGGCGTCGGCGCGAACATCGGCATCGCGTTCTTCGCAGCGTTCATGCTGTCGACGCTGACCGTGACCGGCCGGCACATGATGTTCCGCCTCACGCAGGAAGATGGGGAGTGAACATGGACCTCGGCATCCAGATCGAGCCGCAGTTCGGATTCAGCTACGACGACATCGTCGCCATCGGGAAGGCCGGCGAGAAGGCCGGCTTCGGCCGTCTGTGGCTGAGCGACCACCTGTTCCTCAGCCCCGATGACGTCAAGACGGATTGCCTCGAGGCATGGACCGCGCTCGCGGCCCTCGCGCGTGACCTCAGGACGATCCGAATGGGCGTGATGGTCACCTGCCAGTCGTACCGGAACCCCGCGCTCCTCGCGAAGATCGCGGCCGGCGTGGATCACCTGAGCGGCGGCCGCCTCGAGTTCGGCATCGGCGCGGGCTGGAAAGAGGTCGAGTACGCGGCCTACGGCTACGAGTTCCCGCCGGCGCCCGTGCGCGTCGACGAGCTCGTCGACAGCCTGGAGATCTGCACGCGCATGTGGACGGACGACAAGGCCTCCTACTCAGGCAAGCGGTACTCGATCACCGATGCGCTCTGCTCGCCGAAGCCGCTGCAGTCACCGCTCCCGATCTGGATCGGCGGCTCGAAGCCGCGCATCCTCCGGATCGCGGCGAAGTGGGCGCACTGGATGAACCACACCTCGGGCGACATGACCCCCGAGGGTCTGCAGGTCCGGCAGGACGCGCTCGACGCCGCGTGTAGGGACCGGAAGCGTGACCCGAAGACCCTGAAGCGCAGTGCCTTCCTCACCATCGTGACCGGCGCGACCACGAAGGACGTCGACGCCGCGGTCGCCTTCAGCGCGGGCCGCGCGAACATCACTCCAGAGCAGTGGCGCGCGGCGCGGCCGTCGGCGATCGTCGGCACGCCGGACCACGTGACGGCGCGCCTCAATGAGTACGCGAAGATCGGGATCGATCACGTGAACGCCCTGTTCCCCTACACCCGCGAGCGCGAGATGATCGAGCTCCTCGGTGGAGTGGCCGCCGCGCTCCGCTAAGCCTTCGGCGTCTTCAGATGATGGCCGGTCTCGCGCTGATAGGCGGCCACGATCGCGACGAGGAGCGCCTCGCTGAACGGCGGGCCGACGAGCTGTAGCCCCACGGGCAGACCGTCCGTGCCGAAGCCGCAGGGGAAGAAGATCGCCGGCAGCCCGGCGAGATTCCCCGCCGGGATGAGCGCGGTGTTGCCCGGTCCCGGCGCGTCCGGCTTCGACGGTGTCGTGATCGATCCCGCGCCGGGCGGCCGGTTGTCGAGCGGCGCGTCGATGGGCGGCGCGGTCGAGACGCGCGCGGGCGCCGCCAGCACATCGACGTCGCGGAAGATGTCGCGGAATCGTTCGCTGAGGATGGTGCGGAGGCGCTGGGCCTGCAGGTAGTCGCGCGCGCGGATGTCGACCGCCGCCTTGAGGCCCGCGGCCTGCCGCTTGTCGATGAGCTCGTCGACGCGTCCCGAGTCGATGAGCTCGCCGAAGATCGTGGCGCCCTCCGCCCCGTACACCGTGCCGACCATCGGACCGTATGGCAGATCGGTCGGAAGCACGGCACGCGAGACCTTCGGCAGGATCTTCCGGAGCTCGGCGAGACCGCGCTCGAGCGCACGCCTCGCCTCGGGCGTCGCGTGCGCGAGATCCTCCTCGGCAAAGCCGAGACGGGCGCCACGGACCGCCGCCGTCGCAGCGCGGCCGGCGAGCGGCGCGAATCGCCTTCCGCTGACCGTCGCGTCGGCCGGGTCCGGTCCGGCCATCGCCTGCAACGCGAGACCGCAGTCCTCGGCGGTGCGCGCCATCGGTCCGAGCTTGTCGAGGGTCCAGGAGAGCGCCATGGCGCCGTGACGACTGATGAGCCCGTAGGTCGGCCGGATACCGGTGACGCCGCAGAACGCCGCGGGGGTCCCGATCGAGCCCGACGTCTCGGAACCGATGGCCCAGGGCACGAGCCCCGCGCCGACTGCCGAGCCCGAGCCGCTCGATGAGCCACCGGACCAGCGACCGATGTCCCACGGGTTTCGGCCGGGCCCCTGCAGTGACGCGCTCGGATAGCGATAGCCACCGCCACCGGCGAGCTCGACCATCGCGAGCTTCGCCGCGAGCACGGCGCCCGCACGGCCGAGCTTCGTGATGACGGTCGCGTCCTCGTCGAACCGCTGATCCTTGAACGGTGGTGCGCCCCAAGTCGTCGGCGCGCCCTTGGCGGCGACGAGATCCTTGGCGCCGTACGGGATGCCGTGCAACCCGCTCCGCGCGGTCGCGCGCGTCCGGTCGGCCTTGCGCGCTTCGGCGAGCGCGCGGTCGCGCATCAATGACGCGAGCGCGTTGTACCGCGGTGCGTGCGTATCGAGGAGGTCGAGCGTCGCGGTCACGAGCTCGACCGACGAGAAGCGTTTCCGCTTCAGACCATCTGCGAGCGCCGCGACGGTCGAATATCGAATGTCGTTCAGGGCCGGAACACCGTCGGCGGCTCGGTCGCGATCGGCACGGGCCGCTCACGCAACGCCTTTTCCGTCCGCTCCGTCGCGTCGCGGATCGTCGCCGCGATCGCTTCCGGATCGTCGATGTTCCGCGGCGTGTCGGACGTCATGGAAGGCGAGGATAGCGTGATACCCTCGATCGAAAGGAGACCGCTCGTGACCAACGACCGACCGATGACCATCGGCGCGCTCCGCGAAAGCGGATATCGCAGCAAGACCGTGAAGGAAGAGCTCCGCGCGAACCTCATGGTCGCGCTGTCGCGCAAGACGCCCCTGTTCGAGGGCATCGTCGGCTACGAGCAGACGGTCATCCCGCAGATCGAGAACGCCATCCTGTCCGGCCAGGACATCATCTTCCTCGGCGAGCGCGGTCAGGCGAAGACGCGCATCGCCCGGTCGCTGAGCACGCTTCTGGACCCGGTCGTCCCGGCGATCGCCGGGTGCGAGATCAACGATGACCCGCTCGCGCCGGTCTGCGCCGCCTGCCGCTACCGGGTCGCGAACGACGGGGACGCGGTCGATCTCGTGTGGCTCACACCGGACGTTCGCTACAGCGAAAAGCTCGCGACACCGGACATCTCGATCGCGGACCTCGTGGGCGAGGTCGACCCGATCAAGGTCGCCGAGGGCCGCTACCTGTCCGACGAGCTCACGATCCACTACGGCCTCCTGCCGCGGACGCACCGCGGGATCTTCGCTCTGAACGAGCTCCCCGACCTCGCCGAGCGCGTGCAGGTCGGTCTGCTCAACGTGATGGAGGAGCGCGACGTCCAAATCCGCGGCTACAAGATCCGCCTGCCGCTCGACCTGTTCGTCGTCGCGTCGGCCAACCCCGAGGACTACACGAACCGCGGCCGGATCATCACGCCGCTCAAGGACCGCTTCGGCTCGCAGATCCGCACCCATTACCCGAAGGACATCCCGACCGAGGTCGGCATCATGGAGCAGGAGCGCGCGGAGTTCGTGGATGAGGGCATCACCACGACCGTGCCCGCCTACATGAAGGAGATCCTCGCCGAGCTCTCGCAGCTCGCGCGCAAGTCGCCCGAGATCTCACAACGCTCCGGGGTTTCGGTGCGGGTGACGATCGCGAACTACGAGAACCTCACGTCGAACGCGTTGAAGCGCGCACTGCGCAACGGCGAGACCGCGGTCGTGCCGCGGATCAGCGACCTGCCGGCGATCATCGCATCGACCGCGGGCAAGATCGAGCTCGAGTCGGTGGGCGACCTCAGCGAAGAGCGCGTCATCGACCGGCTCGGCCAGCGCGCCGTCCTCAACGTCTTCAACCGGACCTTCGCGCTCGCGGAGTTCGATTCGCTACTTGCGGCGTTCCAGCGCGGGGCGACGATGCACGTCTCACCGGTGCTCCCGAGCCAGGAGTATGTGAAGCAGGCGCTCCAGATCCCCGGGATGAAGGGCGCCGTCGCGAAGCTCGGCGCCACCGGCAACCCGGCCGCGATCGCGGCGGGCGTCGAGTTCATCCTCGAGGGGCTGCACCTCAACCGGAAGCTCAACAAGGAGCGCGGTGAGTCTCGCGCGACATTTCATGGCTAAGGCCTAGCTCGGTGGCCGAGTCCGACCGCTTCTTCGACGACGTCCGGTACAAACGGTGGGACGGGACGCAGCGGCTCGACGCGCTCGAGGCGGACGAGCTGCTCGGCGCGATGTCCGACGAGCTGCTCTCCGGCGGTGATCTCGAAGACGCGATGGCCCGGCTCGCGCGTTGGGGACTCCCCGGCCGCATGGAGGGGATGCAAGACCTCCTCGAACGACTGCGCGCCGCGAAGCAGAAGCGAGCCGAGCGTCACGATCTTTCCGGCATCTTCGATGAGCTCAAGCAGAAGCTGGACGAGGTCAAGCGCCTGGAGCGCGAGGGCCTCGACCGTCGCGAGGCGCAAAAGACGGACGACGAGGCGCTGAAGCAGGCGATGGCGAACATGGCGCGCGAACGGCGCGAGCAGCTCGATGCGCTCCCCGAGGATGTCGGGCGCGCGATCCGCGGGCTCAAGGACTACGAGTTCGTCGAGCCCAAGGCGGCGCAGCTGTACGAGGAGCTCATGAAGCAGCTTCAGGAGCAGGTGCTCGGCTCGTACTTCAAGAACATGCGCGAGTCGCTCAAGGACCTGACCCCCGAGCAGCTCGACCGGACGCGCCAGATGATCAAGGACCTGAACCGCACGCTGAAAGAGCGCATGGAGGGCGGCGACCCCGACTTCGAGGCCTTCCAGCGCCAGTACCCCGAGCTCGCGGGACAGGCGAAGGACTGGGACGACCTCTTGAAGCAGCTCGCGATGGGCATGGCCGCGATGCGCTCGCTCTGGAGCAGCATGTCGGGCGAGATGCGCGAGCAGCTTGAGGAGCTCCTCGGCGCCGCATTCGATGACCCCGGCCTTCAATCGGCGATGAACGAGCTCGCCGACACCCTCGGCCAGATGATGCCGCTCGATGGCTACCAGCATGAGATGTCCGGCGACGACCCACTCACGCTCGCGGAGGCGCTCGGGCTGATGGACGAGATGAACCAGCTCTCCGACCTCGAAGACGTCGTTCGGGGCGCGCGAGACCACGGCGACCTGACGAACATGGATCCGGAGCAGGTCGAGCATCTCGCCGGGACGAAGGCCCGCCAGTCGCTCGAGGAGCTCCAGAAGATGAGCCAGCTCCTCGAGGAAGCCGGCCTCATCCGCAAGGACGGCGACACCTACGAGCTCACGCCGCGCGGCATCCGTAAGATCGGTCAGCGCTCGCTCGAGGAGATCTTCTCGACGCTCAAGCGCGACGCATTCGGCAAGCACCGTGCGGACGCGCGTGGCCGTGGCGGGGACCCGACCGACGAGCTCAAGACCTACGAGTTCGGCGATCCATTCCTGCTCGATCTTCCGGGCACCGTGCGGAACGCGGTGTTCCGCGGCGGCGCTGGGACGCCCGTCAGGCTCAGCCCCGCCGACTTCGACGTGTACCGCACGGAGCTCGTGACGCAGTCAGCGACCGCGATCCTGGTGGATGTCTCACGGTCGATGCTGTTCCGGGGCTGCTTCCTCGCCGCGAAGAAGGTGACCCTCGCGCTCGACTCGCTCATCAGGTCGACCTATCCGAAGGACGACCTCTTCATCATCGGCTTCTCGGCGTACGCGACGCAGCTGCAGCCGGCCGACCTGCCCCGTCTCACCTGGAACGAGTACGTGTACGGGACGAACATGCAGCACGCCTTTCAGACCGCGCGAACGCTGCTTTCACGCTCGCGCGGCAAGAACAAGCAGATCCTGATGATCACTGACGGCGAGCCGACCGCGCACTTCGAGGAAGGCAATCCGACGCCACGGTTCTCGTATCCCCCGACGAAGTGCACCTTCGAGGAAACGCTCCGCGAGGTGGTTCGCTGCACGCGCGATGGCATCACGATCAACACGTTCATGCTTGCGCGTGGTCACTATCTCGTGGACTTCGTGAATCAGATGTCCAAGCTCAATGGTGGCCGCGCGTTCTACGTGGAGCCGGAGAAGCTCGGCGAGTTCGTGCTCATCGACTACGTGAACCATAAGAAGCGCCGCGTCGCCTAGCGGCGATCGAAGGCGAGCCGCACCGCCAGGCCGACCGCCAGTCAGGGCCTCGCGCGACGCGTCGCGCGTAGCGCCGCGGTCGCGGCGCACACACAGGCGCCGACGATGGGCCACAACACGAGGAACACCGACGCGCCTACCGTCCCGAATCCGGCGCCGAACCGGGCAAGGCCGGGCGTGTCGGCACCGAACAGGTTCCCGACCTGGAGCATCCACGCCGAGACCGCACCGACCAGACCTGTCACGGCACCCATCACCGCTGCGTCGACGAGCGTCCCGCCGCCCCGGCGGACCTCGCCGGCAAGCCAGTACCAGGCGGCGAACGAGGCGAGGGCACCGAGCCACCCGACGACGGGGATCTGCTCGAAGAACGTGATGACGAGGAACATGAGGGAGCCGACGACCAGGGTCGCGCTGGAGCGCCCGGTCACTTCACCGCGTTCGGGTCGCCGGTCGCGATGAAGCCGAGGGCACGACGCCATGCGTCATCGCACGCGTCCTTCCACTGCGCGAAGGTGCGGTCGAAGAACGAGTGCGGAGCGTTCGGGTAGCTGACCAGGTGACGGGCGAGGACCTTCGTCGTCAGCGCGCGGTCGAACTCCTCGATCGCGCTCGCGGGGATGCCAGGGTCCCCGCCGCCGAACAACCCGAGGATCGGCGCGGCCATCCGGTCGACCTTGTCGATCGGGGCATCGGCGTCCTTCTCGTCGCGCTTGACCGGCGGGCCGTAGAAGCCGATGACGCCGGCGAGACCTGTCTGCGCCGCCGACGCATTGAACGCGACACGACCGCCCATGCAGAAGCCGAGAACGAAGATGCGCGTGGCGCCGGTGCGCGCCTTCAACCCGGCGATCCCCGCCGCGACGTCCTGCTGCACGAGATCGGGCCGCGCACGGGCAGCAGTCACGTGGTCCTGGTACGCGAAGTCGTCGGGTCGCCGCGATGTGCCGGCGGTACGCCCGAAGTAGTCGATGGCGATCGCAGGGATCCCGGCCGACGCGAAACGCTCGGCCAGCTCCTCATAGAACGAGTGGAGGCCACGCACGTCCGGCGCGACGACCACACCGGCAGTACCCGATCCTGCTGCGAGGAAGGCACGGAAGGTCGCGCCATCGGCGCTCGTGAGGATGACCTCTTGCCCACCCGCGCCGCCGCTGATCGGCAGCAGGTCGCTGGGGATCTCAGGCGGTCGCGCGCCCGGCGGGAAGCACATCGCGGATATCCTAGCCATACATGGCCGATCTCAAGTCCCGTGTCGCCGCGCGACTCGCCGAGATGGCGCCCTACCTCGCGCGCTCGGGCGCATCGGCGGAGCTCGTGGGCGTCGAAGATGGCGTCGCGCAGCTGAAGGTGAATCTCACGCGTCCCGGCTCGAGCCGGCTCGTCGCGTCGCTGCAGGTCAAGAACGGGATCGAGCGTGCGCTACGCGACGCGGTCCCGGAGCTCCGTGCGGTCGAGGCGATCAATCTCCCGCCGCACACGCTGCGCGGCTGGGATCAAGCCGCCGCCGAGCCGGTGCTGCCGAAGCCCTAGCGCTCCAGCTGCCGCACCTTCGGCGCGCGCGCCAGGTCGTACTCACGCATCCGCTCCGGACCCAGACGCGACAGCTCTCCGAGCGCCACGCGCGCATCGCGCATGAGCGCAGCGACGTCGACACCCTGACACGACGGGGCGAACGGTTGCAGGCGGGCGATGCCTTCTTCCATGAGGACGCTCGCGCCATGGTGATTCCCGTTCCGCCAGTGATGGAAGCCGACGCCGATCTGGAGGATGCCGTGGTACAGGCCACGGATCGGTGCGCGCGTCTCACGCCACAGCGTCTCGAGGATCTCGTGCTGCTCGAAGAACTCGCCCGCGTTGAAGAGCTCGATGCCGTGGATCAAGGCCGCCGGTGGAGGCTCGCCACAGCGTGCGCGCACGTCTTCGTCGATCTCGCCACCGGGAACACGCTTCGGCGGCCGTGCCGCCTTGCGCTCGCGGCTAGTGGGCTCCGGCGTGTTCTGCCTTCAGGTGACCGCGGAACCGCAGCTCGTCGAGGATGAATTCGCGCACACCGTCGTTCCCCAAGTCATCCGCGACGTGCTCGAGGTCGTCGGCGAAGCTCACCTTGATCCCCTCGCGGATGTCATGACCGGCCGCCAAAAAGCCCGTGGGCAGCGCGTAGATACGTGTGTACTGGAAATGCCAGATCGGCCCGGTCTGCCCGAGCAGCTTGGCGGCGATCGTCACATTGCGCGGCGTCTCCTCAACGACCCGGGCGTGCTTGCCGATCTCCTGCTTGGCCTGGGCGCGCTCCTCGTCGGAGGCGTCCGCGGGGAACGGAAATTCGGCAGTGTCCTGTTCGCTCATCGGCGATGGTGATGGTAGCCTTTCGCTCGGCTGGAGGGACCGCGCAAGTGGGCTCCGGGACAACCCATCAGAGGAGTTCGACCGATGGCCTACGTGATCACCGAGCCATGTGTGACCGTCAAGGACGCGAGTTGTGTCGATGTCTGCCCAGTCGACTGTATCTATACGACCGACGCCGATAACATGTACTACATCCACCCCGACGAGTGCATCGACTGCGGTGCGTGTGAATCGGTCTGCCCGGTGAGCGCGATCTTCCCCGAGGACGCGGTGCCGGACAAGTGGAAGAACTACATCGAGATCAACAAGGCGTACTTCAACAAGTAGCGTCGTCCTTGCTGTGATCGGTATCGGCGGCCGCAAAGTCCCCGATCGTTCGTTGTAGCCGCCTCATTCGCGCCTGCTCGCGCGTGCACACAAGACATTGCTTCGATGCGCGACGCTGAACGCCTGCGCCGCGACTCACGTACGGACGGATCCGAGCCGTCGCCTACTCGTGGCCGTGAACGCAATGCGTCTTGTGCGACCCCCATTCAACGCGACCACGCGGAAGCGGCGGCTACCCATCGATCACCCTGATGGCACGAAGCGCTTGCAGTCGCTTCACCGGACCGAGCCACGGGTCGACGAGGTGAAGCGTTGCACGCACGTTGTCGACGGTATGGACACGCCACCGGTACACGAGCTCATTGGCTCCGTTCTGCATGTACGGCCCGTTCACCGATCCGAATGGAAACAGTCGCGCGATACGAATAAGTTCCTCCGGCTGGGCACCGTGACCACCCTGCGTGATCGCGCCCTCGATCGCCTTGTAGCCAGCGTGACTGCGGTGGTCGCTGAGCGATACCGATCCCTCTGCGTCGAACAGCCCAGCAGCCCACGGATATGAGTCGATTGGCGCGAGATCGAACACGAGGCCGGCGGCTCTGCTGAATTGGGCCCGCTTCTCGGACGACAGCCATGGACCGATCAGCTGTCCGGTGCGCTTCACATCGGGGAGACTGCTACTGACCCACCGATACAGAGGCTGTCGGCCCTTTTCGCTCTTTGGTCCCGCGATCCGGCCGACGCCCACAGCGTCACGGAACCGCCTGAGGACCTCGGGCACCCCGTCGGGACCGGCTTGATTGATCTGAGCGTGCGGCTGGCGTCGAACGCGTCGACGGTCGCGCACCCGAGCTGCCCACCCGTCCCCATCGAAGAAGCCCGCCGCCCAGGCCAGCTCGTGCTCGTCCACAGGAGCACGAAACCAAACCGTCGAAGCCGTGTCTTCAGCACGATGGTCCTATTGCCGCGTCGCTAGTTCTCGGTCAGCGGACGCCTCGCCGCGAAGCCGCCCTCGAGCGTGTGCCACCACGCGATCCGGTCGCCTTCGCCCAGCCGCCAGCAGAGGTACACCCCTTCCCCGCCCCGCTGCGTGCGGAAGTCGATCACGCCGTTGTCTAGATCCTTGACCTCGATGCCGAGCTCCGCGACCTCGTGCAGCAGCGCCTCGATCTCCTTCGCGACCGGCGGGCTCGGCCTGGTGTCGTAGGTCGCCTTGCGGCGCTTCAGGTCCTCGAGGAGCGGCCGCACCCGCGGGATGAGCGCCTCAGCCCCGGCGCGGGTGAATTGCGGCATATCCTCACTTTACGTCGCATCTAAAGGAGAGGCTCATGGCCACTTTCGTTCTGCTCACGAAGGTCACCCCAGCGGGCGTGAAGACCCTGCAGGCGAACCCGCGCCGCATCAAAGAGGTGAACAAAGAGATCGAAGCACAAGGCGCACGGGTCGTCGCGCAGTACGCGACGCTCGGCCGCTACGACTTCGTGAACGTCGTCGAGGCGAAGGACGCGGACACGATGGCACGCGTCTCGGTCAGCCTCGGCGCGCGCGGCACGCTCTCGATCGAGACGCTCACCGCGATCCCCGTCGAGTCCTTCGTGCGCGCGATCTCCGCGAAGAAGGCCGCGCGGTAGGCGTGCCCGAGCAGCGCATCGCGCCGCCCGCGTATCCGGACATTGTCCGTAATGACGAGGATCGCGAGCGCTTCGACCGGCTCTACGACGATCTGGTGCGCGTGCTCGGCCTCTCGCCCGCGGAGGCGCTCCTCAACGCGGCGACGCAGTTCGAGCTCGGCTTCGATGTGCGTGGACCGTTCGAGAAGCGCAAACGGCGCGCGAAGGTCACGAGGCAGACCGCCCACGACCGGCGCGAGGAAGGCGCGGAGCCGCCGGCGCTCGACCTCGAGCCGCCGGGCTAGGATTCCTCGCCCGCGGGATACGCGCCGATGAGCGCGCCGATGGCCCGTGCGTGTGCCTCGGCGGCATCCCAGGGGCTGTGCAGGAGCGTCAGCACGAGCGTGCGCAGGCTGTCCGCGCTCACGAACGTCCCGTCGGCCGCGAGCGCGACGGCACGAGCCGCCGGCGCGGCGCGTAACGCCTGTAGGTACCGGTCCACATCTTTGGGTGGGTCGCCGAACAGATCCAAGCCGTCACGAAGACGCACGATGGTGACGTCGTAGGGCGTCATCGTGTGGCTCGATGCACCTGGCCCAGGGATGTACATGACCTCGCCCGTCAGCAGCGCCACATGCCCGTCCGCGGCGAGGAGCCCGGCGTGCGCCAGGATGCGGGTCGCGACGGTGAGCTCGGTCGCGGGCTCTTCGCGGATGAGCACGATCTGACCTAGGCCGCGACGGCGGCGAGAAGGTCCTCCGCGGCGCGGACCGGCGCGCCGGCCGGGATCTCGTCATCCCGCGCGGCCGCCACGGCCGCGTCCCAGACGACCTCGCGCCCCAGATGCTCCCCGATCCGCGCGCCGCAGATACGCGTCACCTCGGCGAGCGTGGCGTCCACCCCGAGCCGCCGGAACGAGGCGACCTCGTGCCTGAAGCCGCACGGGATCATCCGCTCGAACGCCGCGAGATCCACGTCCACAGTCAGCGCGAACCCGTGCCGCGTGATGCCACGCGAGACGCGCACGCCGATCGCCGCGATCTTTCCGACCTGGCGGGGCCTGGCGTCGCGATGGTCCGGCAGCTCGACCCACACGCCGGTCTTGCCTTCGATCGTGCGTGAAGCGATGCCGAAGTCGGCGATTGCCGCGCGCAACCCGTCCTCGAGCGCACGGACGTAGGCGACCACGTCGGGCGCCTCCCCGAGTGACACGATCGGATACCCGACCAGCTGGCCCGGACCGTGATACGTGATATCCCCGCCGCGATCCACGCGGTACGCCGACGCTCCGGCGTCGCGCAGCTGGGCCGGCGACGCCGTGAGGTGCTCGAGCGATCCGCGCTTCCCGATCGTGTACACGGGATCGTGCTCGAGCAGCAGCAACCGCTCCGGTCCGCCGGCCGCAAGACGCGACGCGACAGCTTCTTGGAGGCGCCAGGCGTCGAGGTAGCCGATGCGGCCGAGCGACGACGCGCGAAGCTCAGCCGGCACTGGCCATCCCAACATGACGCTCGGCGTGATACGAGCTCCGCACGAGCGGCCCGGACTCCACGTGATCGAAGCCCATCGTCATGCCGATCTCACGGAACTCCGCGAACTCGGCGGGGGTCCAATACCGCTCGATCGGCAGATGCTCCGGAGACGGACGCAGGTACTGGCCGATCGTGAGCACGTCGGTCCCCTGCTCCGAGATGGCGCGCATCGTGTCGACGATCTCGTCCTTCGTTTCGCCGAGGCCGACCATGATCCCGGTCTTGCAGACAAGGGTCGGCGCGCGTGCCTTGGTACGGCGCAGCACCTCGAGCGACCGGTCGAAGCGCGCCTGCGGCCGCACGCGCGTGTACAGGCGCGGAACCGTCTCGACGTTGTGGTTCATGATCTCGGGCCGCTCGGCGAGGACGATGTCCAAGGCCTCGAGGACCCCGCGGAAGTCCGGGATCAGCACCTCGACCGACGTGCCTGGGGACTGGCGCCGGATCTCACGGATCGTCTCGGCGAACATGCGCGCTCCGCCGTCCGCGAGCTCGTCTCGGTTGACGCTCGTGACCACCGCGTGCTTCACGCCCATCCGGGCGACGGCCTCACCCACATGCGCCGGCTCGGCGAGGTCGAGCTCGGTGGGCTTGCCGGTCTTGACCGCGCAGAAGCCGCACGACCGGGTGCACGTGTCGCCGAGGATCATGAACGTCGCCGTCCCGGCGCCCCAGCACTCGGCCATGTTCGGGCAGTGCGCCTCCTCGCAGACCGTGTGCAACGACTTGCTGCGCATAAGGCGGCGCAGCTCCTCGACCTGCGGGCCCATCGGGAGACGGACCTTGAGCCAGTCTGGACGCGCATGATCGATCGGCACGCGCTCGTTCACGGCGCTCCGGCCGCGCGACCGCGGTCGTTCCACATCGCCGGGCATCTCGAAGACGATCGGAACGAGCTCCGCCATTAGGAGAGCGCGACGTTCGCGGGATCGACGCCCTGGATCCAGGCCTTCACGTCCTTGAGGAAGTTAGCCGCTGTGGCGCCATCCATGATCCGATGGTCGAACGAGAGGACGACGTTCCCCATCGTGCGGATGCCGATGGTGTCGTCATCGAGCGCGACGACGCGCTTGCCGATGGACTCGGTCGTCATGATCGCGGCCTGCCCAGGGTTCACGATCGGGTAGCTGAGGTACGTCCCGAGCGTTCCGCCGTTGTTCACGGTGAACGTGCCGCCCTCGAAGTCCTGGATCGTGAGCTTCTTGTTGCGCGCGCGGGTCGCGAGGTCGCGGACCGCGCGGGCGATGCCCGTGATCGAAAGCTCGTCGGCGTTCTTGATGACCGGGACGACGAGCCCCTCGTCGCCGAGCGAGATCGCGATGCCGAGGTTGATCGCCTTCACTTTCACGATCCCCTGGTCGGTCCACTTCGCGTTGACCAGCGGGTGCCGGCGGAGGGCGATCGTGACGGCCTTGATGGCGAATGGCAGATACGTCAGCTCATAGCCCTCGCGTGACTTGAACGTGTCGCGGACGGACTCGCGGAACTTCGCGACGTGGGTCCAGTCGATCTCCATCATCGCCGCGGCGTGCGGAATCGTCGTCTTCGACACGACCATCGCGTTCGCGATCGCCTTGCGCATCTGCGAAAGCGGCATGACCTCATCGCCCGCGAGCGGCTGCGGCGCCGTCGGCTGGGGTGCGGCCGCCGGCCGCTGGGCCGGCTGCGGCCCCTGCGGCTGCGATCCCAGCTGCGCGATGAACCGCTCGACGTCCTGGCGTGTCACCCGGCCACCGAGACCCGTCCCGTTGACGCGCGAGAGGTCGACGCCGTTCTCGGTCGCGAGCCGGCGGACGACCGGCGTTGTGCGGATGTCGCCGTTCGACGACGGTGCCGTCGCCGCGGGAGAGGACGAGGACGACCCTTGAGTGGGCTGAGGCGACGGCGCGGGAGAGGACGACCCTTGAGGAGGAGCTGATGCCGGCGTCGTCTGCGAGGTGGGCGGTGATTGAGGCGCCGGTGTCGTCTGCGCCGGCGGCCGTTGAGGCGCCGCCGGAACTTCAGAAGTGGCTGCCGGAAGAGTGGTAGGCGCCGCCGAGTTGGCCGCCGGTGCAGGCGATGCCGGCGCCGCGGAAGAGGCCTCTGGCGCCGCCGCGTCCGCAGTGTCGAACGTCGCCAGCAAGGTGCCGATCGGCACCGTGTCGCCTTCTTTGACCGCGACCGACTTCAACGTGCCGGCGACCGGCGACGGGATCTCCGTGTTGACCTTGTCCGTCTGGACCTCGACCAGCAGGTCGTACTTCTCGACCTTCTCGCCCGGCTGCTTCAGCCACTTGCCGATGGTCCCTTCGGTGACCGACTCGCCGAGCTTTGGCATCTTGAGCTCAAAGACACTCATATCAGTACGCCGCCAATTCCCGCATCTTCACAGCGATATTGTCCGCGTTCGGCAGGAACGCGTCTTCCTGGACCTTGTTGAACGGCGTCGCGGGCGATTCCGGGCCTGCCAGACGCATCACCGGAGCGTCCAGCGAATCGAACGCCTCCTCGGCGATCATCGCGCAGATCTCGGCGCCGGCGCCGAACATCCGGTTGTCCTCGTACACGACCAAACACTTCCCGGTCTTGCGGGCTTCCCGCAGGATCGTCTCCGCGTCGAGCGGCCGCAGGCTCCGGACATCCACGACGTCGACCGAGATCCCCTCGCCGGCCAGCGCGGCGGCTGCCTCGAGGCAGCGGTGGAGCATGAGCCCGTACCCGTACACGGTGATGTCGGTCCCCTCGCGCTTCACGTCCGCCGGGCCAAGCGGGATCGTAAAGTCGCCATCCGGCACCTCGCCCTTTACCGCCCGGTACGTCGCCTTGTGCTCGAGGAAGATCACCGGGTCGGGATCGCGGATCGCCGAGCGGAGCATCCCGGTGATGTCCCGCGGCGTGCTCGGCACCACGACCTTGAGGCCGGGCACGTGCGCATAGAACGCCTCGAGCGATTGCGAGTGATAGAGCGCGCCGTGCACGCCGGCGCCCCACGGCATCCGGATGACGATCGGCACGTTCCACTGCCCGTTGGAGCGGTAACGGATCCGGGCGGCCTCATCGACGATCTGCTCGAAAGCGGGTGTGCTGAAGTCCGCGAACTGCATATCGGCGATCGGGATGAGACCGGCGATCGCCGCGCCGATCGCGACGCCGACGATGTTGGACTCCGCGAGCGGCATGTCGATCACCCGGTCCGGGCCGAACTCCTCGATGAAGCCGTCCGTCACCCGGAACACGCCGCCACGCACACCGACATCCTCGCCGAGGATGATCGTCCGCGGATCACGCCGGAACTCGTCGCGCAGCGTGTCGTGGACGGCCTGGACGTTGCTCTTTTCCACCTGCTCAGACTAGGCGAAGGTCGGGGAATTCGCGGGGTCGCCGCTCGCGCATGATCGTGTACGCGGCCTCGACGATCTGCTCCCGGTTGGGCTTCGCGAAGTAGTCGCCGTCGACACCGACCGGCGCGCGGTGCTCTGCCGCAGTGAGGGTGCGTGGCGCGGCGTCGAGATGATCGAAGCCGCTCTGGACCTCGAGGACCTCTCGCAGGATGAACGACGAAGCCCCACCCGGCACGTCCTCGTCGATGACGAGCAGCGCGTTCGTCTTCTCGAGCGAGCGCGCGATCGATCCGGAGAGGTCGAACGGGTTCATCGTCTGGATGTCGATGATCTCGGCATCGATACCGAGCCCAGCCAGCGTATCGGCGGCCTCGACGGCGATGCGCACAAGCGCGCCATACGTGACGATCGTGAGATCGGCACCGGCGCGCACGGTCTCGGTCACGCCGAGCGGCAAGCGGAACTCGCCGAGGTTGTCCGGCACCTTCTCCTTCAGGCGGTACCCGTTCAGCACCTCGATGACGACCGCAGGGCTATCGCCCCGGAAGAGCGTGTTGTAGAAGCCCGCGGCCTGGACCATGTTCCGCGGGACCACGACGTAGATCCCGCGCAGCGCATTGAGCACGACCGACATCGGCGAGCCGGTGTGCCAGATGCCCTGCAGGCGGTGCCCCTTCGTCCGGATGATCACCGGCGCCTTTTGCCCGCCCGCCGTCCGGTAGTGCAGTGTCGCGAGATCGTCGCTCGCGAGCTCGAGCGCATAGAGCAGGTAGTCGAGGTACTGGATGTCCACGATCGGCCGGAGACCCCGCAATGCGGCACCGATCCCCTGCCCGAGGATCGTCGCCTCGCGGATGCCGGTGTCGGTGAATCGGCGCTCGCCGTACTTCGCCTGAAGACCCTCGAACACGAGGTTCACGTCGCCAAGCTTTCCGACATCCTCTCCCATCACGAACAGGCGCCGGTCCCGCGCGAAGTTGAGGTCGAAGTTGCGCAGCAGCACGACGCGACCGTCCACGGTCTCGGACCGATCCGAGTACTCGGCAGCGATCGGCGTGACCATGAGCGGCGACTCCGCCGAGGTGCTGTACAGGAACGAGCCGTAACGGGCCGAGTTCCGGTCCGCGTAGTCCTTGACGAACGCGCGGAGCGCACCGGCCGCCGCGCCCTCGCGTCCGCGGAGGGCGTATCCGGCACGTCGGACGGCGGACTGGACGACACGGCGGCTGACCTCGAGCGGGTCGGCCAGCTCCGCGACGACATCGGCAAGGCGGACCTCGGGCGACTCTTGCTGCGCGCGCTCGATGAGTCCGCGCGCCCGGTCGAGCTCGGCACGGATCGGATCGAGGTAGGCGTCCCAGGCCGCGACCCGCGTGGACTCGACCGCCTTGCGGTCCTCATCCTCGAACGCGTCGAGGTCCGCGGCCTTCGCGATGCCCTCGGCGAGCATCCAGTCGCGCATCTTCGTGATCGGATCGCCGGACGTCTCGAATGCGAGACGCTCCTTGGTCTTGTACCGCTCGTGCGAGCCGCTCGTGGAGTGGCCCTGCGGCTGGGTCATCTCCACGACGTGGATCAGCGCGGGTACCTGCTCGCGCCGGACCTGCTCGGCGACGTCGGCATATGTGTCGATGAGTGCGGGGTAGTCCCAGCCTCGCACCACGCGGATCTCGAAGCCGGCGGCGTTGCCGTCGCGCTGGAACCCGGCGAGCGCGGCTGAGATCGAGCTCTTGATCGTCTGCAGCTCGCTGGGGACCGAGATGCCGTACCCGTCGTCCCACACCGAGACGAGCAACGGGATCTGCAGCACGCCCGCGGCGTTCATCGTCTCCCAGAAGAGGCCCTCGCTCGTGCCCGCGTTGCCGATGGTCGCGAACGCGACCTCCTCGCCCGCGACGGAGAACCCCGGTGCGGCTTCGCGCAGCGCCGGGTCGAGGCGGTAGAGCTTGGATGCGTACGCGAGCCCGAGCGCGCGCGGCATGTGCGCGGCCACGGGCGAGAGGTCAGACGCCGACTGCATGGCCTCGGCGAGCTTCTTCCAGCGTCCGTCCGCGCCGAGGATCCGCGTCGCGAAGTGGCTGACCATCTGGCGCCCGGCCGACGAGGGCTCGGCGTCGACGTCCGTGTTCGTATAGAGCTGCGCGAAGAACCTCGACAGGTCGGACATGCCGGTCGCGAACATGAAGGTCTGGTCCCGGTAGTAGCCCGTCCGCCAGTCGCCGGGCCGGAAGACCCGGGCCATTGCGAGCTGCGCGATCTCCTTGCCGTCGCCGAAGATGCCGAACGGCGCCTTCCCGGTGAGGACCTCACGCCGGCCGGACACGCTCGCGACCCGCGACCGGAACGCGAGCCGGTAGTCGGCGACGATCTCAGCTGGGGTGAGGCGACGGTGCGCCGCGGTGGTCGCCCCGGGCGCGGGCGCCGTGGCGCGGCTAGCGGTCTTGATCTGCCACTCCGGTCCCAATGCTATGCGCGCCGGACCTCTCGGTGCGGTCGAAGAATGTGACGAGCACGGCAGCGAACGCGTCGGGCTGCTCGGGCATCACAAGATGGCCGGCGGAGGCGATCGTGTGCAGCTCCGCGCCGGGGTAGCTGTCCCGGATCGTGTCGAGATGCGTCGCGGGCACGATCCCGTCCTCGCGTCCCCACACGACGAGGACGGGCCCGGTGTACGCACCGGCGCGCGCCAGCCAAGCCTCACGTAACGACCGGCGTACGCCACGCAGGGTCGCGACCGCGCGCATCACGCGGAGCGTCTCGGGGTAGGTGCGGTCGAAGCGCTCTCCCTCCGCGTACAGGTGCGGCGGAATCCGCGACGGATCGTGGAAGCAGGACTCGAGGACGGCGCGGGCGGCCGAGCTCGGCCGCGGCACCCAGGTCAGCAGGCCGAGGAACGGCAGCGTGAAGAGCCGAAGGACGAGCGCGATGTCCTGCCCGAAGCCGCCTGGCGCCACCAGTGTCATCGATCGCCACGAGGCGGGATACGCCACCGCGGTCACGGCCGCGATCCCGCCGCCGAGCGAGTGCCCGACGAGATGGGGCCGCTCGAGATCGAGCGCGCGCCGGACGCCGTCGACCACAGCGGGGTAGAACGGATCCTTCGGATCGAAGTAGAGAGCGTCGCGTACGCGGCTGCTCTCACCAAAGCCGGGCAGATCGAATGCGATCGCCCGGCGGCCGCTGGCCGCGACGCGCGCCATGGTCTCGATCCAATTCTCGGCCCAGCCACCGACGCCATGGACGAAGAGCACGGCCTGCTCGCCGGCGCCCTCCTCGATGACGCGGACGCGCGAGCCGGCGACGTCGATCATCGAGGTGCGCATTTCCCCATAATGCGCTGCATGCTCTTCTCCTACCTCTGCACCAAGGGCGAGGCCCTGCATCGCACGGCCTTCCCGATGGGTGCGCAGTCCAAGGACGCCGATGTCTTCAAGTGGGTGACGATGTTCTCGGGGTCACCGGCCGTCTGCCAGCGGCAGCACGACCTGGACCACGCGTGGCGGCCGGATGAGGGCGGCGACGAGGAGCGGGTCGTGCGCGGCTTCGCGGTGCTGCAGTGGGACCGCGAGGGCTTCGAGAGCGACGCGCCACAGCCGGCGGTCGGCGCGATGTACGTCTCCCGGTGGGGCCCTTCGATCGTGGTCGAGCGCACCGACGATCCCGTGACCGGCACGTATTTCCTGCTGAAGCTCTTCCCACACGGCTATCACGGCAAGCACGAAGAGATCGGCGCGAAGCGCACTGACGTCGACCCGAGGCGCCTGCAGCCGTCGACAGAAGGCCTCCAGCCCGCCTGATCCCGCGCTACGGCGCGGTCGGCTCCCCGTGGACGTGCTCGCGGTGCGCGACGTGGTGCAGGTGCTCGTGCTCGTCTTCCGGGGCCCGCGGCGGGTAGAACAGCCCGGCGACATAGAACTTGGTCGGCGCCTGGGCGTAGGCGGACACGAGCACGTGCACGTCGTACTTCTCGAAGAGCGGCCGGCCCCAGGCCTCGCGGAACTTGGTCGCCCACTGCTGGCCGTGGCGCTCGCGTGAGACGCGCGCCATCTCGTGCAGCTCCTGATCCAGCACCGGCAGCTCGTGCGGTCCGGCGCAGTCGTCGCTGTCGCAGCGGAACCGCAGGCGAAGCGGGAGCTGCAGGATGTCCGACTCGTACACGGCAGCACGCACGAAGCCGGCGGTCGCGGCTCCGTCGCGGGCAAGCTGCTGCATCGACTCCACCGATCCGCGGAGGTGGGCGCGCACGAACGGCCACCGCAGGCGCCAGCCGTCCTTCGGGTCGACGTACGCCGTCGCTGTGATCTCCCCACTGACGTTGCGCGACTCCGGGCGCGGGTCGCGGTCCGCGGGCGCGGTGCGCGCGTGGATCCAGGACCACCGCAGGATCGGCGGGTCCGTGTCGGCACCCTTCCAGGGGAACGGGCTGAGCCGCTCGAGCCGGCCGCTCTCGCGGTCGACGCCGATCACGCCGGGACGCTCGACCGGGAAGCTGTCGGCGGCGATCGTCTTCGCGAGCACGAGAATGTCGCGCTCCGCTCCGGCGTCCTCCATCGTCACAGCTTCACGCTACCTCTCGGCTTGGCGCTCGGCGACGTCCCGATCATCGGGCCCTCATGACAGCGGCCGCCTGGTGCAAGTGTGCTGCGGCGTGCAGTCCGATGAGCAGGATCCATCCACGCGCATTGAGCTCGCCGAGCTCCTCGTGCGGGTAGGTCGGGCCGCCCGCGGCAAGCACCCGGGTCGTCGCGAGCCGCTCGTCTGCCCCGTGGATCGCATCCAGGATCGAATCGCGGGTCGCAGCGGCGTCGCCGGCGATGCCGTACGGGAAGGCGATGCCTGTCGGCGGACGACCGAGTGCGAGCGAGCGGGCGATCGCGTGGGCGGCCTCGTCCGCCTTCAGCACGTGTCCCGCGATCTCGGCGATGGACCAGAGCTCGAGCCCGGCGACGCGACGCAGCGCAGCTTCGTCGAGCGCCGATACGCCGAGCCGCAGGCCGGTGAGCGCGTCGCGGACCGCGCCGCCGATCTCCTCCATGCTGTGCGCGTCGGCGATCGACTGGAGCGACATGCCCGCGCGGACCTCGTCGAGGACGGTCGCGGCGGAGAAGCCTGCGGGCGGTGGCACATACGTAGGATGACAGCGTGCTGACGGAGAAGGAGCTGACGCTCGCGCGGGAGCATCCACGCGGGACCGAGCAGCGGACCCTCGCGCCATTCCGCGCCGCGCTGAACGACCTCGAGACCTATGCCGCGCTCCCGGTGAGCGACCGTGACGCGATCATCCGCTGGGCCGCGATCCGCTGCGCGGTCCGCGATCGGTTCGGCGTAGACCGCGACCAGCTCAACCTCGCCGAGCCGCTCATCCCCGCGGCGACGCTGCGGGCGCATGTGCTGGCAGGTGAAGCCAAGGCTGCAGGCCACGAGGTCGTGGACGATGGCGGCGATCTCTTCGCACTGGTGGGACAGCTGCGCGGCTAGGTCGGGACCTTCTCCCGCAGCGGCGCGAGCAGCTCGATCGTCGCGTCCATCTCGTCCTCGGTGTTGAAGTGGTGCGGCGAAAGACGGACCAGGCCCGGGCGATAGTCGGCGATGCAGCCCTTCGCGCGCAGCGCGTCGACGGCGCGCGCGGGCTCAGGGTGCCGCAGCGTCACGATGGGCGTGCGCCGCTCGGCCTCGCGCACGCAGCCGATCTCCCACCCCTGCGCGATGGCACCGTCGAGGAGCCGCTGCGACAGCACCATGTGGCGCGCGCGCACCGTGTCGATACCGATCTCGCGCAAGAGCTCGATACCGGCGCGCGCGGTGTAGGCAGCTGCGACGGCAGGCGTTCCGTACTCGAACCGGCGCGCGTTCGGCGCGAGGTCCACGTGCTGAACGTCGAAGGCGAACGGATCGCGCATCGCCCACCACCCGATGGCGCTCGGGTGCGCGCCCGCGATCCGGTCGCGGCGGGCGTAGAGGAACGCCATGCCGGGACCGCCCATGAGCCACTTGAGCGTCCCGCCGACCAGGAAGTCCACGCCGGATGCATGCACGTCGAATGGGAGCGCGCCGATGGACTGGTACGCGTCGACGACGAGCGCCGCGCCCTTGCGATGGCAGATCTCCGCGAGTCGCGTGACGTCCTGGATGTAGCCGCTCGTGTAGTAGACGTGGCCGGTGCAGACGAGCGCCGTGCGCTCGTCGACTGCGCGCTCGAAGAGCTCGAGGGGGACTGTCGCCCCGTCGGGGCTGCGGACGAACTCCACCTCGACCCCGGCGCGCTCGAGGGCGAGCCAGGTGTGGCCGTCGGTCGGGAAGTCGATGTCCGACACCACCACCTTGTTCCGCTTCGAATAGTCGAACGACGACGCGATCGTGACGAGCGCGGCCGAGACCGCCGGCTCGAGCGCCACTTCATCGAGATCCGCTCCGAGCACGCCCGCGAAGTCCGCGCGCAGGTCGTCGAGCACGCCGACCCAGTGCTGGTACCAGGCGCGCCCGCCCAGCTCGGTCCAGGTCCGCGCGTACTCCTCGAGGGCTTTGGCGCCGCGCTTCGGCAGCGGCGTCAGCGAGCAGCTGTTGAGGTAGATGAGCTTCTCGGTGATCGGGAATTCCGCGCGCCAGCGAGCGACGTCACCAGCCGACGGCATAGCTCTCCTTACGCGGATCGGCGCCGCCTTCGAGCGCGCCGGTCTCGAGCTTGCGCACGGCGCAGACGCTTGCGCTCGCGGGCGTGAAGTCGGGGGCATCGCGGATGATGTGGCCGAGCCGCTCGAGCCCGTCGCGGACCTCGCGGTGCACGCGGCCCTCCACCTGGAGCACGCCGGGCTCGTAGGCATGCGGCCAGAAGGTCCAGGGGAAGCTCCTCGAGATGACCCGCGGGGCCTCGATCGCGGCCTGCGTGTTCATGCCGAAGTCGACGATGTTGCAGACCACCTGCACCATCGCCTGGGACTGCGCGTCCTCGCCGGGGCAGCCGAACGGCATGTACGCCTCGCCGCCTTTCATGAGGAGCGCGGGGTTCGGCGTGAGGCGGGGGCGCTTGCGCGGCGCGATCGCCGACGGGTGTCCGGGCGTCGTCCACAGCTGCGCGCCGCGCGTCGACACGATCATCCCGAGCCCCGGGATGAGCGGAGCGCCGAGGCCGGGGTCCGACGGCGTCGCGGAGAACGCATTGCCCTCGCTGTCCATCGCGCAGACGTAGGACGTGTCCGGCGCTCCGACGCCGGATGCCGCTCGCGGCACGTACCCGGCGGGGCCGCTACGGCCCTCGAACGTCCAGGGGTCGCCGGGGAGCGGCAGCTCGGGCCACGCGCGATCGTCGCGGATGAGCGCGCGCCGCTCAGCCGCATAGCCCTTGTCGAGCAACCCGCGGATCGGGACGTCGACCTGGTCCGGGTCGCCGAAGAACCCTTCGCGGTCGGCGCAGGCGAGCTTCATCGCCTCGGTGTAGCGGTGGAAGAAGGGCAGGCTGCCCGGCCCGAGCGACGCGATGTCGTAGCCCTCGAGCAGGTTGAGCGTCATCGGGACGAGCGGTCCTTGCGACCACGGACCGCAGGCGTACACGTCCAGCCCGCGGTAGGTCGTGTGGACCGGCGTCTCGATGGAGACGCGATACGACGCCAGATCGTCGGCCGAGAGCGCCCCACCTTCGCGCTTCATGTGGGCCACGATCTGGCGCGAGATGTCGCCGGTGTAGATCGCGTCGCGCGCGGCCATGATCGCGGCGGCGCGGCCACGTGAGGCGTGCGCGGACTCGATCGCGGCAAGCCGGCGGAAGAGATCACCGAGCTCGCGCTGCACGAGCAGTTCCCCTACTTGCGGCGGCCTGCCGTTCGGGAGGAACACCGCGGCGCTTGCCGGCCACTGGCGGATCCGGTCCTGCAGCAGCGTGATCGCGCGGGCGAGGCGGGGGTAGACCGGAAAGCCGTCGCAGAGCTCGATCGACGGCGCGAGGATCTCTGCCAGCGTGAGCCGGCCGTGGCGCGCCAGCGCCGTGAGCCACGCGTCGCACGCAGCGGGCGTCACCGAGCGCGGCGTCCCGATCGGCATGTCGTCCCCGTACTTCTCGCGATACGCCTCGAGGGTGAGCGAGGCGGGCCAGCGACCGAGGCCGTCGATGCTCTCCGGCGCCGCCATGCCCGGGCGATACACGATGATCGGCGCGACGCCCCCGAAGTCCGTGAGGTGGCGCTCGAGGACGTTGAGCGCGATGCCCGCGGCGACGCCCGCATCGATCGCGGAGCCGCCGCGCGGGAACATGCGCAACCCCGCGAGCGACGCAAGGTAGTGACAGGTGCTGACCATGTGCTTGGAGCCGAGGACGGCGGGACGGCCCTCGGTGATGCCGATCAGCGGCGCCGTGTTCTCGACCGCGATCTCGCGCATCTCACCGCACGATAGCGCGGTACGCTCGGTGGGTGCGCTTGTTCGCCCATCGCGTGGAGCCGTTCGACAACGGGATGTATGTCATCGCGGACGACCGCGATGACGCGATCCTCATCGATCCATCCCGCGGCGAGCGCCAGGCGCTCGAGACGATCCGCGCGCAGGGTCTTACGGTCCTCGAGATCCTGAACACGCACGGGCACCCGGACCACGTGTTCGACAATGCGAGCCTGAAAGAGAAGACGAAGGCCCGACTCGCGATCCACCGCGCCGACGCCTATCGCCTCGACCCGACGAAGCGGCCGCCAAGCGCGCTCGACGCGCCCACGAGCGTGGCCGACGACCTCATCGAGGAGGGGCCGCTCGCCTACCTGCGCGACCTCGACCTCCAGGCCATCCACACGCCCGGGCACACCGAAGGCTCGACCTGCTTCTACCTCCCGAGCGCGGGCGTCTTGTTCAGCGGCGACCTGCTCTTCGCGGGCAACGTCGGGCGGATCGACCTACCCGGTGGCGACGCGACGCAGATGGAGGCTAGCCTTGCGCGTGTCGCCGAGCTGCCCCCGGGTACCCGCGTTTTCCCTGGACACGGTCCGGCGACGACCATCGGCAACGAGCTGCGCTGGCTGCGAGGGTTCCGGTTCGCGTGACCGCCTGGCGGGTCCGGCCCTTCGCCGACGCCGACTACACCGCATACGCGCGGATCGCACGCCTCCATCGCTCTGGGACGGGCGACCCCGCGGCTGCGCGGGCCGACGACGCCATGCGCGATCCGCGCTACGACCACGTGCGCCTGGTGGCCGTCGACGAGGAGGACGCGCCGATCGGCTACGGCTCGATCTATCACGAGCCGACGCGCTACGACTCGCGACGGTACGTCCTCGACCTCGGCGTCGACACGACGAAGCGGCGACGCGGCGTCGGTGCGGCGCTCTGGGACGGCCTGCGCCTGGAACTCGCCGCACGATCGGCCGAGGTCGTCGGACTGTGGACCGGCGATGCGACCGCGTGCAACGCGTTCATCGTCAAGCGCGGCTTCGTCGAGGTGGCACGCGCCAACCAGCAGGTGCGCGCCGTGGCATCGGCGCCGCTGCCGACACGCGCGGTCGAGGAGCGCGTCACGGGCACCGGCATCCGGATCACGACGCTCGCCGCGCTGCGGAACGCGCTCGGGGATCGCGGCCTCGAGGCGGTCTGGGAGCTCCATACGGCCATACGGTCCGAGGACGTCACCCTCGGACGGGCGATGCCGGATCCGTTCGTGGACTGGCTCGCGCAGAGCGTCACGGGTGAGGCGGCGCTACCGGACGCGCATTTCGTCGCGCTCGACGGCGGCCGCTACGTCGGCGCGTCTGCCGCTCGCCGTGACGGCGACGACACCCTGCGCATGGCGATCACCGGCGTCCTGCCGCCGTACCGCCGTCGCGGCATCGGCCGGCTGCTCAAGCTGCGGGTCCACGCCTGGGCGCGCGCGAACGGCTTCAGCGAGATCCACACGACCGTCACGAAGGACAACGCCGCGATGCTGGCGCTGAATGACGGCCTCGGCTACCCCATCGTCTCGAGCTGGGGCGGGTACGAGCTGCGGATCTAGTCAGCGACCCCGAGGACGTTGAACCCGTTGTCGGCGAAGATGGTGGCGCCCGTCACGGCACGGGATAGCTCGCTGCCGAGGAACACCGCGACATTGCCTACCTCTTCCTGCGTGATGTTCCTCCGCAGCGGCGCCTTCGTCTCCATGAGGTCGCGTGCCGCCGAGATCCCTTTCACGGCACTGCCGGCGAGCGTCTTCAGCGGCCCGGCGGAGATCGTGTTCACGCGGATGTTCAACTCACCCAAGTCCGCCGCGAGGTAGCGGGTCGCCGCTTCGAGGACCGCCTTCGCCATCGCCATCGAGTTGTAGCTCGGTACGACACGATCGACAGCGTTGAATGTGAGCGACATCACCGATCCGCCGCCGGCCTTTGCGAAGAGCGGCAGCGCTGCACGTGTGATCGCGATGAGCGAGTACGCGCTCACGTCGATCGCGAGCTTGAGTCCGTCGCGCGAGATCTCGTGGAACCGCCCGCGCAGGTCCTCGACGGCTGCGAACGCCATCGAGTGGACGAGGACGTCGGCCCGGCCCCACTGCTCACCGATCGTGGCGAAGAAGGCGTCGATCTCCTCTTGCTTCGTGACGTCGCACGGGAGGATGGGCATCGTCTCGTGGCCAGGCAGGGTCACGACGAGCTTCTCCACGTTCTCGCGCAGCCGCTCGGTCGCGTAGCTGAAGGCGAGCTGCGCGCCCTCGCGCTGGAACGCCGTGGCGATACCCCACGCGATGCTCCGCTGGTTGCCGACGCCCATGATGATCGCCCGCTTGCCGTCGAGCAGACCCACGAAGCACCTCCCTCGCCTTCCGGCGTTGGTCCATCATGGCTCACATGCGACTGCATGTGCACGAGTTCGGTCCCGGCGCCGGCCGGACCGTGGTCGCGCTGCACGGCGTCACGGGCGTCGCCGGTGTCTTCCGGCGGCTCGCGGCGCGCCTCCCTGAGTTCCGCTTTGTCGCACCCGATCTGCGCGGCCACGGCGATTCCGGCAAGGAGCCACCGTGGGATCTGTCGGCACACCTGCGGGATCTGCGCGAGACGCTCGACGCGATGGGTATCTCCCGCGCACCGTTCATCGGCTACAGCTTCGGCGGCCGTCTCGCGGTCGAGCTGCTGGCGATGGATCGCTCGCGCGTCGAGCGGCTCGTGCTGCTCGATCCGGCGCTGCGCATGACGACGGAGCACGTCGTCGCGTCGACCGAGCTGCTGCTGTCGGATCCCTCGTTCGCGACGGCGGCCGAGGCGATCGAGGCGCGCCGGTACACCGCGGAGTACGCGCCGCAGGAGCACTTCGACATGTGGGCCGAGCAGCTTGTCACGGGCGCCGACGGACGCGTGCGCCTGCCCGTCTCGCGCGCGGCCGCGATCACGATCCTGAGCGAGCTCGCCACCCCGCCGCCGCGGTTCGAGGCGCTACGCATCCCCACGCTCCTCATCGTCGGTGCGGAGTCCGAGATGGTCACGCCCAAGCAGATCGAGGGCT
>JBBRQB010000011.1:0-54053 GCA_038227105.1 Candidatus Limnocylindria bacterium | reverse complement strand
GCCGCGATCGGCTCACGAAAGCCGCAGCCGGTACAGGCCCCGCCCGTCGCGGCGACGGCGCGGACCTTCAGGCGTTGACGGAATCGAACGATGGCATGTCCGCTGTCGGTCCTGACCTGACTATGGCGAGCCCGATGACAGTTAGCACAGACGAGAATGCATTTGGCGGCTTCCGCGCGAGCTCTGGCGATACTGCCGAGGAACCCTCCCAACGCGAACTCCTTGGACCGAGGATCGCGGTGGTGGAACTCGAGGGCCCAGATGGTCCGGTCGTATTCGCAGTCCTCGCACTTCCCGCCGCAAGCTGCGATGAGCTCGGCCTTGATGCGGGTGCGGCGGCGGCGGCTGTAGTTGACCCACGACCGACGACGCCGGATCTTCGGATCATCGAGCGGCCTTGGTGAGGTGTTGTGCGAGCCGAACGGCGAGCACGAGAGGCAGAACCGCCGGTTGCCGAGGTTCCGCAGCTTGCCACTGATCACGACCCGGCTGGCAAACTGCGCTCCGCACGCTTCGCAGACCTTCACAAAACGAAGATCGGCACGCTCTTGCGTGCCGATCTGCTTGCTCCCTGGCGAGGATTCGAACCTCGGACCTGGCGGTTACATGAACCCCCAGATTTCCCTGGGGCACGGACTATCTCTTCACCATGACCCGTTCGGTTTTAGGTGCCGGGTGCATAGTCTCTGAACCTTCCCGAAGCTTTCCTTTGGGCTCGGCTGCGGATTGCCATGGCGCAGTGCGCGCTTTAGGTTTCCCGACAATTCTCCCGGTAACACCCCTGAGTTTCCCCAAGGGGCTGCCCTTCTAACCGTGAGCCGCTCGCTCTACCACTGAGCTACCAGGGATCGCCGCCGTAGTTTACCCGATGCGAACATAGGCACGAAACGACGGCAGTGAAACGGATGTATGAGCAGCGAAATGACGCCTGAAGCGACGGTCGACACACCGATCGCTGCGCGCCGGCCATGACCGGCGCACTCGACTTCTCCCTGCGCGCGCGGATCCCCTGATGGCGAGCGCAAGCGGCTTCTGCAAGGGATTGCCGCGCGCGGTCGCGGCCGCGCTCGGCGACGCCGCGGCGCCGCACGGCAGCGCGACCGGCTACATGGTGAAGCTCTGGTTCGGGAACAAGGACATCCACTACGAGCTCGGCGTTTACGCGCACCGCAAGGTGATCGAGCTCGGCCTCCACTTCGAGAGCGACCCGATGACGAATCTGCAGCTCCTCGGCGCGTTCCGCGCCCGGTCGAAGGTGATCGCGAAGAAGCTGCCGACCGCGCGCATCGAGACGTGGGACCGTGGCTGGACGCGGATCTGGGAGCCCGTCCCGCTCGCGCCGTTCGATGCGACATTCGGCGCCGAGGTCACCACGCGCTTTGCGCGTTACATCGCGGTGCTCGAGCCGATGCTGGAGGACGACCTTCCGGCGGACGTGCGCTGGAGCCGGTAGCCTCGGGACGGAACACCAAGGGAGGACCGACGATGTCGACGACCCATGAAGCCACCGCTGCCTGGCGCGGCGATCTGACCGCGGGCAAGGGCGACGTGACGTTCAAGAGCGGCCTGCTGAAGTCAGCCAAGGTCAGCTGGAAAGAGCGGACCGAGGGCACCGGCACGGAACGTCGGACCAGCCCGGAGGAGCTGCTCGCCGCCGCGCACGCGAGCTGCTTCGCGATGGCCTTTGCCGCGCGCCTGGCCAAGGCCGGCGTCGTCGATGCCGATATCCACGTCACCGCGAAGGTCACCTTCGGCCCGGCGGTGGGTGGCGGCAATGGCGTGCTCTCAAGCGCGCTGATGGTCCGCGCGCCGGCTCCGGACGGCGACGCCGAGAAGCTGAAGGCGGTCGCCGAGGACGCGAAGGAGAACTGCCCGATCTCAAAGGCGCTGAAGGGGAACGTCGCGCTGAGCGTCGAGGCGACGCCGAGCTAGCGGACGTCGCGCGCGGCGGCCACCGCCTCTTCCGCGTTCCCGATGAGCCGCTGCGCGCCGCCGAGGGCGCGCGGAACGTCGAAGCGGTGGTCGAAGTTGCCGAGGTTCTCGGCGGCTTCGAGCGCCTCTTCCAGAGCCGAGCTCGCGAGGCGCAGCGCGGACGCCAGGCGCTCGAGCTCGCCCTGATCGACGTTCACGCCGCGATGGTGCCACGACAGCCGACCCTATGCTCCGTCCATGACCAAAGAGCTCCGCTCGGTGCGGCAGGTCCGGCAGTACTCGAAGGAACCCGTCCCTGACGAGATCGTGGACGAGCTCCTTCAGGTCGCGCGCTGGACCGGCAGCTCCAAGAACACCCAGCCCTGGCACTTCATCGTCATCAGGGATCGCGAGGCGCTCCGAAAGATCAGCCAGCTTCGGCCCAACATCAACTGGCTCGCGGACGTGCCGCTCGCGATCGCGATCGTCCTCGAGGACCCGGGGACGAGCAACGCGTATGACGAGGGCCGCGTCACCGAGCGGCTGCTCATCGGCGCGCACATGCAGGGCTACGGCGGTGGCACGGCGTGGTTCGGTGACGATGCGCAGCAAGCCGAGGCGAAGCGCGTGCTCGACATCCCGGCCGGCAAGACCGCGCGATCGGTGGTCGCGATCGGGCGACCGACGTCGGTCAAGGATCCGCGACCCGGCGCGAAGGCCGGCGGCCGCAGACCGTTGTCCGAGCTCGTGAGCCGCGATCGGTGGGGGAACACGAAGGCCTGAAACGAGAACGGGGCCGCCTCATCGGCAGCCCCGTCTCAACGCGCAGTTCGAGTGCCTGCTACTCGAGGTAGTCCTTGAGCTTCCGTGACCGGCTCGGGTGCCGCAGCTTGCGGAGGGCCTTCGCCTCGATCTGCCGGATACGCTCGCGGGTGACGTTGAACTCGCGCCCGACCTCTTCGAGGGTGCGGGTGCGACCGTCCTCGAGGCCGAAGCGGAGCTGGAGCACACGACGCTCGCGGCCGGTGAGGCCCTCGAGCACGCTCTCCACCTGCTCCTTGAGCAGCTTGTGCGACGCCGCGTCGGATGGTGCGAGGGCTTGGTTGTCGGGGATGAAGTCCCCGAGGTGCGAGTCCTCTTCCTCACCGATCGGCGTCTCGAGCGAGACCGGCTCCTGTGAGACCTTCACGATCTCGCGGACCTTGTCCGCCGTGATGAGCATCCGCTCGGCGATCTCCTCAGCGGTGGGCTCGCGGCCGAGCTCCTGGAGCAGGCCGCGGGACACGCGGATGAGCTTGTTGATGGTCTCGACCATGTGGACCGGGATGCGGATCGTCCGGGCCTGGTCCGCGATCGCGCGGGTGATCGCCTGGCGGATCCACCACGTCGCGTAGGTCGAGAACTTGTAGCCCTTGCGGTAGTCGAACTTCTCGACGGCGCGGATGAGGCCGATGTTGCCCTCCTGGATGAGGTCCAGGAAGCTCATGCCGCGCCCGATGTACTTCTTCGCGATCGATACGACGAGGCGAAGGTTGGCCTCGGTGAGGTTGTGCCGTGCGTCGTCGCCCTTCTGGATGAGCTCGTCGGCGAGGCGGCGCAGGCCGCGCTGCTCATCGGCGTCTCCCAGCACGAGCAGGTCGAGGTGCCGGACCATGATGGTCCGCATCTCCTGCCCGATCATCACGAGCTCGCCCAGACGCTCGGCGCCCTCGGCGGGACCGTGGATCTTCGCGTAGGCCGGGAGGATCCGGATCGTGAGGCGCTCGGGATCACGGCGCGCGCTGTCGATGATGGCGACGAGCTCGCCGATGAGGATGCCGGCCTCGGCGGAGATCTCCTTGCTGTTCGCTTCGGCCTCGAGCGGCTCGCGGAGCTTCAGCAGACGGTTCGCGAGGCGCTTCAGCTCCTTGCTGCCGTCGGCGTCGTTCATCGTGTGGCGGAGCGCCTTGTTCGTGAAGCGCGTCGACTCGTCGACGAATTCCTTCGGTCGGCCGAGCGCCATGCGCTTCTTGACCTCGACACCCAGCTCGTAGAGGTGGATGACCGAGAGTGCCGGTGACTCGAGCGCCATCTCGCCGAGCTCGATGGACTTGGCGAGGTTGACCTCTTCCTCCGCGGTGAGGAGCGGGACCTTCCCGATCTCCTTGAGGTACATGCGGACCGGGTCGTCGACGCTGATGAGGTCCGAGGCGAGGACGGCCGAGATGCTGTCCTCGCGCTGGGCTTCCTCGGTCTCTTCCTCTTCTTCCTTGACCTGGTGGTAGCTCGGGCCGCGGTCGGCCTCGAGGATCTCGACGTTGTTGTCGTCGAGCGTGACGAGGAGCTCTTCGATCTCGCCGGCCTCGGCGTCGGGGATGCCCCGGGCGATGTCCTCTTGGGTGAGGTAGCCCTGCTGCTTGCCGCGCGCGATGAGCTTCTCGGCTGCCTCGCGGTGCTCGGGATGGATCCCGACGCGCTCAGGTGTCGCGGACTTCCCCGCCGATTCCTTTTCTTTGGTCGCTGCTTTTGCCATTCCTACTCCTGCTCGCTACTGCGAAGGACCGTCGACCGCTGGAGCGAACGCTGGACCTCTTCCAGATCGCGCGCGAGGCGGCTGACCTCCTCGTCGAGTGCGCCGACGTCGCCGTCGTGCCGCGCGAGTGCCGCGCGGACGTCCACGAACCGTCGTCGCAAGTTCCCTTCCCGAAGCCGGAGCGCGACGATCTCGATCTCGTGACCCGGATCGGCGCCTGACCCTGGCTCCGGCGCATACGCGCCCAATGTGGCCGCCGTGGCGGCGAGTGGAGCCGGAAGGTCAGAGGTCGAATGCCCGCCACGAAGCTGTTCGAAGATCGCTCGGTGGTCGGGGTCTGCCAGGTCCGCGGGATCCAGGTCGAGGCGCGCGGCTTCCTCGGGAAACTTGGTCAATTGTGCCATTAAGTAACGCTCCAGGGAACTCGTTTGTTTCCGTTCGGGCGTCCCCGGATCGGCTGGAGCGCTCTCTGGGCGGGGAGATACGGTCGGAGCGGCCGGCCGGATGCTGGCAGCGCCCGTCAGCTCGCCCCGGAGGGTCTCCTGGTCAAGGCCGGTGTGCCGCGACAGGGTGCCGAGGTAGAGCTCACGGGTCAGGAGGTCCGGCTCGTCCTTGAGCAGCGGCAGCGCCTCCGCGAGGAACCGCCTGCGCCCGTCCGGGCCGTCAAGGCGACCAACGAAGCGCTGGGCGATGGCGTCGATCACGAACTCGAGCAGCGGCTTCGCCGCGCCGATCCGCGCCTTGAGGTCGGCGGGAGCGGTGCGCGCGACGTCGTCGGGATCCTTGCCCTCCGGGAGGACGCCGACCCGGAGGCTGAGTGCGCTCTTTCCGACCGTGCTTTTCCCCGCCCGCTGCGCGATGCGCTGGGCGATGCGGATGAGCTCCTTGCCGCGCTTTTCCGCCGACCGCTCTCCGGCCGTGTCGCCGTCGAACAGGACCACGACACGATCGAGATTCATGCCCTCGAGCGTGCGGTACTGATCCTCGGTGAGCGCCGTGCCCATCGACGCGACGACGTTGGTGAAGCCCGCCTGGTGGCAGGCGATCGCGTCGAAGTAGCCCTCGACGATCACCGCCTCGCTCTGGCGCCGGGCTTCGGCCTTCGCGGCGTCAAGCGCGTAGAGCGTCGCGCTCTTGTTGAACAGGAGCGTCTGCGGCGAGTTGATGTACTTCCCGCGCTGGTCGTCTCGCATCGCGCGCCCGCCGAAGGCGATGATCCGTCCGCGCGCGTCGCGGATCGGCACGATGAGCCGGTCGCGGAAGCGGTCGAAGATCCCGCGCTCCGTTTGGACCACCAGACCCGACGCGACGATCTCCTCGTCCGAGTGACCCTTCTTCCGCAGGTACGTGAGCAGCCCGTCGGGCAGATCGGGCGCATACGACACACCGAACTGCTCGACCATCGTCTCGTCGATCCCGCGCCCCGCGACGTACGCGGCGGCCGCCTTGCCCTTCGGCGTGCCGCGCAGTGCCTGCCGAAAGTAGAAGTGCGCGACGTCGTGCGCGGCGAGCAGCCGCTTCTCGCGCTCGCGCTCGGCCGGCGGCTTCCCCCCGGTGAGCTCGATGCCCGCGCGCTCGGCGAGCGTCTTGAGAGCCTCGCCCTTGTCAACGCCATCCAGCTTCATGAGCCAGTCGAAGCAGTCCCCCTTTTCGCCACAGCCCCAACAGTGGAACGTGCGGCGATCTGGGTCGACGCTGAACGACGGCGTCTTCTCCGAATGGAACGGGCAGAGCCCGCTGTACGAGCGGCCGGCCTTCTTGAGGGGGACGCGCTCGCCAACGAGCTGGACGATGTCCACCCGTTCCTTGACGCGATCGAAATCACCGGGCATGTTCGTTCATCATCGCGGCCTGCGGCCGCGTCCGCTGACGGCCCCGCGCGATCAGCGGCGACCCCAGGCGGCCGGGATGAACAGGCTGTCGTACATCGAAAGCGCGTAGTCGTCGGTCATGCCGGCCACGTAGTCCGCCACGGCGCGCTTGGTCCCGTCGGCCGCCGCGATCGTCTGGAATTCCTGCGGCATGCGATCCTCGTGCGCGACGAAGTAGTCGAGCAGCGCCAGCAGCACGCCTTGCGCCTTGTCGTCCTCGGTCTTCGCGGGTCCAGCCAGGTAGACGTTCTCGAACATCCAGTCGCGCAGCGCGTTCGTGGCCTCGAGCACCTCGGGCGACAGGCCGACCTCGGGCTTGCCGAATGAGTGGACGATGACGTCGTAGACCATCGTGTCGAGCCGCTCAGCGCGGTCATGGCCCAGCCCGCTCCGCACATCCTTGGGCAGATCGTCCTCACCGATGATGCCCGCGCGCATCGCGTCATCGATGTCGTGGTGGAGGTACGCGATCTTGTCGGCGAACCGCACGACCCACCCTTCGGGCGTCTCCGGCACGCCCCACGCTGGCGTCTCGAGACCACCGACGGTCGGGGCGGAGTGCTTCAGGATCCCGTCGCGGACCTCGTGCGTGAGGTTCAGACCCTTTCCGTTCTTCTCGATCCGCTCGACGATGCGCACGCTCTGCTGGTTGTGGCGGAAACCGTCCGGCAGGAAGCGCCCGAGGAGCTCCTCACCGACATGGCCGAACGGCGTGTGCCCGATGTCGTGGCCGAGGGCCATCGCCTCGAGCAGGTCCTCATTCAGCTGGAGCGCGGTCGCGATCGCACGGCCGATCGAGTTCACCTCGAGGATGTGGGTCAGCCGGGTCCGGTAGTGGTCCCCAACCGGCGCGAGGAAGACTTGGGTCTTGTGCTTGGTCCGACGGAACGCCTTGGAGTGCACGATCCGGTCGCGGTCGACCTGGAACGCGGTCCGGGTCGGCGACGGCTCCTCGGGGTGGTCCCGCCTCGCGTCCGCGCTCTTCGTCGCGTACGGGGCGAGCGACGCGCGCTCGGCCTCTTCCTGACCCTCGCGGATGCGGAGGGCGGCGACGGACTTGGTGCGGGAGAGCTTGGCAGTGAGATCCGTCACGGTAGCCATCGCGGCTACAGGGTACCGGACGAGGCGTGGCCCACTTGTTCACGTGCGCACCGGGAAGGGTGACTAGATGGCGGCCTCAACGAGCTCCCGCGGCATGCCAAGATGTTTCTAGACGCCAGACACGGCTAGCGGCGAGCCACGAAGACGTACTCGTGGCTGTTGTCGTCGAGCGGTTCGCCGGCGAATCCGCCATAGAGAGCTTCGAGGCGTAGACCCGCGACGTCGAGGAGCCCGAGCCATTCGTTCTTGGTTGCCCACCAGAGCGAACCGGTTCCACCATCGTCCAAGGTGATGTCGACTCGGTTATCGCTGACGCTGTAGTAGTTCGTGTGCGGCAACGGCACGCCCAGATGCGCGTCGGCATGCTTGCCGTCTAGGGCGGATGCGACGTGATGGTCGAAGGCGAACGCGTTCCAGGCGAAGCGGCCATTAGACCGAAGCGATGCCGCGACCCGCTCGAAACAGCGGCGACGATCGGCCCAGGTGGGCAGATGCAGCAGAGACCGCCCGGGGCAGTAGATCAAGGCCGCGGGTTCCTCGATTTCAAGCTCCCGTATGTCTCCTTCACGCAGGTCGAGTTCCACTCCCCCTCAACTGCGCGCACTCGAGCCTGCGAGAGCATCGCCGCCGAAGAGTCAATCCCTATTACGCGCCTGCCCGTTGCCTGAGCAACCGGGATCGCAACGCGCCCGGTGCCAACGGCAAGCTCGACCATTGGCCCGTCAGCCTCACGGGCAAGCCCAACGTAGAACGGAATGTCAGCAGCGACGCCAGTCGACCACTCCGTATATCGCTCCGCCAATGCGTCGTACCAGCTCGACATAGCAACACAAATCTACGCGCAAACGAGGCGGCGTCCGGCTGCGCGAGAGGACCCTCACCTGACCGACAGCGCGCCGATCGGTTAGCGGTCACGCTCCGCGCCCGCGATCGCGGCCTGTGCCGCGGCCAGCCGCGCGACCGGCACGCGGTAGGTCGACGGAGACACATACGTGAGGCCGATGTTGTGGCAGAAGGCCACGGAGCTCGGCTCGCCGGCGTGCTCGCCGCAGATACCGATCTTGAGATCCGGCTTGGTCTTGCGACCCCGCGCGACGCCCATCTTCATCATCTCGCCGACACCGCCCTGATCGATGACCTGGAACGGGTCGTCGGGGATGATCCGCTGCTCGACGTACTTCGTGAGGAAGCTCTTCTGCGCGTCATCGCGCGAGATGCCGAGCACGGTTTGGGTGAGATCGTTGGTGCCGAACGAGAAGAACTCGGTCTTCGTCGCGATCTCGTCGGCGATGATGCAGGCGCGTGGGATCTCGATCATCGTGCCGAACTTGTAGGGGATCTTCCGGCCGCGCTCTTTCTGCACCGCGTCCGCGACCGAGGTCACCTGGTCGAGGAGCCGGTCGAGCTCCCCCATCGTGCCGACGAGCGGCATCATGATCTCCGGCTTCGCCTTGACGCCCTTCTCGGCACTGTCCGCGGCCGCGCCGAGGATCGCGCGGATCTGCATCTCAAGGATCTCGGGATACACCAGGAGGAGCCGGCAGCCGCGGAGCCCGAGCATGGGATTGTCCTCATGGATCTGCTCGAGGCGCCGCCAGATCGCCCTCTTCTTCTCGATCTCAGGGTCGTCGCCCTTGCCGGTGGCCTCTGCGACAGCGATGTCGATGTCGACGTCCGCGAACTCGCGGAGGAACTCGTGCAACGGCGGATCGATGAGCCGGATCACGACCGGCAAGCCGTCCATGGCCTTGTACATCTCACGGAAGTCGCCCTGCTGGAACGGCAGGAGCTTCGCGAGCGCGGCCTGCCGCCCATCCAGGGTGTCGGCCATGATCATGTCCTGCACGAAAGGCAGCCGCTCGGCCTGCCGGAACATGTGTTCGGTGCGCGCGAGCCCCACACCTTCGGCACCGAGCTTCCGCGCCTCGATGCACTCGCCCGGTGTGTCGGCGTTCACCCACACGCCGAGACGGCGTCGCTTGTCGGCCCAGGACAGCAGCTCGATGAGCTGCGTCTCCTTCTCGTAGTTCGGCGGGTTCGTCGGCAGCTCGCCGGAGAACACCTCGCCGGTCGTGCCGTCGATCGAGATCGGATCGCCTTCCTTGATGACCGTGGTGCCGACGCGCATCTCGCGCTTGCCGAGGTCGATGGAGAGCTCCGCGCAACCGGCGACGCACGGCAGCCCGAGGCCACGGGCGACGACCGCCGCGTGCGAGGTCGAGCCACCGCGGGCGGTCAGGATCCCCGTCGCTGCGATCATCCCGTGGAAGTCATCGGGCGAGGTCTCTGGGCGCACGAGCACGACGAGCTGCTTCTGGCCCTTGAGCACGACGGCGCGGTCGGCGTCGAAGACCGCACGGCCGGTCGCCGCACCGGGCGACGCGTTGAGGCCCTTCGCGAGGAACCTGCCGGCCTTGCGTGCCTTCTCGACGGCGGCCGGATCGAAACCCGGGACCAGGAGCTGCTCCACCTGGAGGGGGTCGACGCGCCCGATCGCCTCGTCCTTGGTAATGAGCTTCTCGTGCACCATGTCGGTCGCGATCTTCATCGCGGCGCGGGCGGTCCGCTTCGCCGAGCGCGTCTGCAGCATGTACAGCTTGCCGCGCTCGATCGTGAATTCGAGATCCTGCGCGTCGCGGTAGTGCTTCTCGAGACGCTGGGCGATCTTCTCGAACTCCGCGTAGGCCTTGGGCATGTCCTTCTTCAGCTGGTCGATCTTTGTCGGCGTGCGGATGCCGGCGACGACGTCCTCACCCTGCGCGTTCGTCAGGTACTCGCCGTACAGCTTCTTCTCGCCGGTGTTCGGGTCGCGGGTGAATGCGACGCCCGTGCCGGAGTCGTCGCCCATGTTCCCAAAGACCATCGTCACGATGCTGCAGGCGGTGCCGAGATCGTCGGAGATCTTGAATTGCTTCCGGTAATCCTTCGCCCGCTGGCCGAACCACGATCCGAAGACGGCTTCGACCGCGAGGCGGAGCTGCTCGTGCGGCTCGGCCGGGAACGGCTTCCCTGTTTCGCGCTTGACGATCCGCTTGAACGAGTCGACGAGAGCCTGGAGGTCCTTCGCGGTGAGGTCGGTGTCCGATTTCCTGCGCTTGGCGTGCTTCGCCTTCTCCAGGGCGACGTCGAACTTCGCCGCGTCGATGCCGAGCACGATGCGCCCGAACATCGCGATGAACCGGCGATACGCGTCCCAGGCGAACCGGTCGTTCTTCGTGAGCTTCGCGAGGCCCAGCCGGCTCTGGTCGTTCAGGCCAAGGTTGAGGACGGTGTCCATCATCCCGGGCATCGACATCGCGGCACCCGAGCGGACCGACACCAGGAGCGGGTCCTTGGGATCGCCGAGGCGCTTCTTGGTCGCCTGCTCGACGGTCGCGAGGCCCTTCTCGACCTGGTCCCAGAGACCCGGGGGCAGCTTCTTGCCGGCCGTGAAGTACGCGTTGCAGGCGGCGGTGGTGATAGTGAAGCCGGGCGGGACCGGCAGACCGGCGTTCGTCATCTCCGCGAGGCCGGCACCCTTGCCGCCCAGGAGCGCGCGCATTTTGGCGTTGCCTTCGGCCTTGCCCTGCATGAACCGATAGACCCACTTTTGGGCCTTGGCCGTGGGAGCCGCTTTGCTGGCTTTCTTCGCGCGCGTCGTCGCCATCCCGCACCTCCGTGAGTGAGGCCCTCATGTTGGCAGATTTCCTGCTCCCAAGGGTTCCCGATGCTAGATTCACGGCCCGTGTACGAACGCCCCGGTTACAGCACCCTGATCGGCCGGATCCGCAACAACGTGCGGACCTACATCCGGAAGCAGATCGAGCTACCCAAGCAGGAGATCGCCGAGATCATCAAGGCGAACCTCGTCGCCGTGAAGTGGTTCGCGATCGCTCTCGCGTTCGGGATGCTGACGCTCATCGCCTTCGCGGTGTTCGTGATCGGGCTCATCGCGATCTGGCTGCCGCTCTGGGCGGCGGCGCTCATCGCGCTCGTGCTGTTCGCCGGGCTCACGGCATTCCTCGGCTGGAGCGGCTACAAGCGGCTCGAGCTGCGCGGACCGACACGGTCGATCCAAACCTTGAAGGAGACGGTGGCATGGGCGAAAGCCCGAGTGCTCGGACGCAACGCGAGCTAGCTGACCTTCGGAAGAAGATCGATGACGACGTCGACGCGCTCATCGAGCGCGCCAAGGCGGACGTGGATCCGCGCAACCTGCTCCGCCGTCAGCCGGTGGCCGCCCTGGGCACCCTTGGCTCCATCGCGGCGCTCGCGGGAGTGACGATCACGAAGAAGGTCCGCGATGCGCGGCGCAAAACGCCGGACACCGAGATCGAGCGCATCGCCGAGCGGCTGGGCGGGCGCATCGACCGGCTGAAGGGCCGGGCGCGCAAGCGGTTTCGGGAGCAGCTCCGTCACGAGATCGCCGACGTCCAGGACGAGAAGCGCGGACCGAAGGAAGCCCTCTGGGGCGCGGGAATGGCGGCCGTCACCGCGGCCGCGACCACGTTCGCGCAGCGTTTCGCCGGCCGGCTGACCGGTGACGACCTGGAGCACACGACCCGCCATTAGCCTCGTCGCGTGATGGACCTCGGCACCTTGCTTGCGCGGTTCACCCCGGCAGCATCCGAGCAATGGATCTGGCCGACCGTCGGTCGGACCTTCGACGTGAACGCGTACCTCACGACGCTCGAGCCCCCGCTCGACCTTGTCGTCTCGGTGCGCGCGATCACGGTGCGCGCGGGCGAGGTGTTCGTCTTCGAGTCAGAGAGCGACCACGCAGGCGGCCCGATCGCGACCGCGACCCACGCGATACCCGGCGGCCGCCGGGAGCCCGGCGAGGCACCAGATGCCGCGCTCGCGCGCGAGATCTGGGAGGAGACCGGCTGCACCATCGTGGGCGAGCCCGTGCGGCTCGGCATCTTCCATCTGCACAACCTCACACCGCGCGAACGCCTCCAGCCACCACCGCCCGCGAAGTACACGTACCCCTACCCCGACACACTGCAGTGGGTGTTCGCCGCCGAGGTCGTCGGGGAGGCAACACCCTCGGACGATCCCTTCGTGCTGAACGGGCGGTTCGTGTCGGGCGCGACGGCGCGCGAGCTGGTGACGTCACCCGGGGAGCGCGTATTCCTCGACGCTGCGCTCGCTAGCCGATAAGAAGGAAGCCGGCGAACATCACCGAGAGGCCGACGAGGTTGGCCAGCTCGAGGACGCCCGATGCGCCGGTGAACGTAGCCGTGCCGCCGACCGCGACGACGAGCACTCCGGCAGCGATGATGACGTTCGCGATCGCCCGTCGGCCGTTATGCCGTCTCCGCAGGAATATCCATGCGGACCAGAGCGCCCCACCGATCAGCACGACACTTCCGACCCCGCTGCCGACACCGGCGAGGATCCATGCGAGGGAGCCGTTGGGGAAGCGACGACCGCTATCGAGGGCGGCGCTGAGCTCGACCGGCGCCGACGCGACCGCATAGGCCGCGAGGATCGACAACACCGCGACGAGCACCAGCGCCAGGTCAGCCCAGCGCCGACGCGCGAGCAGATACAGGGTGCCCAGGCTGAGCCATGCGACGTTGAGGATCGCGCCGAACAGATAGAACACCCGATATTCCGCGTCGGTCGTTTCACCGCTGCGCGCGAGGAAACCCGCGAAGGCCGCGACCGCGAACATGGCGAAGCCGACGACCCACATGAGCTGATAGGTCCTGCGGTGACTGATGTACTGACGGAGCACGACGAGCGCGAAGCCCGCGGCGACCAGAGCGGTGATTGCCGGAAGGAGGATCACCCGCCGATGCTCCGCGTGCCGGTCCCCGCCCGCAACACGACTACCGAGCTTTGCGGCGATTCAGGGCGACGAACATGGCGCCGAGCACCAACAGCAGTGCTGCCGAGTAGAGCGGGACAGCTGCAGCGGCCGGTCCGGCGAGGGCGACCGCGAGGGCCGTGGCCACGGCCGGGTCCCGCGTGCCGGCGCCGGCGATCGCCGAGCGCATGTCGACGCGGGCGATCCGCGCGACGACCGCCGCAACGGCTGCGGTCACCACGACGAGCGCGACCGCAGCGAGCGCGGCCGTCGGGCCGAGCGCCGGGCCACCGGCGATGGCGATGGCGAGCAGTGCGACGAACGCCAGGTCGCCAAGCCAGCGGACGATGGTCCGCGCGAGCTCCGGGAGCATCGGCACGACCGACGTGACGCCCGCGCCGATGACGAACGCCAGCATCGCGCTCTGCATCGCACCGTCCGCGGCGCCGGCCCGCGTCAGGACGAGGATGAACGACGCCGCGATGGACCCCACAAGGAACGCGCCGGCCCGGTCCATCCGACCGCCGATCGCGGTCGCAAGCGCGGACGCGGAGAGCAGCGCGGGTGACACGGCGACCGCCAGCAGCCCCGCTCGCTCGGAGTCGCCAAGGGACGGCCCAAGCAGGGCCACAAACAGAAGTCCGGACGCGTACGGGAGCGCGACGACAGCCACGTTGCGAAGGCGTCGTAGCGCGAGGAGCGCGAGCAGCGGTGTGCGGACGCCGGTTGCGAAGAACGCGATGGCGAGCGCGATGGACATCGCGCCGGCGAGACTAGCCGCCGAGCTTCTCGCGGAGCGCGGGGATGAGCTCTTCGATCTTCACGCGCACCTGGGACATGTCGTCGCGATCACGGATGGTGACCGCCTGATCGGTCAACGAATCGAAGTCGACGGTGACGCAGAGCGGCGTGCCGATCTCGTCCTGGCGGCGGTACCGCCTGCCGATCGCCTGCGTCTCGTCATAGGTCGACTGGAAGTGCGGGCGGATCTTCGCCCACACCGTGCGCGAGAGCTCGTTCAGCTCCGGCTTCTTCGACAGCGGAAGGACCGCGACCTTGTATGGCGCGAGGTCACGGTGCAGGCGAAGGACGACGCGAACGCCCTCCTTGTCGGGCTCCTCGTCGTACGCGGCACAGAGGAACGCGAACGTCGCCCGGTCCGCGCCGACCGCGGTCTCGATGACGTACGGCACGAATTTCTCATTCGCCGCTTCGTCGAAGTACTCGAGCTTCTTGCCGGAGTACTCGGCGTGGCGCTTGAGATCGAAGTCCGTGCGGTTGTGGATGCCCTCGAGCTCCTTCCATCCGAACGGGTACCGGAACTCGATATCGAACGCGCGAGCTGCGTAGTGCGCGCGCTCGTCGTCGGCGTGCTCGCGGAAGCGGAACAGCTCGTCGTGCTGCGCGAGGTCGCGGAACCACTGGCGCCGCGTCTCCTTCCACTCCTCGTAGATGCGCGGCGCATCCTCGGGGCGGACGAAGTACTGCATCTCCATCTGCTCGAACTCGCGCGAGCGGAAGATGAAGTTTCCTGGCGTGATCTCGTTGCGGAACGACTTCCCGATCTGCGCAATGCCGAACGGGAGCTTCCGGCGCATCGACTGCTGCACGTTGTCGAAGTTCACGAAGATGCCCTGCGCCGTCTCGGGCCGGAGCCACGCGACCGACGCCGAGTCCTCGACGGGACCGACGAACGTCTTGAACATGAGGTTGAACTTCCGTGGGGCGCCGAGCTTCTTCTCGCCGCAGCTCGGGCACGGCCCGTCGACGCCCGTTGTGAGCTCGTCGAGGCGGTAGCGACGCCTGCAGTTGCCACACTCCACGAGCGGGTCGGTGAAGTTCTCGACGTGGCCGGAGGCCTCCCAGACACGCGGGTGCATGAGGATCGCGGCGTCGAGGCCGACGATGTCGTCGCGCAGCTGGACCATCGACCGCCACCACGCGCGCTTCACGTTGTTCTTGAGCTCGACGCCGAGCGGTCCGAAGTCCCAGGTCGAGCCGGCACCGCCGTAGATCTCGCTCGAAGGGAACACGAATCCGCGCCGCTTGGCGAGCGACACGAGCTTGTCGAAGAGGCCCGGCGGTGGCGCGTCGGTCACGGGAGCGCGGGAACCGGATGCGGCAGTCGCGCGAGCTCGTCGAGCAGGCGCGAGGAGTGGATGTCGCGGTCGAGCACGTTCTGGAGGAACGATCGGAGGTGCCGTTCGAGCTCCGCAGCAAGCGACTCGTCGACGCGGAGCAACGCGGCGTTCTCGAAGTCGTTCACGAGGAGGTAGCGGAGCGACTTGAGCGCGCGGACCGAGAGTGCCTGCGGGCCGATCGTGGACTGGGGCGCGCAGCGGGCGCACACGAGACCGCCGGCATCGACGATCCAGGCATTGGCGACCTCTTCGGGACCGCGCCCGCACTGGACGCAGTGGCCGAGCTCCGGGCGGAACCCGGTGCGGTCAAGGAGGTGCAGGTCGAACCAGCGGCAGACGAGCGCCGGCACGTAGCCGGCAGTGAGATGTCGGAGCGCGCTTTCGACCAGGTCGAAGAGCGGCGCGGACGGGGACCGCTCCATGGCGAAGCGGTCGGCGAGCTCGACGATGTACCACCCGGCGGCGATGCCACCGAGGTTCTCCCGCAGCTCGCGATAGAGGGCAAGCGACTCGGCGCCGGTGAGCACGTCGAGGTTGCGGCCACTCGCCAGCTGGTAGGTCGCGTGCGTCAGCGGCTCGGCATGACCGGCGAGACGGCTCGTCGGCTTGCGAATGCCCTTCGCGACGACGCTGACCTTGCCGAAATGCCGGGTCAGCAGGGTGAGGATCCGATCCGTCTCGCCGAAGTCGATGGTCTTGAGCACGATGGCCTCGGCGCGGTAGGTACGTGACCTCATCAGTGGTCAATGGTACGGGCTACCATCGGTCAGAGGTGACAACGACCGGCCGTTTCGGCCCGCGCATCGCAGCGATCGATCAGGAGATCCGCAACGTTCTGGCGCAGGCGGATCCCGCCCTGCAGCCCTTCTACGGGATGATGCTCTACCACCTCGGCCTCGACGCGCACCGACCGGGTGGCGGCAAGCGGATGCGGCCCCTGATGTGCGTGCTCGTGTACGAGGCCCTGGCCAGCGACACGCAGGGCGTGCTCCCGGCGGCCGCCGCCCTCGAGCTCCTGCACAACTTCACCCTCATCCACGACGACATCGAGGACCAGGACCCGACCCGTCACCACCGCCCGACGGTATGGTCGGTCTGGGGCGTGCCCCAGGCCATCAACACCGGGGACGGGATGTACGCGGCCTCACGCCTCGCGGTGCAGCGCCTCCGTGACCGGAGCTTCCCGGCCGACCGCATCCTCGACTTCGCCTGCCTCATCGACCAGGCCTGCGTGCGGGTCTGCGAGGGGCAGTTCATGGACATCAGCTTCGAGAGCCGCACGGACGTCACGGTCGAGCGGTACCGCTCGATGGCCGCGAAGAAGACCGGCGCGCTCATCGCCGCGTGCGCCGAAGGCGCCGCCGTGCTCGCGACGGACGACCCGCGGATCCGCGCGTCGCTCGGCCGCTTCGGCGACTCGTTCGGCCAGGCCTTCCAGGCCTACGACGACCTTCTCGGCATCTGGGGCACGACCGAGCGCACCGGCAAGCTCGAGATGCAGGATCTGGTGAAGCGAAAGAAGACGCTGCCGGTGGTGATGGCGTTCGAGAAGGCATCGCCCCGCCTCAAGGACGAGCTCGTGCGCCTCTTCGAGCCGGCGGCTCCGCTACCCGCGACGGAGGTCGAGCGCATCCGCGAGATCCTCGACGAGCTCGGGACGCGCGAGCAGCTCGAGCAGGAGATCTCGAGCCATCGCGCGCGCGCGCTGCACGAGCTCCACGGCATCGCGGCATCCGCCGCATCACGCGAGCCGCTCGCGCTGCTCGAGCATCTCGTCGCGTCGGCGACCGGCTCCGAAGAGCCCGTCGGGAGCGGTACCCGCTAGCATCCCCGCGTGACCGACACCCCGGTGAACGCCCCCGGCGGCATCATCTACGAGACCGGCGAGCGCGTGCTCGCTGTCGGACGTCCCTTCGCCTGGTGGGTCTTGCTCGTCGGCCTCGAGCTCGGGCTGCTCGTCGCAGCGGCGGTCGCGGCCGCACAAGATCAGCAGGTCCTCGCGTACGTCGCGCTCGCCGGCGTCCTCGCGGTCTTCGTGTGGCTCCTCGTGCGCTATCTGCGATGGAGCAGCCGCGTCTGGGTCCTCACCGACCGCCGCATCATTGCGCGCAGCGGCATCCTCAACCGCACACAGGCCGCGGTCCTTCTCGAGCGCGTGCAGGACGCGAGCCTCACCAGACCGTTCCTCGCCTCGATGATCGCGGACTACGGGATCCTTCACCTCGAGACCGCGGGCATCCACTCGGAGGAGCGTGTGACCGAAGGCCTACACGAGGTCGCGATCACCGGCGCGAGCCGGTTCTACGCGCGGCTCACCGACGCGCTCACGCCGGGGCGCTGACCGCCTTCAGGCGGGCGGAAGCCGGTCCGGGACGAACGCGTCGGGCAGCAGCTCCGCGAGCGTCGTCACCTTTCGCAGCCCGCCGGTCGTGGCGAGCACGATCTTGAGCTCCGGTGAGAACTCCACCAGGACCTGGCGGCATGCGCCGCAGGGCGATGGGAGCTTGTCGTCATCGATGACGATCGCGATCGCGTCCCAGTCCTTGGTCTCGCCGGAGGCGACGGCCGCGAACGCGGCGCAGCGCTCGGCGCAGATGGTGAGGCCGTACGAGACGTTCTCCACGTTCGCGCCGGAGTGGATCTTGTTGCGCTTCGTGCGGATGGCCGCGCCCACTTTGTACTTCGAGTACGGCGTGTAGGCGCGCGCCCTGGCGAGCGACGCGACGCGGATCAGGTCCTCGTCGCCGGGCGGCAGCGTCATGCGGGCTGCTCCGACCGCGCGGGCTCGCGGATGACGCGGATCCGGCCGATGCGACGGCCGTCGACGGTCTCGACGATGAACTTCACACCGTTCCGCTGCACCGTCTCGCCGACCTTCGGCAGACGGCCGAGCTCGTGCGTGATGTAGCCGCCGAGCGTGTCGAACTCCTGCTCGCCGTCGGGATCGCCGAGCCCGAACGTCTCCTTGACCTCGGAGAACGGCACCCGCGCGTCCATGAGCGCCTCGTGCTCGGACACGGGCAGGACGAGCTCCTCGTCGACGTCGTACTCATCGCGGATCTCGCCGACGATCTCCTCGACGAGGTCCTCGATCGTCACGAGACCCGCGGTCCCGCCGTACTCGTCGACGACGATCGCGATGTGGACCTTGTCCTTTTGCATCTCGCGCAGGAGTTCGTCCACCTTCTTCGTCTCTGGGACGAACTGCGCCGGCCGCAGGAACGGACGGATGGTCACGTTCTCGCCGCGCGCGAGGCGCCGGAAGAGGTCCTTCACGTACAGGACGCCGATGATCTCGTCCGGCGACCCCTCATAGACCGGGATGCGCGAATGCCCAGCGGCCACGACGGCCTCGAGCACCTGCTCCGGCGCCGTGTTCACGTCGATCGCCGTGATGTCCGGTCGCGGGACCATCACCTCGTGGACCTTCTTGTCACCAAGGGCGAACACGGACGTGATCATGTCGCGCTCGCCGACATCGAGGACGCCCTGCTCCTCGCCGGTCTCGATGAGCGCCTTGATGTCCTCCTCGCTGATGAGGGTGCCTTCCTGCGGGTTCGCGCCGAACGGCGCGGTGACGACACGGGTCAAGAAGAACAGGACGGCGACGACCGGTCGGGTCAGCCAGGTGATGATGTCGAGCGGGAACACCATGAGCAGCAGGACCTGCTTCGCGTGCCGCGAGCCGATCGAGCGCGGCACGAACAGACCGAAGAGCACCGCCACCAATGACAGGACGGCCACGGTCGCGACGACCGAGCCGACGTCGCTGAACACCGCCGCGATGCCGACGAACCGAAGAAGCTCCGAGAGCCGTGGCGCGAGGAACGCGGCGGCGATGCCAGAGAACGCGAAGATCGCGAAGAACTCCACCACCTGGATCGCGGCGAGGTAGCGCACCCGGCGCTCCCCCATCCGGCCGGCGCGCCGGCCCCGCCGGCCGCGCGTCACGAGCTCCTCGATGATCTGCGGGCGGCGGATCGCGTGGAGCGCGGCCTCGCTCATCGACATGATGGCGAGGACGAAGACGAGCACGAGCTCGACGCCCAGCAGCTCCCAGGACCCCACTACGTCTTGACCTTCTTCTCGGCTTTCTTGATGGAGCGCGCCGGGACGCCGACCGCGAGCATGCCGGGGGCGACGTCCTTCGTCACGACCGCTCCCGCACCGGTGACCGCCCCTTCGCCGATCGTGATCGGCGCGCGCAGGAGCGTGTCCGAGCCGATGAACGCGTCGTTCCCGATCGTCGTGCGGTGCTTGTTCGCGCCGTCGTAGTTCATCGTGATGGTGCCGGCGCCGATGTTCACCCGCTCACCGACGTCCGCGTCGCCGATGTAGCTGAAGTGGTGCATCTTCGTTCCGCGGCGGAGCCGCGCCGCTTTGACTTCGCCGAAGTTGCCCATCTGGACGCCCTGCTCAAGGTAGGCACCCGGACGGAGGTGCGAGTACGGACCGATGCTGGCCTCGTCCTCGAGCGTCGCGCCCTCCAGGACCGACGCCTCGACGACGCAGCGTGCGCCGACGGTCGTATCGCGCAGGATCGCGTACGGCCCGATCCGGGAGTCCGGCCCGATGGACGTCGCGCCCTCGAGGACGCAGCCGCGCTCGATGATCGTGTCCGCCGCGATGCGGACGGTGTCGTCCACCGGCGAGGACTCGGGGTCGTGGAACGTGACACCATCGAGCATCAGCTTCTCGCGGATGCGGCGCCGCAGCACCGCCTCGGCGGCGGCGAGCTCGATGCGCGTGTTCACGCCGAGCCCCTCCGACGGGTCGGGTGTGCAGAACGCCGCCACGCGCTTCCCGTCACGGATCGCGATGTCGATGATGTCGGTGAAGAAGACCTCACCCGTCGCGTTCGGGAGCAGCTTCGCGATCGACGTGCGCAGCCAGCCGAGGTCGATCACGTAGGCGCCCATGTTGGATTCGGGAAGAAGCTTCTCCTCGGCGGTCGCGATGCGCGCCTCGACGATGCGCTCGACGTCGCCGTGGACCCCGCGGACGATGCGACCGTACGCGTTATCCGTCCCGACCCTGGCCGTGAGCACGGCGATGGCCGCGCCCCGCTCTTCGCGCAGCGCGCGGAGCCGCTCGATCGTCTCCGGGCTGAGCGTCGGCGTATCGCTGTAAAGGACGATGACCTCGCCATCACGCGCGTCGCTCCCGACGAGCCCCGCCCGTACGGCATCGCCCGTCCCTTTCATCTCGCGTTGGATCGCCACGCCGACCCCGCCGGGCAGGACCGCCCGGGCCGCGCTCTCGGTGTCAGGCGATAGGACCACGACCGTGCGGGCTCCCACGGCGATCGCCGCGTCGACCGGCCACCGCAGCAGCGGCTTGCCCGCGCATGGATGCAGGATCTTCGGCGTCTTCGAGCGCATGCGCTTGCTGACACCGGCTGCCAAGACCAGAGCGGAGAGCGTCATCGCGTTCGTGCGGCCTGGCCCGGCTTGGCCGGACCTGGCCGAGCCCCACTCAAATGGGAGCGTGCTGGGGCGCCAGGATTCGAACCTGGGATAGAGGATCCAAAGTCCTCTGCCTTACCACTTGGCCACGCCCCACCGACGGGACGAGATGCTGCGGGACATGGCGCAAGTCTAGGTTGCGGTCAGGCTGCGGACGGTCCGTTGCCGCCGGGGGGCCGTTTGCCGCGCTTGATCAGCTCAGCGACGCGCCGTCCGCCCTTGCGTCCGAGCTGGGCATAGCCCTCGCTCCCGAGCTGGCTCTTGCGCGCTTCCCCGCCTCGCCGGCCGAGCTGCGCGTAGCCCTCGCTGCCGAGCTGACCCTTGCGCGCTTCGCCGCCCTTGCGACCAAGATCCGCGTAGCCGCCGGCGCCGAGCTGCTTCTTCCGCGCCTGGCCGCCGCGCCGCCCGATCTCCCGATAGAACTCGGACCCATGTGTCGTCGCGGTCGTCTTTCCACCTTTGCGGCCGGCCTGTCGGACGCTCATGTCGCCACGCTCATCCATCCTTCAAGACTAGAGGGACAGCGCTCGCTCAGACGGTCGCGCCGAGGGCCCTCGCTCTCGCGTCGAGGCCCTGCCCGCGCAAGATGCGCGCGACCCGCAGTGCGTCCCGCCGATCGTCCGCGACCGCGAAAAGCGAGGGACCGCTGCCGGACAGCGCCAGCGTCACGCCTTTGGCGCCGGCGATGAGCCGTGCCTCACCGATGTCGCGGCACACCCGCGCCGCGGCGTCGGCGAGGTCGTTACCGATCTGAGAACGGATCGTGTCCGGATCGACGCGACCCTCGGCGAACGCGCGCGCCAGCGCGACGCTCCGCGAGCCGTCGCTCCATTCGTCCGGACGGAGCGCGGCGAACACCTCGGGCGTCGCCACGCGCGCCGCGACCCGAACGAGGACGACCCACAGCGCATCTGTGGGCGGCGTCAGCGGACGTACACGCTCGCCGCGGCCTTCGACCAGCGCGAACGCCGCGCCCGAGGCGAAGAACGGCACATCCGAGCCCAAACCGGAGGCGACCGACCGGAGATCCACGTCGGTGCGCCACAGCCGCGCGAGGCCCCGCAGCGTCGCGCCGGCGTCGCTCGAGCCGCCACCCAGCCCCGCCGCCACCGGTATGCGCTTGGCGACGCGCACGTGCGCGTGGGCCGGTCGACCCACCGCGGCGGCAAGCGCGTTCACGGCGCGTGCCGCGAGCTCTCCGCCGGGCGGCGCACCCGGATCCGGTCGCAGCTGGACGTCGAGGCGCTTGGCGGTCGCGACGCGCACGCGGTCGGAGAGGTCGATCGTCGCGAACACGCTGCGCAGCTCGTGGTAGCCGTCGTCACGCGTGCCGACGACGTCGAGCGTCAGGTTGATCTTGGCCGGTGCCTGGAGTCGGATCGAGCGGCTCACCGCGACCGTCCGATCGGGCCGAGCGCCGTCGCGAGCGCGACCCATTCCGCAACGGCGAGCTCCTCCGGCCGCCGCGTGGCGGCGATACCCGCCGCACGGAGCGCGGCGTCAGCCCGCTCCTTCCCGATGCCCGCTTCGAAGCCGAGCGCGCTGCGGAGCTGCTTGCGGCGATGCCGGAATGCGTCGCTCACGAGTGCAAGGAACGCCGGGCCGTCGAGCGGCGAGAAGGTGGGCATCGCCCTGGCCCGCAGTGCCACGATCGCTGAGTCGACCTTCGGCGGCGGCCGGAACGAGCGCGCCGGGACCATGCGGACGATCCGCGGGTCCGCGAACGACTGGACGAAGACCGAGAGGAAACCCCGTTCCTTCGCGTCGCCGGGCTGCGCGACGATCCGCTGCGCGACCTCCTCTTGGACCAGGACGACGATGAGCGGCGCGCGCCGCGGGTCCTCAAGGAACTTGATGAGCAGCGGCGAGGTGATCTGGTACGGGAGATTCGCGACGACGCGCGTCGGCGGCCGGGCCGCCGCTCCGTAGAGATCGACCTCGAGCGCGTCCGCGCGGACGATGCGGACGTTGGCGCGGTCCCCGACCGTGTCCGTGAGCACTCTGAGCATCCGCTCGTCGATCTCGACGGCGGTGACCGAACGCGCGCGGGCGGCGAGCGCGGCGGTCAGGACGCCCGGGCCTGGGCCGATCTCGAGGACGTCGTCCTGGTCCGTGAGCTCGGCCGCCTCGACGATGGCGGCGAGGGCCCCGCGGTCGACGAGAAAGTGCTGGCCGATGCCCTTTGCGGCACGGACATCGTGCCGCGCGAGGAGGGACTTGAGTGCGCCGGGATCGCTGAGGTCGGGTGGCGGATGCACGCTCGCGAGCCTAGGGCGTGGTCCTCACTTGCAGGCCCATTGTCCTGCCTGACCCCGCGAGAACATCCACGCCGCGACGTTCGCGTTCGCGACCGGGTCCCACACGCTGGCCCCGCTGTAGCCGGAGGCTGCACTGTTCGCGCGCCAGGTGCCGGGAATGATCTGGAAGAGTCCCGACGCGCCGAGGATGCTGTTGTAGGCGAGCGGGTCGTAGCGGCTCTCGCAGTACGCGACCCGGAGCAGCGTGTCGGCGCTGACGCCGTACTTGTCCGCGGCAGCCACGATGATCGCCGCGATCACGGTCGGTGCGGGCGGGGCCGGCTTCGGCTTCGTGCCGACGTGGACGACCTGGGCGACCGGGGCGACCAGCTGCTCGGTCCCGACGATCGTCCGCTCGCTTTCGACCCCGTTGACGGTCGTCACGCTGAAGGTGACCTTGGCCTCGCCGGGGACTCCGGCGACGGCGACGTACGACCAGCCGATGTACTGGTCGGGCTCGCCGACCGTCTGGACGGATGCGCTCACTTGAAGCGTCTCGGTGAGCGTCGACTCGACGACCCGCTGGATCCCGACGACGGCTCCCGGGACGATCGGGCCCTCGGCTGCGACCTCCAGGCGGTCGGACGGCCCGAGAAAGACGCCCGCCTTGGTCAGGAAGTCGCCCACGGTCCCCGGCTGGGCCCGCAGCGCGAGGGGCGTCCCGCCAATGACGACCGTGACCGGGAAGCCCCGGTCGACGACCACGCGGAGGCCCGGCACGAGGGTCTGGTCAAGCGGGAGCGAGAGCCGGTCCCCCGGGCCGACGTCGATGCCGGCGGTGTGGAGGAGGCCGCCGACCGTCTGGCCCTGCTGGACGTCGGTCGCCACGGCGATGCCGTCGATGACGAGGGTGACGGCGGTGAACCGATCGATCGCCGAAAGGGGCCGGAAGCGCGCCAGGCCGGATACCCGTTCGAGACCGGCGACCGCGGTGAGCTGATCGGCGTGCGTCGCGGGCGCGACCGCCGCCCAGGTCCCGGCCATCACGACGAAGGCCATCAGACCGAGACACGCGTTCCGCAGGATCCGCTGGATCAGGACCGACCGTGCAATGGCAGCCTCCTCGTTCCCCACGCCCGCCCAATCGCACGCGACATGGCGAAGCCAAGGTGTACGAAAGGGGGACGCCAAAAGGGTATCAGAGGCGGCCTGCGACCTTTCGCGGTGGCAGGAGTCGCCGAAAGTGGGCGCTCTCCGCCCGACTAGGACGTCCTCGGACGTCTATGGCGTGGGCGGACGCCACCCCTGCTGCCGGAGATGGTCGCGGAGGGGCGGTCCGACGTCGTCGCGGGCGAGCGCTTGGTCGACGAACGCCGTGACGTACCCCGCCTTGTCGCCCGCGTCGTAGCGGCGGCCTTCCAGCTCGACCGCCCACACCGGCTCCGAGGCGGCCAGCTCGTCGACGGCGTCGACCAGCCAGATCTCCCCGCCCCGGCCGGGCTTCAGGCGCTCCAGGATCCCGAAGACCCCGGGCTCGAGCACGTAGCCGTGGACCGACGCGAGGTCGCTCGGGGCGGTCCCGGGAGCGGGCTTCTCGACCATCCCGCTGACCCGGAAGGCCCCGCCCTTGGCCGGGTCGGGCTCCCCGCGAAAGATGCCATAGCGGGAGGCGAGGGCCGGAGCGACCCGGGCTGCGCCGGCGACGCTCCCGCCCAGGCGCTCGCGCGCCTCGACCATCTGGCGGAGCGCGGGCGTCCGGCCGAACACCAGGTCGTCGCCCCACAGCATCGCGAACGGCTCGTCACCGACCGCCTCGCGCGCGACGAGGACGGCGTGCCCGTTCCCCTTCGCCTCCTCCTGGACCACGATCTCGATCTTCGCCAGGCGCTCCGGCCGCTTCAGGGCGGTGAGCTCGTCCTCGCGGCCCTCGGCCGCAAGCCGCGCCTCCACCCGCGGGCTCGGCTGGAAGTACGCCGCAAGCGACTCCTTCCCCGGCGCGACGACGAGGATCACGCGCTCGATCCCCGATCGCACGCACTCGCTCACGACGTGCTCGAGGACGGGCGTATCGACGATGGGCAGGAGCTCCTTCGGGACGGTCCGGCTGAACGGGAGGAAGCGGGTCCCGAGACCGCCGGCGGGGATCACCGCCATCCGGACCGGCTTCACTTCGCTGTCGCCGCCACGCTGACACTGACCGTCTCGGTCGCACGCGGGGCGATCGGGGTGATCGCGAGCACCGGGGCTTTGCGGTCCCTCGATCCGTCGACATCGAGCTCGAGGGCGCCGTCCTCGACGACGTACCGCTCGACCGGGGAGCCCGAGCCGAAGTGGATCACCTGGACGATGTAGCGCTGCCGCACGACGTTCGACGAGCGAATGAAGCCGTTGGCGACCCAGCCGTTGTCCGCCTCGGCGTCGTCGTTGAAGGAGACCTCGGGGATAGAGACGTCGTCGATCGCGAGCCCGTTGAAGTTGAGCGCGCCGTCGGTCACGTACTCGAAGCGGAGCTGGATCTTCTTGCCGGCGTAGGGCGTGAGGTCCGCCGTCTGCTTCGTCCAGGCTGGCCGCGTGCCGCTGCCCGAATGGCCGGTCATCCCGTTCCCCAGGTTGTTCCCGTTCGGATCGTCGGTCGTGGTCGCCTCGGTCTTGAGCGTCGTCCACCGTCTTCCGCCGTCCGTCGACACGGAAACATACCCGTAGTCGAAGTCCGGCTCGATCTCGTACCAGCTCCAGAAGGACAGGGTGGCCTTCTGGACCGAGGTGAGATCGACGTCTCGCGTGAGCGTCGAGTCCAGCCCGTCCACGCGATCGGACCACCAGAGCGACTTCCCCGAGTGCGCGTCGGTCGGGATGACCCGTTGCGTGGCCTGGCCGGTGAATTTCAGATGCACCGGCGACTGCGGCAGCGCGAGGTAGCGCGCGGCGTACTCGTGAACGGTCGTCTTGATCTCGTTGCCGATGGTCACGCGATCCTGGGACGTCGGCGCGGCCGCGGTCAGGCGGGTCGAGGCGTACGCGTACTTCGCGTCCGGGCTGGACCCGATGAGCGCGTTCGCGGCGACGAAGTCCGCGATCTGCTCGTCCATGCCGGCCTGGCCCCGGGCCTTGAGGACGGCGTCCACATCCACGGGCGTGTCGACCCCGTGCGTCATGAGCGCGTTGATGAGGTCGTCACCGCCAGCGTGCTCCCGGAGGAACTCGAGGAACAGGAGCGCCGCGCCGTAATGCAGCGTGGCGTCCTTGTCGAGGTCGCTCCAGTCGTTCAGCTGCGTGTCGGGCTGCCGCAGGAACTGCTGGTCAAATTGGTTCGCCACCGTGCTACCGAATCGCTCGCACAGCTGGGCGTGGCCCTCGTTGAACCACACGACGGATCTGACACGAGTGTTGAACTGGATCATGTGGCAAAACTCGTGGGCCAGGACGGTGTACATGTTGTCGCCGGCGAAGCGGGCGGATATTGCGTTCACGTAGATCATCTCGCGCTCCGCCGAGAACTGATTGACCCAGGTCGGGTACTCGTCCGCCGATGAGAAGTACCCCGCTGCGCGGCCCGGGATCCGGGCCACGAGAATGTCAACGCGCGGATCAGCGTCGATACCCGGAGTCCACTCGACTCCGTAGGCGGCCCGGTCGGCGGGGTAGATCTTCGACTCGAAGGTCGTCGCAGTGGTCTGCAACGCGGCCGCGGCGACGGTCACCGCACTCTCTACCCACCACTTCGAGTGATCGGTCAAGACACGCAGGGTCGCGGTGACCTTGATGTTCTTCTTCGAATCGAAGTCGTACGTCCAGAATTCCGCGGTCGAGCCGACTGACTCGTTCGGTGGGCTCTGGCGGGTCGGCGTGAAGGGCGTCGCCGGGACCCCATCGCGGCCCTTGAGCCTGCGCGTGAGATCGAACAGGTCGGCGACCGGCAGCGGGTTCTTCGCGAGCGCCGCCGTCATGTCCTGGACCGCCGGGCTTGGCTTGGCGGTCGGATCGGGCGTGCCGACGCAGGCGCCCGCGATGACCAAGACGAGCAGCCCGACGAGCGCGAGATGCCGCCGGATCAGGATGGCTGGTAGCCGCCGGCGAGGGTCTTCGTGGCGACAAGCGCTCCACCGCGGTAGTAGCGGCGCGGAACACGCGGCCGGATCGCGGTCACGACCTCGTAGTTGATCGTGCCGCAGGACAGGGCGAGATCCTCGGCCGTCACCGTCGCGCCCCGCTGGGTCCCGATCACCACGACCTCGTCCCCTTCCCGCACGCCGCTCACGTCCGTGACGTCCAGCATGACGTGGTCCATGGCGACGCGCCCCGCGACCCTGACCGCCGCACCTTCGATGAGAAGCCTCGCACCCTTGCCGGCGGCGCGAGCGAGCCCGTCGCCGTATCCGACCGGGACCGTGGCGATCCGGCCATCACGCGCGAGGCGGTACTCGTGCCCGTACGAGACGCCCGTCCCTGAGGTCACGTCGGCGACGCGATGGATCCGCGACCTCCACGTGAGTGCTGGTCGCAGTGGTAGCCGCTCCGCCAGATGGGGAGCGGCGTGGAGCCCGTACAGCGCGAGGCCTGGTCGCACCGCCGTGATGCGTGGCCGGGTCGCGAGGCTCGCGACACCGCCGGTCGCGCTCGTGTGCACCCACCGCGGCGCCGCGATCGCGTCGAGCAGCTCGTCGAAGCGGTCCAGCTGCTGGGTCGTCGTGAGCAGATCGGACTCGTCCGCCCGCGCGAGATGCGTGAACAGTCCCTCGATCCGGACGCCCGCGAGCCTCCCGATCGCGTTGTACCGCTGCACCGCGAGCGCGAGCGGTGCCCCGAGCCGCGTGAGGCCGGTGTCCACCTTGAAGTGCACCGCCGCGGTCGTACCGGCTGCGCGCGCTGCCTCGCCGAGCGCCGCCGCGCTCTCCACGTCCCACACCGTGACCGATAGCCCGTTCGCGACCGCCGCGTCGCGCTCGGCCTGCGATTGCGCGCCGAGCAGCACGAGGATCGCGTCGCCCGGGCGCGTCCGGCGCAGGACCACGGCCTCCTCGATCGTCGCCACCGCGAGCGCTGAGGCGCCCGCCAGCATCGCGGTCTCCGCGACCGCCTCGGCGCCATGGCCGTACGCGTCGGCCTTCACGACCGCGATGACATCGACACCGGCGCGGGTGTGAATGGCGCGGGTGTTGGCGGCCACGGCGTCGAGATCGATGTCCGCGACGGTCGTGCGGATGATCGGCGTCACGTCGCGCCGAGGACCTGGCGGAGCGCGCGCGGCAATGCATCGACGATGTCGGTCGCGAGCGCGCCGCTCTCGCCGATCTCGCTCGCGAGAAGGGCGCCCGCGCGGCCGTGCACCCAGACGCCGGCGCACGCGGCCGCGAGCGGCGCGAGCCCGCGCGCGAGAAGCGCCGCGATCGCGCCGCCGAGCACGTCGCCCGAGCCACCGACGCCGAGCGTCGGGTTCGGCTGATCGAGCACGAACGTGCGCTTCCCGTCGGTGACGATGGTCACCGCGCCCTTGAGCGCGACGACCGCGCCCCACTCGCGCGCGTGCCGCTCGGCGAAGGCGATCCGGCCGCTGCCGGCTGGCACCACCCGTCCGGCGAGGCGCGCCGCCTCGCCGTCGTGCGGCGTCAGGATGCACTTCGGCGGGATCAGCGCCGTCCAGTCCTCGGTACGGGCGAGCGCGTTCAAGCCGTCCGCATCGACGACGGTCGGGATGCCCTTCGCGTTGCGCAGCACGGCCGCGACGAACTCCTCGGTGCCAGTCCCGTGCGACAGACCGGGACCGATGAGCATCGCCTTGATCTTCTCCCCGAACACGGTGGTGAGCTGCGCCGCGGCGGCGGTCGCGACGACGCCGGGCGCGGCCTCGGCGAGCGGGAAGAACGTCAGGTTCGGATCGCTCGCTGCGATCGCCTCCGCGACTGAGCGCGCGGTCGCGACCGTGACGACGCCGGCACCGCTTCGGGCGGCCGCGCGCGCTGCGAGGATGACCGCTCCGGGATAGCGAAGCGATCCGCCGACGACCAGCACGCGACCGCGCTGCTCCTTGCCCGCGCCCGGCGGGAGGGGCTTGAGGACCGCGCGTATGGCGCGGGCGTCGAGCGGGACGGGCAGGACGTCCTTGGCGGCGCTCAGGGCGCGGACCCCGCCCGGGTGCCCACCGCAACGGCGACCGCGAGGTCGCGGATGTGCGAGATGCTCACCGCGAGCGGCGCCGAGAGGCCGAGGGCGCGGCGGCGCTCCTCGGCGCGGCCATGGAGCGTGACGATCGGCTGCCCGAGCGGCGTGCGGCGGATCTCGATCTCGCGCCAGCCGACGCCGCGGATCCCGAGCCCGAGGACCTTCGACACCGCCTCCTTCGCGGCCCAGCGCCCCGAGAGGTGCAGGACGTTCCGGCGGCAGTACGCACGCTCCCATTCGGTGTAGACGCGCCGAAGGAACCGGTCGTCGTGACGATCGAGCACCCCTTTGATGCGGACCGTCTCGATGATGTCGATCCCAATTTCATTGGAAGCGCTACTCAACGGTCACTGCTTTCGCGAGGTTCCGAGGCTGGTCGACATCATTGCCGCGGCGGTCGGCGATGTGATAGGCGAGCAGCTGGAGCGGCACGACCGCGAGCGCCGGAGACAGCAGCTCGTTGGTGGCCGGGATCCGGATGATCTCGTCGGCGTGACGCTCGATCTCCAGGTCGCCGTCGGTGGCGAGCGCGATGACCACACCGGCCCGTGCGCGGACCTCCTGGATGTTCGAGAGCATCTTCTTGTAGACGGAATCCTTGAGCGCGATGGCCACCACCGGCAGGTCCTTGTCGATGAGGGCGTTCGTCCCGTGCTTCATCTCGCCCGCCGCGGTGCCCTCGGCGTGGATGTAGCTCAGCTCCTTCAGCTTCAGCGCACCTTCGAGGGCCGTCGGGTAGTTCACGCCGCGGCCGAGGTGTAGGAAGTTCGTGGCCGTGTGATAGCGGTACGCAAGCGCCTTGAGCTTCGGCTCCTCGCTCAGCACCGCGTCCATGAGCGTGGGCAGGTGGAACACCTCAGCGAGCAGCTTTGCCGCGGTAGCCGGCTCGATCGTGCCGCGGCGCTGCGCGAGATAGATGGCGAACAGGTACAGGTCGACGACCATCGCGGTGTACGCCTTCGTCGACGCCACGCTGATCTCCGGACCGGTGTGCAGGTAGATAACGTCGTCCGAGACGCGGCTCGCCTCGCTGCCGACCACGTTCACGAAGGTGAGGAGCCGCGCGCCGCGCCTCTTGGCCTCCTCCATCGCCGCGAGCGTGTCGGCTGTTTCGCCAGACTGGGTCACCGCGATGGCGAGCTGGCCGTTGGACACCACCGGATCGCGGTAGCGGTACTCGGATCCGATCTCGACGTCGCAGGGGATCCGGGCGAGTCGCTCGATGAGGTACTTCCCGATCAGCGACGCGTGGTACGCGGTGCCGCAGGCGACGAACGTGATGCGCGGGAGCGCCTTCACGTACGCGTCTTCCAGCTTGAGGTCCTTGTCGAAGATGACCAGGCCGCTCGCGCGGTCCACGCGCCCGAGGAGCGTGTCGGAGATCGCGCGCGGCTGCTCGAAGATCTCCTTGAGCATGAAGTGCTTGTAGCCGGACTTCGCTGCGGCGATCGGGTCGAGATCGATCGTGCGCGCGGGCCGATCGACGGCCGCGCCGTCCGCGATGCGGCGGAAGCGCACCTCGGTCGGGCTCACGATCGCGAGATCCCCCGCCTCGAGGAAGCTCATCTCCCGAGTGTGCTCGATGAGCGCCGTCATGTCGGAGGCCACGAAGTTCTCGCCCTTCCCGTGACCCACGATGACGCCGCCGGCGTTGCTGATCCGGGCAGCGACGATCATCCCGGGATCCTTGGCCGACAGGAACGACAGCGCCGCGGCGCCTTCGAGCCGCGGGAGCACGGCGAGAGCCGCGTCCTCGAGCGACCTGCCGGCCTTCAGCTCGTCCTCGAGCAGGTGCACGACGACCTCGGTGTCGGTATCGGAGGTGAAGGTGTGGCCGGCCGCGACCAGCGGCGCCTTCAGCTCCTGGAAGTTCTCGATGATCCCGTTGTGGATGACGGCTGTCAGACCCGTGCAGTCGACGTGGGGGTGCGCATTCGCCTCGGTCGGCCGTCCGTGCGTCGCCCAGCGGGTGTGGCCGATGCCCGTGTCACCTTCGATCGGTCGCGCCGCGACGACGGATGCGAGGTTCTCGAGCTTGCCCTCCGCTCGGCGCACCCCGAGGGTGTGATCGCGCTCGATCGCGACGCCCGCCGAGTCGTACCCGCGGTACTCGAGGCGGTGCAGTCCGCTCATGAGGAGCGGCAGCGCTTGCCGTGGACCGGTGTATCCGACGATCCCACACATACGTTTACGCCAGTGCCTCCATCGCTTCGGCGGCGAGTGATTCGACGATGCGCTTCGCGGTAGCGTCGTCGCGCGCCTCCACGGTGATCCGGAGGACCGGCTCGGTGCCCGACGGACGTACGACGAGGCGCCCGGCGCTCCCGAGCTCCTTCTCCGCGTCGCGCACGGCGGTCGAGAAGCGCGTGACCTCTTTCCATTCACGGCGGCGCGGCGCCTTCACGTTCTTGGTGATCTGCGGCCAACGCTCCACGTCGCGTGCCAGGTCGCTCAGCGACCGGCGCTCGACGCGCATGAGCATGAGCACCTCGATCGCGGTGAGGATGCCGTCGCCAGTGGTGGCGTGCTCTCGGAAGATCACATGGCCGGACGGCTCACCGCCGAACTGCGCCTTGCGCTTGTCCAGCTCCTCCCAGACGTACCGGTCCCCCACCTGGGTGCGGACGAGCCCGATGCCGTCGCGCGCGAGCGTTGCCTCGAGACCGCCGTTCGTCATCACCGTGCCGACGACGATCTTCGGGTCGAGCTTCCCGAGCTTCGCGTAGTGCCGAGCGGCGAGCGCAAGGACGAAGTCCCCGTCGAGGACGGTCCCGGTCGAGTCGACGGTCATGACCCGGTCGCCGTCCCCGTCGAACGCGAAGCCGACGTCGGCCTTGTGCTTGACGACCGCCTGCTGCAACGCGGCCGGCGCGGTCGCACCGCAGCCGAGGTTGATGTTCGCGCCATCAGGTGTGTCGAACAGCGTCAACACGTCGGCGCCGGCGCGCGCGAATACCGCCGGCGCGACGCGGTAGGTCGCTCCGTTGGCGCAGTCGAGGACGACGCGGATGCCACCGAGGTCCGGAGCGATGGAGCCGAGGAAGTCCTCGTACCGCTTCACGAGGCCGCGGACGTCGCCGATGAGCCCGATCCCGCCCTCGGTCGGCCGCGGCAGCCCGTTGTCGTCGGCCATCGCCTGCTCGATCCGGTCCTCGGTCGTGTCGGGCAGCTTGAGGCCTGCGTGATCGAAGAACTTGATGCCGTTGTCGGGCGCCGGGTTGTGCGAGGCGCTGATGACGGCGCCAGCGACGACATCCTCGGTCCGCGCGAGGTACGCCAGACCCGGCGTCGGGATGTGGCCGGTGAGGCGCACGTTCATCCCGACCGAGCACAGGCCGGCCGCCAGCGCACTCTCGAGCATGCGGCCGGAGCGACGGGTGTCGCGACCGACGATCACCTCGTGCCCCTGCGTTCCGAGCACGGCTCCCGCGGCGCGGCCCAGCCGGAGCGCGAGCTCCGGCGTCAGGTCGAGGTTCGCGACCCCGCGCACGCCGTCGGTGCCGAACAGCCGCGTCACAGCCGCCTCAGCCGTCTCATCTGGCCCTAATCGTGAGGGTCACGCGAACCGGCTGCTGCGAGATGGCGGTAACACCCGCAGGCAGCTTCAGCACGACGTCGGCCGGACCGCTGCCGGCACTCCGTCCAGTGGCATCCACCGTCGCGAGAACGGCGTCCGGCCCGAGGGCCGCCAGCGTCGCGAGCGGCCCGGCGACCACGACGTCGACGCTCCGGGGGTCGGTATCGGCCGCCAGTCCGGCACCCAGGCCCGTCGCGGTGACGGCGACCTGCGGGAACGGCCGGGTACCGCTCAGTGGCACCACCGTCACGCCGACGGTCGCGTCGGTCGGCTGGAGCAGCGTGATGCCCGCGGGAAGGACGAACGGAACCCGGAACGAGCGATTCGCGTTCAGACCGCTCACGTCGATGGGTGCGGTATCGAGGCGGTCGATCGCCGCGAGCGCGGCCGGTGTGCCCTGCACCTGCAGCGCGACCGGGTCCGTCGTCACCCGCGAGATCCAGAAGCCGGACGCGACGGAGCCGCGCAGGTTCCACAACACCGGCACCGTGCGGGTGCTCGAGGTGGAGAGCACCGGCACGCTCACCTGCACGGTCTGCGGGTCCGACTGCACGCCGTCGACGGTCTTGCCGGCGGCATCGACCGGGAGGATCGCAGCGCTCGACGAGATGTCGATGGGGGTATCTCCGAAGCGGATGGTCGCAAGCACAGCGGCAACGCTCGCGACGAGACTTTGCGCGCCGGTCACCCGCACCTCCGAGGTCGAAAAGGTGGGCGTGCCGGGCATGAAGCCGGCCGGTGGGTCGTTCGCAAAGCGCACCTGGACCGTGAGCGATCGCGCGACGACCTTCTCGATGCGGACGGTGATCGCCACGGGATCGGTCTGCGCGACGATCGCCTGATCGTTCAGCGGCACGCGGACGGGGACGTCCTGCACGTCGTTGCGCGTGAAGTCGGCGGCCGTGAGGTCCAGCGTCGGGTGAAGGTCCGACGGCGCGAGCTTCGTGATCGCGGGCGCCGGACCGCGCAGCTTCACCGTGACTTCGCCGAACGTGCCCCGCAGCACGTACCCGGAAGGCACCTCGGGCCGCTCGATCGCCACCTGGTACGTCTGCGTGACCTCCTCGGGCGTGCTCTCGGCCACCGCGACGACGAAGGCGAGCAGCGAGATCGCGAGCGCGGCCGCCTTGAGCGGGAAGTCGTTCACGATCGCCCGGCGGAAGTCGAGCCGGCGCAGGCCGCTCCTGCGCACGCTCAGGAGGCCTTGGTGCGGAATGGCAGCGGCTGGATCCGGCTCCGGAGAAGCGAGCTCAGGACCCGGCGCAGGCGCTCCTCGTCGAGCCCGCCGATGATCCGGCCGCTGCTCGCGATCGAGATCCCCTGCGTCTCCTCGGAGACGACGATGACGATCGCGTCGGTCTGCGAGCTGATCGAGAGCGCTGCCCGATGGCGCATGCCGTAGCGGTGCGAGGCGCGCTCCTGGGTGTCTTCGAGCGGAAGCAGGCACGCCGCCGCGAGGATCTGCGGGCCGCGGACGATCACGGCGCCGTCGTGGAGCGGCGAGCGGACCATGAAGATGGATGCGAGCAGCTCTGCCGAGAGCTTCCCATTCACCGGCACGCCTGTCTCGGTGTAGTCCTGCAGGCCCGTGCCACGTTCGATGACGATGAGCGCTCCGTGGTGCGCCCCACTGATCAGGAGCGCCGCGCGAGTGAGCTCGTCGACCATCCGGTCGACCTCTTCGTCGTCGGTCGGGGCGAGCAGCCGGTTCAGCGGTCCGAGCTGGCCGATCTGTCCAAGCGCCCGGCGGAGCTCAGGCTGGAAGACGATCACGATCGCGAACGCGGCCACAGCGAGGCCGGCCTGCAAAACGAGCTTCGTGAGGGTGAGCTGCAGCAGCACCGCGAGGCCGTAGATGACCACGAGCACAAGCACGCCGAGGAGGAGCTGGACCGCGCGTGTGCCGCGGATGAGGACGAGCAGGTAGTAGACGAAGACGAAGACGATCGCGATGTCGAGGACGTTGTTCCATCCGAACGTCCCGCCGTTGAAGATACCCCGGACCGCCGCGAAGAACGGCTCCATCAGACCGCCTGCGCGAGTCGCTCGACTTCCACCGCCAGCTCGTTCTGTCCGTCGAGGCGAAGCGCCTCGGCGAGGAGCGCGCACTTCGCGCGTGCGACATCGCGCTTCCCGATGGAGCTCACGACATCGACCAGGAGGCGTTGCGCCTGATGGTCGGCGAGGCCCGACGCGATGAGCTGGAGCAGCAGGTCGGAAGCGGCATTGGTGCGCCCGTCCGCGATGAAGTGCCGCGCCGCCACGAGCGCGGCCTGCGCGGCACGCGGATCCTTCGCGGCGATGTACTGGGCGGCGAGCGCATCCGCCGCGAGCGGGTCCTCATTCGCATCGAGCGGCAGTTCCGGCACACGCGCGCGCTGCGGCATCTGCGGCGGCGCGGACCATGCGGGAGACGCGGGCTCCAGGGCGGCGGGGACGACCGTCCCAAGCGAGTCGAGCAGGGCGGCGCGCGGGTCGACCGCGGTCGGGACGTCGGCCTCGCGGCGCTCACGGCGCGGGATGCCGGGGATCGCACCGGGTCGCAGTGGTGCCGCATCCGCGCCGCTCGGTGCCGCCGAACGTGGCTCGCTCGGTGGCGGCGCGGCGAGCGTGTCGGTGTCGAGGCCGACCTCGCGCGCGAGCGCGACGAGTCCAGGCTGCGGCCCGAGCGAGTCGATGCCATAGCGCGTCTCGCGCTGGGCGCCCGCAGTATCCGTCGCGGAGATCGCGTGTGCGTAGCGAACGTATTCGGCGATCGCCGCGTCCATTTCGCCGGCGAGGGCGTGGGCCGCGGCGAGCCTGCGGTGCGCCGCGAGGTCCAGCGGGTCGAGCGAGAGCGCCTCTGCGAGCAGCGCGACGACGCCGGCATGCTCACCCGCTTTCGCGAGCTTCGCCGCTCCGTCGCGGAGGACAGCGAGCGCACCCGGGCGATCGGCCTGCTCCAGGCGGACCTTCGCGAGGCCCCGGTAGCCGCCCGGCGCGGTCGGGAACTTGTCGGTGAGGTACTGGAACTGCTGCTCGGCCTTCGCGAGCTTGCCGGCTTGCAGCTCGCGCAGGCCCGAGGCCAGCGCGATCTTGTAATTGAAGTCCTGGGTGGCAGTCACCCTGCTAAGTGTGCGCTCCCGACACGGAGCCGGGGAGCCCTCTCTACCGCTTGGTGAACTGCGGCGCCTTGCGCGCCCGCTTCAGACCCGGCTTCTTGCGCTCCTTCGCGCGCGGATCGCGCGTGAGCAGCCCGGCCTTCCGGAGGACGCCACGGTGCTCGGGATCCACCTGCAGGAGCGCACGTGAGATCGCGTGGCGGATCGCGCCAAGCTGGCCGGACTCGCCTCCGCCCTCGACCTTGATCATCGCGTTGAAGCGGCGGACGGTGCTGGTGACGGAGAACGGTGCGACCGCGAGCTCGGGGTAGCCGTCGCGGCCGAAGTACTCCTCGAGCGCCTTGCCGTTGACGACCACGGTGCCCTCGCCGGGCACGAGACGGACCCTGGCCACACTCGTCTTGCGACGACCGGTGCCCTGGAAATACGGAGCTGTTTTCATGAGTGCTTCTCCATCGCAAGGGTCTCCGGCTTCTGCGCCTGGTGCGGGTGCTCGGGACCCGCGTACACAAAGAGCTTGCGTGACATCTGCTCGCCAAGACGGTTCTGCGGAAGCATCCCGCGGACCGCGCGGCGCACGACCTCTTCCGGCCGCCGCGAGAGCAGCCGCTCGAGCGTCTCCGCCTTGAAGCCACCCGGGTAGCCGGAGTGGCGCACATACATCTTGTCGCTGAGCTTCTTGCCGGTGACCTTGATCTTCGCGGCGTTCACGATGACGACGGGGTCGCCGGTGTCGAGGTTCGGGGTGAACGTCGCCTTGTGCTTCCCGCGGAGGGTCGCCGCGACCTGCGTGGCCAGGCGGCCAAGCACCGCACCATCCGCGTCAACGACGCGCCAGTGCCGCTCGATCTCGCTCGCCTTCGCGCTTCTCGTCCTGTTACTGATCGTTGTCGTCGGCATTTGTCCCTCGCCTCGGTCTTTCTCGTTCCGCGTCGTACGCCACGTTCACCAGACAGAGTCCTCGCGCCGGCGCGTTCGGCCCGGCCACCGCACGATCTTCCGACCGCACGATCTCGCCGAACCGCTCGACGCCGATCTTGCCACGCCCCACCCAGAGCAGGGTCCCCACGATCGCGCGGACCATGCCACGGAGGAACGCGTCGGCTTCGATCTCGAACCGGAGCAGGTCGCCATCTCGCGACCACTCCGCCCGCCGCACCGTCCGGACCGTTCCATTGCGGGGGCCCTCGCCGCTCGCGAAGGCCGCGAAGTCCCGCTGCCCGATCAGTGTGGCGGCCGCTTCGCGCATCGCTTCCAGCCGAAGCTCGGCCGGATGGTGATACGCCCAGCGCTCGAGCGGATCGCGAACCGATCCGACCCGAAGCCGATATTCATATGTGCGACCCGTCGCCGAGAACCGTGCGTGGAACTCGTCCCCGCACGTCTCGAGCGCCGAGACCGCGATGTCTTCGGGAAGGAGGGCGTTTACCCCCCGTCCCATCTTCGCCCCGTCCAGCACGCTCGCCGTCCGGAAGCTCATGACCTGCCCTAGCGCGTGGACCCCCGCGTCCGTCCGTCCCGCACCGGCGATACGCACCGGTTCGTCGCAGACCGTCGCGAGCGCCCGTTCCAGCTCGCCTTGCACCGTTCGCGCGCCGTCCTGGACCTGGAACCCCGCGAAGGCGGTCCCGTCATAGGCGACACGTGCCCGATAGTTCGTTAGGCCTTCGCTTTCACGGTCTTTTTCGCTGCGGTCGTCTTCTTCGTGGTCTTCTTTGCGGCGGGCGCGTCGCCCTCCGCCTTGGTGGTGGACTTTCGGCGTGGGAGCGCGAGACGGCGGCGCGGCTTCGCCTCAGCCGTCGGCTCGGAAGTCTCCTCGACGCCTGGCATGAGCTCGATGAGCATCATCGGCGCGCTGTCCCCCACCCGCCGTGGGAGGCGGGTCGTGCGGGTGAAGCCCGACGGCCGGTCCGCATAGCGGGTCGCGAGATCCGTGAACAGCTTGTCGACGATGGCCTTCTCCGGGAGCCAGGCGATCGCCTTGCGGCGCGCGACCAACGACCCGTCCTTCCCGAGGACGATCATCCCGTCGACGAACTTGCGGACCTCCTTGGCCTTCGCCTCGGTGGTCTTCACCGACTCATAACGGAGCACGGCTACGGTGAGGTTCCGGAACAGCGACTTCCGGTGCCCCGTCTGGCGGCCGAACTTCCGCTGATGGACCTGATGCGGCATGTGCTAGCGCTCCTCGTCCTTGGCGACGGTGCCGTCACCGGAGGCCTCGTCACCTGTCTCATCGGTCTCGTCGAGGTCATCGGTCTGCGAGTCCTCGATGGAGTCGTCGGCGGACGCTTCGCTCGGCTCCGGCGCTTCGATGAGCCCGCGCGCCGCGAGGCGCTCCTTGATCTCGTCGAGGGACTTCTTGCCGAAGTTGCGCATGCGGAGCAGCTCCTCGTCGGGGGTCTGGAGGAGCTGTCCCACCTTGGTGATGCCGTGCCGCTTGAGCGAGTTGAATGCGCGCTGCGGCAGGTCGAGGTCCTCGATCGGCATGTCCGCGATGGCTGACGGCAGTGTGTTGCCGTTCGTGCGCGGCGCCGGGGCGAGCGCGGCCTGCGACCGGGCGAGGCCGGTGAAGAGCGAGAACTGCTGGATGAGGATCTGCGAGCCCTGCGCGACGGCCTCGTCGGGCGGGGTCGTCCCATCGGTCCAGACCTCGAGGATGAGGCGGTCGTAGTCGGTGACCTGGCCGACGCGGGTGTTCTCGACGCTGAAGTTCACGCGCCGGACCGGGGAGAAGAGCGCGTCGATCGGGATGACGCCGATCGGCAGGCCTTCCTTCTTGTCACCGGAGCTGAAGCCGCGGCCGGTCTCGACCGTGAGCTCCAACCACAGGGTCGCCTCCGGCTCGAGCGTGCCGATCTTGGCCTCGGGGTTCACGACCTCGACCTCGCTCGTGGTCTGGATGTCGGCGGCGGTGACATCACCGGGGCCAGTCTTTTCCAGGGTGAGCGTGACCGGCTCGTTCGCGAACGAACGAAGCCGGATGTTCTTGAGGTTGAGGACGATCTCGACCACGTCCTCCTTCACACCGGGGATGGTCGAGAACTCGTGCGCCACACCGCGGATACGGGCCGCGGTGATCGCCGCTCCAGGCAACGACGAGAGGAGCACACGGCGGAGCGAGTTGCCGAGCGTCGTGCCATAGCCAGAGGGCAGGGGCTCGCAGACGAACCGCGCGTGGCGGTCGTCGCCCTCGAGGCGCTCGATCTTCGGGTATTCCAGTTCAACGATGGACATGGGCTTTGTTCCTTCCTACTAACGGCTAACGGCTAACGGCTAACGGGAATAGTGCTCAACGATGAGCTGGGTATCGACCTGGCTTTCGATCTGCTCCCGGGCTGGATCCGTCGCGACACGCGCCGTGAACGATTCCGGGTCGACCTCGAGCCACGCCGGGCGGGTCTGCGTCTTCGCCCAGGCGAGCACGTCCTTGAAGTACTGCGACTCGCGCGACGACGCGACGACCGAGATGGTGTCGTTCGCCTTCACTGTGAAGCTCGGGATCGTCGTGCGCTTCGTGTTGACGCTGATGTGCCCGTGGTTGACGAGCTGACGCGCCTGCGAGCGCGATTTCGCGAAGCCCGAGCGGTACACGACGTTGTCCAGGCGCGCCTCGAGGAGCTCGAGCAGCACCTCGCCGGTCGCCCCGCGCTTTTCGGTCGCCTTGTCGAACGTGTTCCGCATCTGCTTCTCGAGCACGCCATAGATGCGGCGGGCCTTCTGCTTCTCGCGAAGCTGCAGGGCGAAGTCGGAGACCTTGCGCCGGCGCTGCTGGTGCATACCAGGCGGCGAGCTGCGCTTCTCGAAGGTGCATTTCGTGAGGCACTTCTCGCCCTTCAGGTAGAGCTTCATGCCCTCGCGGCGGCAGAGTCGGCAGACCGGTCCGGTGTAACGAGCCATCGGTTCTCCTCTAGACCCGGCGCCGCTTGGGAGCGCGGCAGCCGTTGTGCGGGATCGGCGTGACGTCGGTGATCGCGGTGACCTCGAGCCCGGTCGCCTCGAGGGCGCGGATCGCGGCTTCACGGCCGGCACCCGGACCACGGACGAAGACCTCGATCGTGCGGAGTCCCTGGTCCATCGCCTTGCGCGCGGCGTTCTCGGCGGTGACCTGGGCGGCGTACGGAGTGCTCTTGCGCGAGCCCTTCCAACCGGACGCACCGGCGGAGGCCCACGCGATGACGTTCCCCTGCATGTCGGTCAGCGAGACGATCGTGTTGTTGAAGGAAGCCTTGATGTGCGCGGCGCCACGCGGCACGATCCGCTTCTCGCGCTTACGGCGCGGCGCGGGCTTCGCACCCCCCTCAGCTGGGGCTGCCTTGTCCTGTGGCTTCTCGGCCTTCTCCTGGCTCACGTCGTTCCTCTCTGCTCTTCGCTGCTACGTCTTCGCCGCGGTCTTCTTCTTGCCGGCAACGGTCTTACGCGGACCGCGACGGGTACGGGCGTTGGTCCGGGTGCGCTGACCGCGGACCGGGAGCGACTTGCGGTGACGCAGCCCGCGGTACGAGCCGATCTCCTGAAGGCGCTTGATGTTGAGAGCGACCTCGCGGCGGAGGTCACCTTCGACGGTGAACTTGCGGTCGATGACCTCGCGGATCTTCGCGACCTGCGCTTCGGTCAGGTCGCGCACGCGGATCGCATGATCCACGCGAGCCTCGTCGAGCACCTGGCGGGCGGTCGTGGGACCGATGCCGAAGATGTAGCGAAGCGACACGTCGGCACGCTTCTCGCGCGGGATGTCGACGCCTGCGATCCGAGCCATCTTTCCCCTATCCCTGCCGCTGCTTGTGCTTCGGCTCGGAGCAGATGACGCGGTTCACGCCATCCCGCCGGATGATCTTGCACTTGTCGCAGCGCTTCTTGACGCTCGCCTGGACCTTCACCTAGTACCTCACCCTTCGCGTGATGCGACCTCGCTTGAGGTCATATGGCGACAGCTCCACGAGGACCTTGTCGCCCGGGACGACCCGAATGAAATTCATCCGCATCTTCCCGGAGATGTGCGCGAGGACCGAATGACCGTTCTGGAGCTCCACTTTGAACATCGCGTTGGGGAGGGCCTCGGAGACCGTGCCCTCCACCTCGATGACGTCCTTGTTGCTCGGCTTACTGCTTGCCATGAACTCCAGACACAAAAAGCTCCGCGGCCATGCGCCACGGGAAGCAAAAATGTACCAAAACCGCCCGATTTGAGCAAGGGTCGATCATGCGCGCACCAAGGCGGCGCTCGGAACGACCACTTCGCCCCGGCGCGTGCGGTCGAGCCCAGCTTTGCCGGCCTCGGCCGAGCTCCCTTCAAGGGTCAGTACGACCGGACCGCCAGGCAGGCAGGCCAGCGTGTGCTCGAAGTGGGCCGACAGGCTCCCATCCTCGGTCACGACCGTCCACTGGTCCTCGAGGACCTTCGTGGCGAAGCCGCCGACGTTCACCATCGGCTCGATCGCGATGCAGAGGCCCTCCTTGATGTCCTTGCCCCGGTCGGCGGTCCCGTAGTTCGGGACCTGGGGATCCTCGTGCATCGCCCGGCCGATCCCGTGGCCAACGTAGTTGCGGACCACCGAGTAACCCTGCGCCTCGACGTACTGCTGGACCGCGGCGCCGATGTCCCCCAGCCGGCTGCCGATGCGTGCCGCGGCGATCCCCTTGCGGAGCGCTTCTTCGGTGACCGCGATGAGCTTCTTCGCCTCGGCCGAGACCTCGCCCACCGGCACCGTGATCGCCGCGTCGGCGTGCCAGCCGTCGATGATCGCGCCAGCATCGATCCCGATGATGTCGCCCTCTTTGAGCCTCCGCTTGCTCGGGATGCCGTGGACGATCTGTTCGTTCACCGAGGTGCAGATCGTGTTCGGATACCCGTAGTAGCCGAGGAACGAGCTCTCCGCGCCGGCGCGCTTCAGCACGTCGGCGGCGACACGGTCGAGATCGACGGTCGTGACGCCAGGACGGACGGCGGCGCGAGTCGCGGCGAGCATCGCGGCGACGACCCTGCCGGCCTCGCGCATCTTCGCGATCTGCTCGGGCGTCTTGAGCGTGACCATCAGCGCGCCGCCTCGATGAGGCGGTCGGTGATCTCGTCGATCTCGCCGAGGCCGTTCACCATGCGGACGAGACCCTTCGCCGCGTAGTGGTCGACGACCGGCTTCGTCTGGTCGGCGTAGACCTCGAACCGCCGCGTGATCACGTCGGGGGTGTCGTCGGCACGACCCTCGGCGCGCGACCGCGCGAGGATCCGGCGGACCAGCTCGTCACGCGGCGCGTCCAGGAGCAGGACGCGGCCGATCGAGCGCGTCCGGTCGGCCAGCAGCTCGTCGAGCGCGACCGCCTGTGCGACCGTGCGGGGAAAGCCGTCGAACATCACGCGCGTACCGGCGGGCAGCTCGGCGAGGAACTCGCGGACCATGTCGATCGTGACGTCATCTGGGACGTAGTCGCCCCGGTCCATGAACCGCTGCGCCATCTGCCCCAGCGGTGTCTGCCGCTTCAGGTGATCGCGGAACAGCTCGCCGGTCGAGAGCTGCACCCAGCCGTTGCGGTCGGTGAGCCGCTTCGCCTGGGTCCCCTTCCCCACGCCGGGAGGGCCCATGAAGACGAGGTCGCCGGCGATGGTCGCGCCCTGCGAACGCGCCTCGAGCTCGGCCATCATCGGATGAAGCCCTCATAGCTCCGCATGAGGAGCTGCGCCTCGAGCTGCTTCATCGTTTCGACGACGACGCCGACGACGATGAGGATGCTCGTGCCACCGAGACGGAGCGTCTGGACACCGGTGAGGTCACCGACGAGCGTCGGCATGACCGCGACGATGCCGAGGAACAACGCACCGGCGATGGTGATCCGGGTGACCACGCGGCCGAGGAACTCCGCGGTCGGCCGCCCGGGACGGATGCCGGGAATGAACCCGCCGTAGCGCTTGATGTTGTCCGCGACGTCGTTCGGCACGAACGTGAATGCCGTGTAGAAGAACGTGAACGCGACGACGAGGACGAAGTACGCGGCGTTGTAGAGGACCGTGTTCTGGAAGGCGGCCACGATGCCGGTCGAGAGGTTTCGCAGCCACTCGGTGTCGCTGTTCGTAAAGTACTGCGCGACCTGGCTCGGGAGCAGCAGGATCGAGATCGCGAAGATGATCGGGATGACGCCCGCGCTGTTGACGCGGAGCGGGATGTGCGTCGCGCCGCCCGAGTACATCCGGGTGCCGCGTACGCGTTTCGCGTACTGCACCGGGACCCGGCGCTGGCCTTCCTGGATGAAGATGATCGCGGCGATGACCGCAACACCGATCACCGCGTACATCGCGAGCGCGAAGTAGTTCGTCTGCACCTCAAGGGTCTGCTGCACCGTGCGGGGCAGCCGGCCGACGATACCGGCGAAGATGATGAAGCTGATGCCATTGCCGATGCCCCGCTCGCTGATGAGCTCACCGAGCCACATGAGGATGAGTGTGCCGGCGGTCAGCGTGCAGAGGATCGCGAGCGTCAGGCCGAGGTTCGATGGGCCGAAGTCCTTGAGGACGCCGGAGCGCTGCATGAACACGGAAACGCCGATGCCCTGCAGGAGCGCGAGGGGCACCGTCAGCATGCGGGTGTACGAGTTGATCTTGTTCCGCCCGTACTCCCCTTCCTTGGAGAGCCGCTCGAGGGGTGGGATCGTCTGGTTGAGGAGCGTCATGATGATCGAGGCGTTGATGTAGGGGTTCACACCGAGCGCCACGACGCTGAACCGCGACAGGCCACCACCCGAGAAGAGATCGAGCAGGCTGAGCAGCTGGTTGTTCTGGAGGATCGCGGCGAGCTGCGTCTGATCGACACCCGGGAGCGGCACGTGTGCCAGGAACCGGAAGACGAGCAGCATCGCGAGGGTGAACAGGATCTTGACGCGAAGATCGGGTGCCCGGAAGGCGTCGCGGAATGTTTCGAGGACCTTCACTCGAGCTACTTGCTCCCCGCGTCGATGAGCACCACGGATCCTCCGGCCGACTCGATCTTCGCTCGTGCGGTCGCGGACACGCGGTGCGCGTGTACCTCGAGCTTCGTCGTGATGTCGCCATTGCCGAGCAGCTTCACCTTCGAGAGCAGCTGGATGAGGCCCTTGGTGGCCAGCGTGTCGGGCGTGACCTTCCCGTTCACCGCGTAGTTCTTGAGCTGGCCGACGTTCAGGGCCACGAACTCGACCCGGTGGCGGTTCTTGAAGCCACGGAGCTTCGGCAGGCGCATGTGCAGCGGCATCTGGCCGCCTTCGAACCAGGCGGGGAGGCCCGGACCGCTTCGAGCGAGCTGGCCCTTCGTGCCCTTGCCCGCGGTCTTGCCCTGGCCGGCACCGGTCCCGCGACCGACGCGGCGGAGGTTCTTCCGCGAGCCTTTCTGGGGCACCAGGTCGTGGATCTTCATCGTGCGGTCTTTCCTTCCACGAGCTCGACCAGGTGCGCGATCTTGCGCAGCTGCCCGCGCAGGGCCGGCGTGTCCTCGTGCGAGACGGTGTGCCCGGGCCGCTTGAGGCCGAGCGACGTCAGCGTTCCCTTGGCGGCCTGCTTCTCACCGATCGAGCTCTTGTGCTGGCGGATCTCGAGGCGGCTCATGACGCGACCACCTCGGGCTCCGGCGCGCGACGCGTGCGGCGCGGCAGGCCACGGATCTCGGCGATCGTGTCGGCCGAACGCAGGTCGCGGAGCGCCTGCATCGTGGCCATGACGACGTTGACCGGGTTCGTGCTGCCGAGCGACTTGGACAGGATGTCGTGGATGCCCGCCGACTCGACGACGGCGCGGACCGAGCCGCCGGCGATGACGCCGGTGCCCTTCGACGCCGGGCGGAGGAGGACCTTCGCCGCGCCGAAGTCCGCGGTCACCGGATGCGGGATCGTCCGGTCGACGAGCGGCACGAGCATGAGGTGCTTCTTCGCGTCCTCAACACCCTTCTTGATCGCGTCGGGGACCTCATCGGCCTTGCCGAGACCGGCACCGACGTGCCCACGACCGTCGCCGACGACGACGATGGCCGAGAAGCTGAAACGCCGGCCGCCTTTGACGACCTTGGACACCCGGTTGATCTGCACCACGCGCTCCGTGAGCTCGAGGCGGTTCGCTTCGATCCGTGCCATTTAGAACCTCAATCCGTTCGAGCGTGCCGCGTCGGCGAGCGCCTTCACGCGACCGTGATAGCGGTACCCGCCACGATCGAAGATGACCTCTTCGATACCGGCAGCCTTCGCCTTCTCGGCGATCAGGGTACCGACGGCCTTCGCCGCGTCGGCCTTCTTGGTCTTGCTGTCCTTCGCATCGAGCGAGGATGCGGACGCGAGCGTGCGGCCGCTGCGATCGTCGATGACCTGCGCGTAGATCTGCGAGAGCGAGCGGTAGATCGCCAGGCGTGGCCGGTCCGCGGTGCCCGCGATGCGGGTCCGCACGCGGCGGTGTCGTCGCTGCCGCGCCTCGTTCCGTTCTGTGACTGCCATCTGCCGCTCCTCCCCTAGGCCTTCGCGCCGACCTTGCCGGCCTTACCGGCCTTGCGGCGGATGTACTCGCCCGCGTACTTCACGCCCTTGGCCTTGTACGGGTCAGGGACGCGGAGCTGGCGGATCTTCGCTGCGACCTCGCCGACGACTTCCTTGTCCGCGCCGGAGATGCGCACCTTCTGTGGCGTCTCGAGCGCGAACGTGATGCCGGCCGGCGGATCGACCTCGACGGGATGCGAGAAGCCGAGCGCGAGCTGCAGCTTTTTGCCGGCAAGCGTGGCCCGGTAGCCGGTGCCGCTGATCTCGAGGTCCTTCACGTAGCCGGTGTGGACACCGACGACCATGTTGGAGAGCAGCGACCGCGACAGCCCGTGCAGCGCCTTCGCTTGCTGGCTCTCGTTGGCGCGCTTCACGACGAGGGTGCCGTCCGCACGCTCGATGGACACGAGCGCGTGGAAGCTCCGCTTGAGCTCCCCCTTCGGGCCCTTCACCGCGACGTCATTGCCATTGAGCTTCACGTCGACCCCGGACGGGACCGGGATAGGAAGCTTTCCGATACGACTCATTCCGACCTCACCACACGTACGCCAGGACCTCGCCGCCGAGGGCCTTCTTCTCCGCCTCGCGGCCGGTCATGAGGCCTGACGAGGTGGACACGATCGCGATGCCCAGGCCACCAAGGACCCGCGGCATCTCTGTCTTGCGCGCGTAGACCCGCAGGCCCGGACGGCTGATCCGCCGGATGCCCGCGACCGCCGGCGTCTTGCCGCCGACGTACTTGAGCTTGACCACGAGCTGCGTGCCGGCGGGGAGCACTTCGCTCTCCTTGGTCGCCTTCCGCTCGCTCGCGGCCTCGGTCAGGTAGCCGGTGATGAAGCCCTCGGCCTTGAGGATGCGAGCGATCTCGATCTTCATCCGGCTCGACGGGATCATCACGCTCTCGTGGCGGGCACCTGTCGCGTTGCGGATCCGCGTGAGCATGTCGCCCACGGGGTCGTTCACGGTCACGCCGCGGCTCGGCCGGGCCTTGGGCACGATCACGCGGCGCGGGCGCGGCGCCTCGGCGCCACCTTCGCGCGGCTCGAAGCGGGGTGCATCGGGCGCGTGCGGTGCCGGCTGACCCGGGGTGTTCGTCGTAGTCGTCATTTCTGTCATCCGATCACCAGCTCGACTTCGTCACGCCAGGAAGGTCGCCCACGAGCGCGCGCTCGCGGAAGCAGATGCGGCACAGGCCGAACTTCCGCATGTAGCCGCGGGCCCTACCGCACACCAGGCAGCGGTGGTAGCCCTGCGTCTTGAACTTGGGCGTCTTCTGGGACTTGAGGATCAGGCTCAGCTTCGCCAATTAGCTACTCCCCTGGGCGTTGCGGAACGGCATGCCGAGCGCCTTCAGGAGCGCGCGGCCTTCTTCGTCCGTCTTCGCCGTCGTCACGATGGTGATCTCGAGCCCGCGGAGCCGGTCGATCTTGTCGTACTCGATCTCTGGGAACACGAGCTGCTCCTTGAGGCCGAGCGAGTAGTTGCCCCGGCCGTCGAAGCTCCGCTCCGGGATGCCCTGGAAGTCACGGATGCGCGGCAGCGCGACGGTGACGAGCTTCTCGAAGAAGTGCCACATCCGCGGGCCGCGCAGCGTCACCTTCAGGCCGATCGGCATGCCGACCCGCAGGCGGAAGTTCGAGATCGCCTTCCGCGACTTCGTCACGACCGGCCGCTGGCCGGTGATGATCGCGAGATCGTTCGAGGCGGCGTCCATCGTCTTTGCGTTCCCGATCGACTCGCCCATCCCGATGTTCAGCACGATCTTGTCGAGCCGCGGGACCTGCATGACGTTGACGTAGCTGAACTGCTTGCGCAGCTCGTCCTTCACCGTCTTGTCGTAGCGCTCGTGCAGGACGCTCACGACCTTCGGCATGTCGCCGTCGGACGTCGCCTGCGGAGCGGCAGTCGTGGACTTCCGCTTCGAGGGCGAGGTCTTCGTCGGGGCTGCTTTGACTTCGGTCGTCATCAGTCCTTCCCCTCGCTGGCGAGCGCCTGGCCGCAGACCTTGCAGAAGCGCTCCTTGGTATCGCCGTCGATGCGGTAGCCGACGCGCGCCGGCTTGTTGCAGTGCGGGCACAGGAGCATGACCTTCCCAACGGAAAGTGGAACGAGCTGCTCGATGATCCCGCCCTTGACGTTCTTGTTCGGGTTCGCTTTCGTGTGGCGCTTCGCCGTGTTCACGCCGGCGACGACCACGGCCGCGGTGCGCGGGTGCACTTCTTGCACCTTGCCCCGCTTGCCACGGTCCTTGCCCGCGAGGACGACGACCTCGTCGCCACGCCTGATCTTGGTCGGCATCTAGAGGACCTCCGGTGCGAGCGAAACGATCTTCATGAAGTTGCGCTCGCGGAGCTCGCGGGCGACCGGTCCGAAGATGCGGGTGCCACGCGGCTGGTTCTGCGGTGTGAGGAGCACTGCGGCGTTGTCATCGAATCGGATGAGCGAGCCATCGGCGCGCCGCATCTCCTTCGTCTGACGAACGACGACGGCGCGGACCACATCGCCCTTCTTCACCTGGGCGTTCGGGATGGCCTGCTTCACCGCGGCGATGAAGACATCGCCGATCGATGCGCTGGTGCCCGTGGAGCTCCCCAGCACGCGGATCACCGAGAGCTCGCGCGCTCCGGTGTTGTCCGCGCAGCGGACGCGGGTGTACGGGCGGATCATTCGGCGGTCTCCTCATCGGCGACCGCGGCCGGCGCTGCCTCGCGTACCGGCGTCAGGATGTCGGTGACACCCTCGGCCTGCTCGAGGAGCTTCTCGACGTCGGCGGCGCGCGGCGCAGCTGCGCCCGCCTCACCGGCGCGCGACAGGACCTCGATGACCTGCCAATGCTTGGTCGCGCTGAACGGGCGGCTCTCCTGGATACGCACGAGATCGCCGGCCCGGACATCGCCCGCGGCGTCGTGTGCCGCGTACTTCTTGCGGAGACGAATGACCTTCTTGTAGAGCGGGTGCTCGCGCATGCGCTCGACGACCACCGTCACGGTGTGCGCCTGCTTGGCCGACGTGACCAGGCCGACGCGGGTGCGGCGGTGAGACCGGCGCCACGAGTGCGCGGGCGCGTCCGCGGACGATCCCTGTGCAGCGGTGGGCGCGCGACGGAGCGGACGGGCACGCTTCACGGCGACCGGCGCGGCCGGCCGGGCCTCGGCGGTCTTCGGTGGCACAGCGGCGGCGGTCTTCTTGGGGGCGGCCGCCTTCGCGACCATCTTCTTCTCGGCCGCCGGCGCTTTCTCGACGGTCTTCGCCGGGGCCTTCACGGCCGTTGTCTTCTTTTCAGCCGCAAGCGCTTTCGCGGCAGCCGGCTTCGCCGCGGTCTTTTTTTCAGCCGCAGTCGCTTTGTCCGCGGTCGCCTTCTTCGCCTTTGACTTCTTCTCAGCCATTCGCCGCCTCAGTCTTTCGTTCGTCCATCACGGTCAAAACGCGCGCGATGCGCTTCCTCACGGCCGGAAGGCCGCGATAGTTCTTCAGCTGGCGGGTGGCCAGCTGGAACCGGAGGTTGAAGAGCTCCTCCTTCGCGTTCTTGAGCTCGCCCTCGAGCTCGGTGTCAGACAGCCGCCGCATGTCCTTCAGTTGCACTGCTCTCACCCTCCGCGGTCTCGCGAGTCAAGAACTTCGTCTTGATCGGGAGCTTGTATGACGCGAGCCGCATGGCCTCTTTCGCGAGCCCCTTGTCGACGCCGGCCAGCTCGAACAGGATCCGGCCGGGCTTGACCACCGCCACCCAGTGATCGGGCGCACCCTTACCGGAGCCCATCCGCACTTCGGCGGGCTTCTTCGTGACCGGCTTGTCGGGGAACACCCGGATCCAGACCTTTCCACCACGCTTGAGGTGGTGGACGATCGCGCGACGCGCGGCCTCGATCTGGCGCGCGGTCATCCAGCAGGGCTCCTGCGCCTGGAGGGCGTAGTCGCCGAACGCGAGGAACGCGCCGCCAGAGGCGACACCCTTCATGCGTCCGCGCTGGAACTTCCGGTGCTTGAGGCGCTTGGGCTGCAGCATCAGGCAGCTCCCACCGGGCCGGCCGGCGCCGGGATGGTCGGGGCAGACGGTGCAGCCGGTGCCGCAGCCGCAGGTGCCGCAGCCGGTGCCGCAGCCGGTGCGCTCGGACCGCTCGGTGCGCCCATCGCCGCCGGACGTGCCGCCGCAGCGGGCGCGTTCTGCGAGACCTGACGCGGAGCGGGCTCGATGTCACCGCGATAGATCCACGCCTTCACACCGATCGTGCCGTACGTGGTCTTCGCGATCGCGCGGCCGAACTCGATGTCCGCGCGGAGCGTGTGCAGCGGGACGCGGCCTTCGCGCTCCCACTCACGGCGCGACATCTCGGCGCCACCGAGACGACCGGCGACCGCCACGCGGACACCCTTCGCCCCGGCCTTCATCGAGCGTGAGACCGTCTGCTTCAGCACTTTGCGGAACGACACGCGCCGCTCGAGCTGCTGGGCGACGTTCTCGGCGATGAGATTCGCGTCGAGCTCCGGGTAACGGATCTCGAAGATGTTCACCTTCACCGTTTTGCCCGTGGCCTTACCGAGCGCCTGACGGAGCTCCTCGACCTTCGCACCGCCCTTGCCGATGACGACGCCGGGCTTGGCGGTCTGGATCGTCACGGTGACCTGGTTCGTCGAGCGCTCGATGTCGATGCGGGCGATCGCCGCGTCACGCAGACGGCCACGGATGGTCGTGCGGATGGCGATGTCCTCCTTGAGGAGGATCCGGTAGTTCTTCGCCTCCGCGAACCACTTCGCGTTCCAGGTCTTCGTGAATCCGAGCCGATACCCGATCGGATGGACCTTCTGTCCCACTTAAGACTCCTTCTCGTCGACGACCACGGTGATGTGGCTCGTGCGGTGCAACTTGATGTCGCGGCGACCGCGACCACGCATCCACACGCGCTTCATCCGCGGGCCCTCATCGGCGGTCGCGCGTTTCACGTAGAGGTTCTCGAGCGTCAGGTTGAAGTTGTTCTCGGCGTTCGCCACCGCGGACCGTACGACGCGGCCGATCGTGATCGCCGAGCCCTTTGGCAGGTGCTCGAGGATCGAGATCGCCTCCTCGGCGGACTTGCCCTTGATGAGGTCCGTGACCAGACGGGCCTTCCGCGGTGACACGCGCTGGAACGTGGCGCTCGCCTTCACTTCCACGACTACGCCCCCGCCTTCACGGTCGTCGCCGTCTCGGCCGCGGCGCCGCGTCCGTGGCCCTTGAAGGTGCGCGTCGCTGCGAACTCGCCGAGCCGGTGGCCGACCATGTTCTCGGTGATGAAGACGGGCACGTGACGCCGTCCGTCGTGCACGGCGATGGTGTGGCCGACCATGATCGGCAGGATCACCGACGGGCGCGACCAGGTCTTGATGACCTTCTTCTCGTTGCGCGAGTTGAGGGCCTCGATCTTCTTCTTCAGGGAGTCCTCGACGAAGGGTCCCTTCTTTACTGAGCGACTCACTTCTTGCCCCTCTTCTTCTGCGGCTTGATCACGAAGCGATCCGTCTTCGGGTTGCGGCGCGTCTTGAGCCCCATCGCGGGCTTGCCCCACGGGGTCTGGGCCATGCCACCGACCGGAGACTTCGCCTCACCACCGCCGTGCGGGTGGTCGCGCGGCGACATGACGACGCCACGCACCTGCGGGCGACGGCCCATGTGCCGCTTGTGACCGGCGCCGCCGATCTTCTGGTTCTCGTGCTCGATGTTCCCGAGCTGACCGATCGTCGCGCGGCAGCGGACGTGGATGATGCGGATCGTGCCGGAGGGCAGACGCACCTGGGCGTACTCGCCTTCCTTCGCCACGAGCTGCGCGACACCGCCGGCCGAGCGAACGAGCTGCGCACCGCGACCCGGCTGGAGCTCGACGCCATGGATCTGCATACCGGTCGGGATGTTCTCGAGCGGCATGCAGTTGCCGAGGCGGGCCTCGGCGTCCGGCCCGGACAGGACGGTGTCGCCGATCTTCAGGTCGAGCGGTGCCAGGATGTAGCGCTTCTCGCCGTCCTTGTAGACGAGGAGCGCGAGTCGGGCCGAGCGGTTCGGGTCGTACTCGATGGCCGTGACCTTCGCCGGGATCCCGTCCTTGTTGCGCTTGAAGTCGATGATCCGATAACGGCGTTTCTCGCCACCCCCGCGGTAGCGCATGGTGACGCGGCCCTGCGAGTTGCGACCGCCGGACCGGTCCTTCGACTCGGTCAGCGCCTTCTCCGCCGGCTTCTTCGTCAGCTCGAGGAAGTTCGCGGTCTGGCGGTAGCGCCGGACCGGCGTGTATGGCTTGGACTTTTTGAGTGCCATCCGGCGTTAGACCCCTTCCACGAAGTAGCGCTCGATCCGCTGGCCCGCGGCCAGGGTCACGACGGCCTTCTTCCAATCGGTCTGCTTGCCGACGCGCTTGCCGACCTTGCGGACCTTGCCCTTTACCGTGGCCGTGTTCACGGCGACGACATCGACCTTGAACGACGCGGCGACCGCCTGGGCGATCTCCTGCTTCGTCGCGGCCTTGGCGACCTGGAACGTGTAGCGGCCGCTGTTCGTGCCGGTCATGGACTTCTCGGTGATGATCGGACGGACGAGAACGAGATCACCTCTCATGCGATCACCGCCTTTCCCTTGCGGACGCGATCGAGATCGGCGCGTGCCGCGAGGCCATCCATCGCCGAACGCGAGACGAGGAGCGTTTCCGCGCCAAGGACGTCCGCGAGGCGGAGGGATCCGACCGTGCGGAGCTCGACATCGGACAGGTTCGCGACCGCGCGGCCGTGTCCCTCGTTGACCTCGGAGCCGACGATGAGCGTCTTGCCGGTGTCGCCGATACGCGCGAGCCAGTCGTAGAACTCGCGCGACCGCGGACGCTCGGAGAGGCCGCCGATCTCGTCGAACACGATGACCCGGCCGTTCGCGGCCTGCGCGGCGAACGCTTCACCGAACGCGGCCTTGCGCATGCGCTCGGGGATCCGCTGCCAGTAGGTGCGGCCGTTCGGGCCGAACACGACGCCACCGTGGCGCCAGTGCGGAGCGCGGGTCGAGCCCTGACGGGCGCGGCCGGTGCCCTTCTGCTTCCAGGGTTTCGCGCCGCCACCCGCGACGCGGGCGCGGTTCTTCGTAGCGGCGGTGCCGAGACGCGCGTTCGCGCGAGCGGCCTGGAACGCCTGGAAAAGGACGCCATTGCGCTTCTTCGGCGCGCCGAGCACCGCGGGGAGCTCGAACGAGCCGAACGGGTCGCCGTTCGCCGCGACGACCGGCACGAAGCCGGCGTGCGCCGTCGGGAGCGGCCGAGACTCGATCTTCACTCGCGGCTCGCGCGTCGGCGCCGTAGCCCGCGGCTGCGGGCGTGGGGCGACGGCGCGCGTGGCCGGACGCGCGACGGCCTTTTTCACGGGCTTGGCGACGGGCTTGGCGGCGGCTTTCGCCGTCACGGCCTTCTTCGCAGCGGGCTTCGCGGCCACGGTCTTCTTGGCGATGGTCTTCTTCTTCTCTGCCATCAGGCCTTCCTCACCACGACGATGCCGTTGCGCGCGCCGGGGACCGCACCCGCGATGAGCAGGATGCTGCGGTCCGCGTCCGCACGAAGGATCTCGAGGTTCTTCACGGTGATGCGCGCGGCGCCCTGATGCGCCGCCATGCGAAGCCCCTTCCACACGCGACCGGGCGTCGTGCCGGAGCCGACCGAGCCTTGACGGCGCAGATGGTCGGAACCGTGCGACTTGGGTCCACGCGAGAAGTGGTGCAGGTGAACGGGACCCGCGAAGCCCTTGCCCTTGGAGATGCCGACGACGTCGACCTTGTCCCCGGGCTGGAAGCGCTCGACCCCGATGGCCTGACCGGTCTTGAATCCGGCGACCGAGTCGAGGCGGATCTCACGGAGCGTCGAAACGATGGCGCCGGACTCCTTGAGGTGTCCGAGGCGCGCCTTCTGGAGCTTCTTCTTGTCGACGGTGCCGTACCCGACCTGGATGGCCGTGTAGCCGTCGCGCTCCTTGGTCCGGACCGCGGTCACGATGTTCGGCTCCGCACTGATCACCGTGCAGGCGACCGCCGAGCCGTCGGTGCGGAAGTGCTGGAGCATCCCGATCTTGCGACCGACGATGAGCGGCTTCGCCATGTCAGGCGCCTGCTCACCGCGCGGCGTCTCGTCGCCACGCGGCTGCTGCTCCTGCTCCAGGGTCGTCTCGGTGTCGCTCGTCTTGGTCTCGTCGGTCATTTCCGTCCTACCTGCGATTTAGAGCTTGATCTCGATGTCGACGCCCGCGGGAAGGTTGAGCTTCATGAGCGCGTCGACCGTCTTCTGCGATGGGTCGTTGATATCGATGAGGCGCTTGTGCGTCCGGATCTCGAACTGGTCGCGTGAGTCCTTGTAGATGAACGGGCTGCGGATGACGGTGAACTTCTCGATGCGCGTGGGCAGCGGGACAGGACCGGTCACGGTCGACCCGGTGCGCTGCGCCGTCTCGACGATCTGCGCCGCGGACTGGTCGATGAGCTTGTGGTCATAGGCCTTGAGCCGGATCCTGATGCGCTGCTTTGCCATTACTTGTCGCCGCCCGTTTCCATCATTGCTTCTTACTCCAGGATCTTCGTGACGACGCCCGCGCCGACGGTCTTGCCGCCCTCGCGGATCGCGAACCGGAGGCCCTCTTCGAGGGCGATCGGGGTGATCAGGGTGACCGTGAGGTTGGTGTTGTCACCGGGCATGACCATCTCGACGCCCTG
>JBBRQB010000010.1:0-55461 GCA_038227105.1 Candidatus Limnocylindria bacterium | reverse complement strand
CTCGACGCGCTCACGATCGTGCGGAGCACGTCCATTGGCTGCGCGTTCTCGCTCGCCTCCTTCAGGATGTCGCGGAGCACCGGCGAGAGCGAGCGGTGCTTGCTGAGCTCGGCCTTGAAGTCGCGGAGCTCCGTCTTGTTCGGCAGCTCGCCGTTCAACAGGAGGTACGCGACCTCCTCGTACTCGGCCTTCGCCGCGAGCTCGTCGATCGAGTACCCGCGGTAGGTGAGCCGCTTGTCCTCGACGGTGGAGATATCAGTTTTGACGGCGACGACGCCCTCGAGACCGGGGACCCAAGCGGAGGTCTGCTGCTGCACGTCCTCAGTATCGAAGGACTGCGAAATCGCCGCAGGAGGGCCTGTTTCCAGCCCATTACCAAGGTGTCACTTGACAGCCCAGGGGTTCAGTGACAACGTTTCGCCTCACGACGCACTAAACAGTTAGCCCCTCATCCCACCCACCAGCGGAGGGCGCCGGCGAGAGCCGACGCCCTTTCGCTACCTCCGTTTCCTATCGGTGTGTGCGAGTGAGGAAGGCATGACGATCGCAGGTACCGTGCAGCCGAAGCGCCGCCCGCCGCCACCCGCGGATCGCTATCGCGCGCTCGCGCGCGAGGTCAAACGGAAGCGCGCCCGCAAGCCGCTGCACCCGCTCTTCCGCGGGCTCGCCTGGGGGATCGTGCTCGCAACGGCGATCCTCGTGGGCGACGCCGCGGCGTCGAGCGTGAACCTCACCGGCGCATCCATCGGCTCGTGGCTCGGAGCAGTGACCGCGGTACCCGACGCGACGACCGACCTCACGATCGCGCAGAACAGCGGGCAGGTCGGCGTCGCGCCGGTGCTCAGCGCGGTCCCGGAATTCACCAAGTCCCCGGCGCTGCTGCTCCAGGGCGTCGTGCCGTCGTTCGGCGCGGTGGCCGATCGCAAGATCGAAGTCCAACTGAATGGCGCGACCGTCACTACCAAGTTCGACGCGACCGGACACTTCGCCGTGCCGCTCACGCTCATCGACGGCGCGAACCACATCGTCGTCGCGCTCGTCGGTCCGGCGAACGAGACGATCGCGACGACCGGCCAGACCGTGACGCTCGACCGCATCGCGCCGCCGCTCGCGCTGAGCAAGCCGAGGGACGGGGACACCGTCGGTACGGCGCTCACCGTCGAGGGGAAGTCCGAGCCCGGCGCGACCGTGCTGGTGAACGACCGCAGCGTGATCGTGGGCCAGGACGGCAGCTTCAGCGACAGCGTCACAGTGCAGGCGGGCTCGCTCCCGCTCACCGTCATCGCGCGCGACCGCGCCGGCAACGAGACGAAGACCCAGCTCACGGTCACCGTGAAGCCGCAGCCCACGGCCGGCGCTGCCGCGACCGTGTCCGTCGTGCTCACGAACGCGACCGTGAAGCCGGGCGGCTTCGTCACCGCGAACATCACCGTGTCGAACAACGGGACGCCGCTGGCGGGTCAGACGGTGTCGCTCCAGGTGGGCGTCATCTCCATCGGGACCGCGGTCACGGACGCCTCCGGGCGCATCGCGATCAGCTTCTCCGCCCCGCCAAATGAGGGCATCGCGCAGGTCGTCGTGCTCACCGGCGGGGCCGCGGGCAGCGCGGTTCTGACCATCGCCAAGTAACCGGGCGAGGACTAGCCTCAGCCGCAGTGAATGAGGAAGACGTCCGCTCGATGCTGTCCAAAAGCCCGATCCTGGCGGACCTCGACCCGACGGCCCTGATGTTCCTGGTCCGCCTCGGCCGCCGCCGGATCTGGAAGGCCGGCGACGTGATCATGCGCCAGGGCGATCCGTCCGCCTCGATCCACTTCGTCCTGAGCGGGAAGGCTCGCGCGCAGCGCGCCCGCCGCACGGACGACCGTCCGGTGACGCTCGCCGAGTTCGGCCCCGGGGCCGTCGTGGGCGAGATGGGCGTGGTCATCGACATCCCGCGCTCGGCGACGGTCACCGCGATGGAGCCCACCGAGACGCTCGAGCTCGACGCGCCGAACTTCGACCGCGTCGCGAAGGCCTACCCGATCCTGCACCGCGTCATCGCCCGGCTGTTGAGCGAGCGGCTCCGCGCGACGGAGCAGAGGATCGGCGAATCCCTACGCAGCTGAGCGAGCAGGAGCTCATCACCACGCTCGCGGCCAGCCCGCACCTTGCGGGCCTCGACTCGAGCGCGCTCGTGTTCCTCATCCGCTTCGGCACCATCCGCGAGTACAAGGACGACCAGGCCTTGATGCGGCAGGGCGAGCCGAGCACGTCGGTCCATTTCATCCTCGACGGGCAGGTCCGTGTCGAGCGCCAGCGGCGCTCCGACGAGTCCCCGGTCCAGCTCGCGAAGCTCGGCTCGGGTGAGATCGTGGGTGAGATGGGCGTCATGGTGGATCTCCCGCGGTCGGCGACGGTGCTCGCGATCAAGCCGACGACGACGCTCGAGCTGGACACGGCGAGCTTCGAGCGCGCGGCTCGCGCGTTCCCGATCCTCCATCGGGTCCTCGCGAAGCTGCTTTCGGAACGGTTGCGGCGCACGTCCGAACGCGTAGGGGACGGGACGAGCCGATAACTCTTGCTGTCGCAATTTGCGATAGCAAGACGTCGAACTTGAGGTGCCAAATTGGAACCTCAAGCTGGCCCTTCGGGTTGCGGGCCGCGCATGTACGGCGCATAGTGAAGTTCACTATCGGGCGGAGGTAGGCGGGTGGTCCGGAACGCCAGCGACAAGGTGCCGCCGATCAGCGTGGCAGTGACAAAGGAGCAGCGGTCCGACTTCGAGGCCGAAGCACGCCGGCGTGGCGTTGGCGTATCGACCGCAATTCGGAGCCTCGCCGTGGAACGCGCCGGTGAGCTCCGCGATGAGCGGCAGCGCGCTCGTGCACGCCTGTGGCAGACCGAGCGCCTGCGCGCGATCGCCGATCGGGTCGAGGCCGGTGGATTCGTGGAGGCGAGCCACGCTGAGATCGACGCGATCTTTGACGAAGCCGAGGCGCGCGATCGGACTCGCTCGGCGCGGAGATCCGCCAGGTAGGTGCCCGCCGCGTCCGCGTTGACGAGAACTTCAAGAAGGATCTCGCGGCACGCGTCCGTTGGCTCGAGGCGTACCGCGTGCCGGAGCAGCGCGCGAACCTTCGCGCCGGGCTCGCCGCCTTCCGACGGCGTGTCGCACGGAATCCCGGAATCGGCGCGGAGATCGAGCGCCGCGGAGCGCACTCGTACCGTGTGTTCACGATCGGCCGCGGCCTGCCGTACCTCGTCTGGTACGTGTACGACGTGGCAGATCCGAGTGGACCCGTCTCGCTGCTGATGCTCCTGCACGAAGCGCAGGATCGGCAGCAGTTCGACGAGAGCGAGTTCGACTAGCCTGACGATCTCATGAGCGAAGCCAACCAGGTCCTCTTCGCGCTCCTCGGCGGCACGGCCCTCCTTCTATACGGGGTGCGGCTCGTCGGTGAAGGGCTGCAGCGCGCGGCCGGCTCGCGGTTGCGTCACGTGCTTTCAACGCTCACCGGCGACCGCTTCCGGGCGCTCTTCGTGGGCGCGGGCGTCACCGCGGTGCTGCAATCGTCGAGCGCGACGACGGTCATGCTCGTTGGCTTCGCCTCTGCCGGCCTGCTGAGCCTGCGACAGACGATCGGCGTGATCCTCGGCGCTGACATCGGCACGACCGTGACGGTGCAGCTTCTCGCCTTCAACCTGCTCGGCTTCGCGCCGCTCGTCGTGTTCCTGGGCTGGCTCGTGTACACGGCGTTCAGCGGCACGATCAAGTACGTCGGGCAGGCCGTCCTCGGATTCGGTCTGCTGTTCCTCGGGATGAAGCTCATCGCCGACGGGACGATCCCGCTCAAGCAGAGTGCGCTGTTCGGCGATCTGTTCCAGGCGCTCGTCGCGCAGCCGCTCATCCTGTTCCTGCTGGCGGCGGTGTTCAGTGCGGTCGTTCGTTCGAGCGCGGCGACGCTCGGCATCGCGCTCAGCTTCGCGACGAGCGGGCTCATGAACCTCGACGGCGCGATGCCGATGATCTTCGGTGCGAACGTCGGCACCGCCGCGACCGCGCTCGTCGCGGCTGTCGGCGCGAACGCCGAGGCCCGCCGCGTCGCCGCCGCGCACGCCATCTTCAAGGTCGTGGGCGTGCTCATCTTTCTGCCGTTCAGCGTCGTCTTCGCCGACCTGGTGCGGCACACGACGGACGACCCGGCCCGCCAGATCGCGAACGCGCACTCCCTGTTCAACCTGATCCTCGCGCTCCTGTTCCTGCCGGGGACACGGGTCGCGGCCGACGTCTTCACGCGGCTGATCCCGGACACGGGCCGGCGCGAGGTCGGCGCGATGTACCTCAACCCGAACGTCCTCGATACGCCGGCGGTCGCGATCGGGCAGGCGACGCGTGAGGTACTGCGGCTGGGCGACGTCGTGCTGCAGTCGCTGCGCGACACGATCAACGTGTTCGAGCGCGACGACGAGCGCCTGATGAAGGAGATCGTCCGGCGCGACGACCTCATCGACCGGCTCGAAGAGGACATCAAGCAGTACGTCGTGAAGCTCCGCGAGCAGTCGCTCACCGAGGAGCAATCCCAGCGCGAGTCGGCGCTCCTCTTCACGGTCGTGAACCTCGAGGAGATCGGCGACGTCATCGAGAAGGACCTCATGGAGCTCGCAGAGAAGAAGATGCGTGGGCACTACCGGTTCAGCGGGCAAGGCTGGAAGGAGATCGTGGACCTGCACACGATGGTCGTGGAGAACCTCGAGCTCGCGATCAGCGCCGTCGCGACGCAGGACAAGGGCATCGCCGAGAAGGTCGTGCGCCACAAGAGCAACATCAATCTGATGGAGCGCCGCCTGCGGCAGACCCACTTGGAGCGGCTGCACGAGGGCCTGCGCGAGACGATCGACACCTCGAGCATCCACCTGGACGTGCTCGCGGCCCTGAAGCGCGCGAACTCGCTGGTCGCTGGTATTGCGTACGCGGTGCTCGGCCAGCACAGCGGCGGCGACTGATGGCGAAGGCCTACGTGGGCACGTCCGGCTGGGCGTACGCGAGCTGGAAGCAGAAGTTCTACCCGGCCGACGTGAAGGCCAAGGACCTGCTGCGCCACTACGCGACCCGGCTCAAGACGAACGAGGTCAACTACACCTTCAACCATCTCCCGACCCAGCGGAACATCGACAGCTGGAAGGAGCAGACGTCCGACGACTTTCTCTTCGCGCTGAAGGCGTCGCAGTACATCACGCACATCAAGAAGCTCGAGGAGCCGGCGACGACGCTGCCGACGTTCTTCGACGCGGTGCGGCCGCTCGGCGACCGGCTCGGACCGATCCTGTTCCAGACCCCGCCCTGGCTGAAGCGGAACGACGAGCTGCTGTCGATGTTCGTCGTGGCGCTGCCCGATGGCTTCCGCTGTGCGCTCGAGGTGCGCGACGAGTCGTGGTACGAAGGCGATGTGTACGACCTGCTCCGGGCGCGCAACGTCTCGCTCGTCCACGGGGAGGGGGAGCGCGCACCGAGCCCGCTCTGGACCATCGGCGCGACCGCGGACTTCGCGTACGTCCGCCTGCGCGCGCGCGAGGGGTACGACGCGGAGACGATCGCGGCATGGGCCGACCGACTCAAGGCCGTTCTCGCGCTGGGCAAGGACGTGTACGCGTACTTCCGGCACGACGAGGATGGGAGCAACGGCCTCGCGGCAGAGGCGCTCCGAGACGCGCTCACGTGAAGCCGACCCGCGGGACGGCGCAGTGGATCTACCGCTGCAGCCCCGAAGGCACCGATCCCGCGGCGACGAAGGTGCTGCTCGGCGAGGGCTTCCTCTGGCGGGGACTCCATAACGTGGACGGCCACAAGATCGCGAACGTGCAGAACATCGAGGTCGGCGACACGCTGCACGTGTATGTCGCCGACGAGACGGGTGCGGACCAATACCTCTCGTCGTGGCTCATCGGCCGGCCGACCCAGCCCGCGGATCCCGAGACGCCCGCGGTGGAGACGGTCAGTGAAGGCGAGCTCTTCGAGCGCCTCGACGGTGGGGGCTATGCCCAGGATTCCGTGCTCGGCTGCTTCACCGGCTTCCGGGTCACGAAGGACGACTACGCCAGCCCGCCGGCGAAGCCGCGCTGGGTCGCGCGGAACGCGATCGCCCGGGTGCCGAAGCCCGCGTAGCGGTCAGCGCGAGGCAGGCCCGGGAGCGGGATGGGTCTCGAGGACCAGTGGGGCGTGCGGCGTCTGATTGAAGTTGAAGTCGTTCATAAGATTGCCGAGCTGCGGCACCGTTTCGCGGACGACTGGCCGCGAGTCCGGCCGGCCGTCCGTCTTCGGGTCGAGACGCTGCCCGCCAAGGAAGATGTCCTCGATGAACTTGTTGTACGCGTCGAAGCTCAGGGTCTGGTGATCGATGTACCCACGCTTCGCCCAGGGACTGATCACGATGCCCGGGACGCGAAGGCCGTAGCCGTTGGCATCGACCGTGGGCGGCGCGACGTGGTCGTAGAAGCCGCCCCAGTCGTCCCAGGTGAGAAAGATCGCGGTCGAATTCCAATCGGGTCCCTGCATGATCGTGTTCACGATGTTCGTGACGTAGTCCTGCCCCGCGGACACGAGCGCGGTCGGGTGCTCACTATCGGCGTTGTTCGGCACGATCCAGGAGACCGCCGGCATCGTGCCTGCCTTGGCGTCATTGAGGAACGCGCTGAGGTCCTGGATGTTCCCGAGCTGGCCATCCTGGTGCACGTCGGTGAAGCCGGGAAGCGGGTTCCAGATAGAGGGCACGCCGACCTTCTGCGGCTTCTGCGCGCACGTCATCTCGCCGTCAGCACAGTCGGGCTGGGCGCCCTGGTCGAGGAAGTAGCCCCAGCTGATGTCGTGCTGGTGGAGCACGTACGTGATGTCGGTCCAGGCGTACGTCGGGTTCGTCGCTGATGCCTTGTCGGGACTCTGCAGCGCGCTGGAGCAGCTCATCGGGTCCGTTGCGCTCGCGCACTTCGCGGACCAGTTCGAGACCATGAAGAGGTGCTCCGGCAGGCTCCACGACGCATTCGGCTCGAACAGGTGGTCCTGGAGCGTGAACGTCTGGGCGTAGGTCCAGTAGTTCGGGATCTCGCGCGCGTCGTGGTAGCCCATCACGTCCGGTTGCGCCGCAGTCGCCTTCTGGCAGGCCGGATCGTCCGGACCCTTGCAGGTGCCGTTCCGCCCGGCCAGCTGTTGCGCGATGAAGCCGTTCATCTGTCCGCCGTTGATATCGGCGGTGGCGCTGCTCTGGCCGTGCGGGCCTCCTTCGTTCTTGTCCGACGAGTCGTGGAACGGGGTGACGCAGGTGTTGGTCTTGGGATCGGGCGCGCACACGGTCGGCACGCCGTTCGCCATCGGAATGCCGTCGGCGCCGGGGAAGGTGCCGAAGTACGAGTCGAACGAGCGGTTCTCCTGCATGATCACGACGACGTGCTTGATCTGGCCCACGCCGCCCGCGGGAGTTGCGGTCTCGGCGCGCGAACACGCGGTCACGATGAGGGTCATCGTCGCGAGCAGCACCAGCGTTCGAGAACGTCGCATCGGTCGACCTCCTGGCGGTTCTGTTGGAGGTACGCCTGCCGCCGTCACGACGTGTCGCTGACGGTCCGGTTCGGGCGACTGTTTACCCGGCGCTTACAGAACGCCTGCCGCTCGACGCGGAAGCCCTCGACCCGATAGGGGCGTATACCCCGCATATGCGATACGTCTTTGCGATGCTCGCGGTCCTGCTCGTGTCCTGTGGGAGCACGGCGATCCCCAAGCAGCCGCGGACGACCGATCCGGTGATCGGCGTCGCGTCCCGTGACAAGCTGGGGAACGTGCTGACCGCGGACGGGATGACCGTCTACGTCTACACGAAGGACATGCCGCGCGAGTCGGTCTGCTACGACACGTGCGCGATGGACTGGCCGCCACTGATCGTCACGCACACACCGACGCTGAGCCACAGCTTCTCCGGCGGCAGCTTCGGCTCCGTGACGCGGAAGGACGGTTCGCGCCAGCTGACGTACAGGAACCAGGCGCTCTACCTGTACATCGAGGATCCGCCGGGCACCGATCAGGCGAATGGCCAGAACGTCGACGGCGTCTGGTTCATCGTGCGCCCGTGAGCGGAGAGCTCGTCGCCTGGACCAGCGCGCTCAGCTTCCTCGTCTATGGCGTGATCGCCGAGCGCCTCCGTGCGCGGGTGCGCGTCGGCCGGCGGACCATCGGGCGCGGCGGTGCGATCGCCCAATGGCTGCCGTTCTTCATCTGGGTGCCGTACGTCGTCATCGCAGTTCGGCCGGGACCGGAGCTGCCGCTCGCCGATCCGATCCGCTGGGCCGGGCTCGCGCTCGTCGTCGGCGGGATCGGCTTCGCGATCTGGGCCGCACGCACGCTCGGACGGCACTTCGACATGGAGGTCGAGGTCCACGAGGGTCACGAGGTGGTCAACACCGGGCCGTTCGGGATCGTGCGCCACCCGGTGTACCTCGGGCTCGCCGTCCATCTGCTCGGTGCGTGCCTCGCGACCGGGAACGGCCTGCTCATCGCGGGCACGCTGCTCGGCGCGTGGCCGGCGCTGTACATCCGGGCATCCGCGGAGGAACGGCTGCTCCGCGCTAATCTCGGACCTGCATACGACGCATACGCGCAGCGGGTGCCGATGCTCGTCCCGCTGACCATTCGCACGAGGAACGTGAGTGGACGCGACACTTCGTGAGCTAGTCCGGGCGCGCCTTCGATCGGAAGGCGTCGAATCGACCCCGTGGGCGCGTCTCGTCCTGGCCGCGTGCTCCAGCGATGACGCGTTGCGCGATGCCCTTGGCGACAAGGCAGCGAAGGCCACGGCCGGCGGTGCCGACCAGGCCACGCCGACATCGGTGTACGTCAATGCGCTGACGGTCGCGGGATTCCGCGGCGTCGGACCGGCGTGCCGGCTCGAGCTCAGCGGCACCCCGGGCCTGACGCTCATCGTCGGACGGAACGGATCGGGCAAGTCCAGCCTGTCCGAGGCGCTCGAGTTCCTGCTGACCGGCGAGAACCGGCGCTGGTCGACGCGCTCGAAGGTGTGGAAGGACGGCTGGCGCAATCTCCATCAGACGCAAGACGCCGAGATCGCGGCGGAGCTGACGATCGAAGGTGATCACGGCCGCGCCGTCGTCACACGGGCATGGCCCGACGATGCCGAGCTCGATGCCGGCGACACGGTCGTGCAGCGGCACGGCCAGAAGAAGACGAAGCTCGCGGCGCTGGGCTGGGAGCGCCCGCTCGAGCTGTACCGGCCGTTCCTCTCGTACAACGAGCTCGGCGCGATGTTCGATGACGGGCCGACCGTGTTCCACGACCGCCTGTCGGCGATGCTCGGTCTTGAGGACCTCGTGAGTGCACAGAAGTCGCTCCAGCAGGAGCGCCTCGTTCGTACCAAGGCCGTCGACGCGTCGGACGCCGCGCTCAAGACGCTCATCCCGCAGCTTTCCGCGCTCGATGACGAGCGCGTGCGCGCGCTCGCCGCGGTCCTGCAGGCCAAGAAGCGCGACCTCGCGGCGCTCGAAGAGCAGCTCACAGGGAAGCGTGAGGCCGGTGACGACAGCGCTGCCGCCGCCCTGCGGCGGCTCATCACGCTCGAGGCACCGAGAGCGGAGGACGTGGAGCTGGTCGTGACCGCTGCGCGCGACGCGAAGAAGGCCGCTGCACCGGAGCAGTCCTCGGCTCGCGCACTCGAGCTGGCCGATCTCCTGTCACAGGCGCTCGAGTTCCATACCAAGCACAAGGAGAAGACCTGCCCGGTCTGCGGCACCGGTGCGCTCGATGCGAAGTGGAAGACGCAGACGGCCGCGTCGATCGAGAAGCTGCGGCGTGAGGCTGTCTCGGCGGAGCACGCGGTCAAGGTCGCGAGCGCTGCGCGTGCCGCGGCGCGCGGGCTCGTGCCACCGCTGCCTTCGTTCGTCGCCTCGCTCAGCGGAGTGCTGCGATCGACCGAGGCCCTGACGTCCGCCTGGAGCGGCGTGGCGACGCTGGACTTCGGCTCGCTGGATGTCATCGCGACGAAGCTTCCCGCTGCCATCGAGGCGCTGCGATCCGCGCTGGATCGGGCGCGCACCGAGGCGACGGCCGAGCTCGAACGGCGTGAGGCGCCGTGGCGGCGTGCGACGCAGCTGGTCGCGCCGTGGCTCGCGGGCGCGCGCCAGGCCGAGCAGGCCGGTGCCGAAGTCGCGACCATCAAGCTTGCGGAGAAGTGGCTCAGGGATGCCGCGGACGACATCCGCAGCGAGCGCTTCCGTCCAGTTGCTGATGAAGCGAAGCGGTTGTGGCAGATCCTGCGGCAGCAGAGCAATGTCGATCTCGAGGTCGTGGCGCTGGCCGGCTCCGGTCCGACGCGCCATCCCGTCTTGACCGTGGACGTCGATGGCGTCGAGACCGACGCGCTCAGCGTCATGAGCCAGGGCGAGCTCAGCTCGATCGCCTTGAGCCTGTTCCTCCCGCGCGCGACCCTGCCCGAGAGCCCGTTCCGTTTCGTCGTCATCGACGACCCGGTCCAGTCGATGGATCCCGCGCGCGTCGAGGGCCTCGCGCGCGTGCTCGCGAGTGCCGCGGAGACGCGTCAGGTCATCGTGCTGACGCACGACGACCGGCTGCGGGAGGCGGTGCGCCGCCTGAACATCGACGCGACCGTGATCGCGGTCACCCGCCGCGAGCATTCGGTGCTCGAGCTCCGCGAGGAGCTCGACCCCGTGGAGCGCAACCTCGCGGACGCGCGGGCGCTCGCACTCACGAAGGAGCTTCCGCGAAAGGCGGGGGAGCGGGTGATCCCGGGCTTCTGCCGCGCCGCGATCGAGGCCGCGTGCATGGAGGTCGTCCGCCGCCGGCGTCTCGGTCGCGGCGACAAGCATTCGGATGTCGAGGACGCGCTCGACGGGCAGGGGCTCAATGCGCTCGCAGCGCTCGCGCTGTTCGATGACGAATCCAAGGCCGGCGACGTCATGGCCCGCATCAACCGCTCGTTCGGGCAACCGGCCGGTGACGCGTTCAAGATCTGCAACCGCGGCTCGCATGTCGGCTTCGAAGGAGACCTCATGGGCCTCATCCGGAACGTGACGCAGCTTGCGAAGGACCTCCGGGCACTCACGTGATCTCGATCGAGCTCCTGCAGCACGCGGACCTGATCCTCGGCGAGCCGCAGGCCGCGACCGCCGGGGTGTGGCCGCGCGCCGCGGCGCTGCTCGCGCGCCAGGCGATCGAGACCGCGATGTGGGAGTTCTGGATCGTGCGTGCGCCGGGCCTCGAGTGGTGCAGCACGCACGCGCAGCTGCTCTGTCTGCCGGAATACATGCGTGACCGAGAAGTTGCCGAGAGCGCGTCGCTCGCGTGGAACAGCCTCAGCCGGATCTGCCACCACCATCCGTACGAGCTGCTGCCCACTGAGGTCGAGCTCCGCGCGCTGCTCGACACAGCCCGTCGCTTCGCTGCCGCACTCGCTGGTGATCGGGGCCTGCAGCCGGAATAGGTAGCTGCCCGTACCGAGCGAGCGAGCGAATGGTGTCCTAACACCGTACGGCGACGCGCGTTAATCGCTGTGGAGCGTCCGCTCCAGGAGGTATTCATGCAGCTCAAGACCCGTTCATTCGGTGTGGCCGTCACGGCGCTCGCCGCGACCGGTCTGCTGGCCGGCGTTGCATTCGCGTCATCGGACGCGAGCGGCACGGCGGACAACGACGACGTTGCGCGCGGCGCGGCGATCGCGAAGCTCGCACAGACCACCACGCTGACCGGCGAGGCCAAGGGCGACGCGGTCAGCGCCGCGGCGAAGACCGAGGCCACAGCTGAGGACGCCGACAAGGACGAGGCGGCGAAGACCGAAGACACTGACAAGGACGAGGCCGCCAAGACCGAGGACACCGACAAGGACGAGCACGATTCGTCCGACAACGACTCGCACGGTGACACGGTCTCAGCACTTGCGAAATCGACTGCTTCTGGCACCGGGCACGGCGCGACGGTGAGCGCGACCGCGAAGAAGCAGGGCGACCACAAGTAGCAAGCTCACTTCTCACGCGATAGAAGACAAGGGGCCGCGCCCGGAACGAACGGGGCGCGGCTTCTTCGTCGCTCAGAGCCAGCGCGAGAGAATGGCACCCACCGCCACGAGGGTCATCGCGAGCCACAGCAGCCGGAGCGCACCCTCGGGCGTGGCGATCAGCGATCGTGCGTCGACCAGCTCGGTCGATCCGTCGCGATAGCGGACCTCGCCGCTGACCACCATCGCACGCCGGCGGATCGCGCGCACGCGAGTCGAGAGGCGCCGCTGCGCGAGGCTCATGAGCGCTGTCCCGGCGGCGACGGCCACGCTCGCAAGGGGTGGCGCGCCGGTCGCATACGCGAGCGTCAGCGTCGGGAACGCGCCCCACGCGAGCGCGAACCCGACATCGGAATGCACGAGCGGCGCGTCGAACGCGTAACCCAGGACGAGCGCAATGCCGGCGATTACGAGGACGAGCAGTCCGGGGCCGACCATCGCGAGCGCGCCGAGCCCAAGTGCGACCGCTGCTGCGAGCGCGATCGTGCCGAGTGCGACGAGCACACCTGTTGGGATGCGCGTGCCGAGCGGCCGGCCGCGGAGCTCGTCGAACGCATGCGCGCTGACGCCGACCGCGAGTCCAAAGGCGAGGAGGCCCCCCGCGACGATTCGCGGATCCGGCGCGGGTGCGACGGCCGCGCCGAGGAGCGCGTTCGACAGGAGCCAGAGCGTGTACGGCGGATGCAGCAGGGTCCAGTAGTCGCGCCACCCGCCGGGCCGCAGCGCATAGAAGGCCGGGCCAAGCGCGGGCGCCGCGTCGTGCGGGCTCCGCGAACCTGCCTTCGTCGCGCTCATCACCGTGCCGCCGCCGAGGCTCATGCGCTGGACCTGCAGATCGCCAAGGCCGGCCTCGCGCCAGTACTGCTCGATCGCGTGCTGCGGATGCCGTCGATAGAAGCCCTCGATGCTCGGCCCAAGGAAGGAACCAACTTCGCGCCAGCGCGCCGACACGACGCGTCCCGCGATCGGCAGGCCGACGCGCGTGTACAGCCACCAGAGCGGATATGCGGGGCCGCGCGGCACGCTGAATTCGAGCGTCGCGACACGCCCGCCCGGGCGCAGGACGCGCGCGAGCTCGCGGAGCGTCGCTGCGGGGTCATCGACGTAGCGGAGGAGGTAGGTGAACGTCACGTGGTCGAACGATGCGTCTGCGAACGGAAGCCGCTCGGCGCGACCGTGCACGAGGCCGGCGAACACTCCGTCGCGATCGCGTGCGGCGGCGAGCATGTCGGCGCTCTGATCGAGGCCGATGACGCTGCACTCGTACCTCGCGTGCAGCGCGGCCGCGACCATGCCGGTGCCGGTCGCGATATCGAGGACCAGCTCGCCCGGTTTGGCGTCGACCGACGCGACGAGCGCGTTGCGCCAGCGTCCATCCTGACCGAACGAGAGCATGGTCGCGACGCGGTCGTAGGTGCGGCCGATCCCGCTGAAGATGCGCGGTGCGTCCGCGGAAGGCATACGCCGAGCATACGAAGGCCGCGCCCTACGGCGCGGCCTCTTCGTATCAGGTGCCGGACAGGACTAGTTGCTTGGGACGTTCCAGGTGGTCGGGATCATGTGGACCCAGGTCTGGCCGGGTGACAGCAGGATCTGCTCGTTCGAGCTGCTGGTGAAGGCCCACGGGTCGTAGATCGTGGCCCGGGACCAGGTGCCGTCCATGCGGCGGCCGTCTCGGAAGATCGACATGTGGCCGGTGCCGGTCGTGCGGACGTTCACACCGAGCGAGCCGAGGCTGTCCTCGACGATCGCGGTCGGCACGACGTCGGTGTACAGGGCGATGATGTTGCGCGCCGCGATCGCGGTGTTCGTGAGGGCGTCGACCTCGCGGACGTATGTCCCGACGTTCGGGTCGTACTGGTAGCGCGCGTACGTGCGGCTCGCCGTGTCGTACGCGTAGCGCACCTCGTTCTGGTGCTGGTAGGGGATCGTGATGTTCGTCGCGAAGACGCTGCCGTAGAAGCCGCCGGCCCACTCGATGTGGTTCACCGAGTCGAGGAAACCCCAGCTCGGGATCGTGACCGCGGCGCCGCCACCGGCGCGGTTCGTCGCCTCACGAAGGAGATTCGACGTGGAGTACTCGTTGTACGGGCCGACCCGGCGGTTCCCGGCGTCGTCGTAATCCGCGCGGAAGTACGCGCCGCCTGACGCGACCCAGTTCGCGTTGAGGTCGATGTATTTGCCTGCGGCCGCGTCCTCCTGGATGAACTTCGTCTCTTCGGTCGTGGCGCCGGAGAACGCGAGCGCGCCACGGACCATCGGCGTGATCTCACGGTCCGACAGGCGGGCCGAGCGGATCGAGCCGATCCGTGCGGGGTCCTGTGAGTGGAAGATCGCCTCGTAGCGGGTGATGCCCGCTTCGACGAGCGTCTCGAAGACGATGTCGGCCTGCGCGGTGCCGGTGTGCGGCCGCGCGGCGGGCGCGTTGTCGATGCGGACGTTGAGCGCGCGGCGTGCCGGGTTGGGCTGGTTGGGGCCGTTCTTGAGGCCGTTGAGCGGCCAGCATGTCGCGCATGCGGGACGGCCGGACGGCGGCGGCATCGTGCCATCCGGGTACTTCACCCAGACGACCCAGAACACACCGATGTCCTCCATCCACTGGGCGCCCTCGACGACCGGACGCAGACCGACGACGTAGACGCCGGGCGCGGCAGGTGCTTTCACCGTGAACTGGAACCACGCGACCTGGCTGGGGCCGACGTAATCGGCGGGCTGCGCGGCGACGCGGTTGTACCGCGGCCAGCTCGTGGCCGGGCTGCCGTTGGACCCATCGCCGCCGAGGACGCTCACTTGGTCGATCCCCGGCTCCGGGCCGTTGGTGCCGAGGAACGCCATCTCACCGAGGCGGTTGGCGACCCAGCCGCGAGAGCCGGTGTTGTAGTAGGCGACCGTCGCGGTCGACGTCTCGCCGGGGCAGAGGCTCATGTACCCGGACTGGCCGAACCAGGTGGCGTGGAAGCCCGGGATCCCTGCCGGAAGCGATGCGGGCGGCGGGATGCCAGGCCCGACGCTCGAGGTGCAGCTGCCGGCGCTGCTGGTGGTCGCCGCGGCCGGCGCGGCGTTCGTAACAAAGGACAGGAGCATCGCGAGGACGAGCGCGGCAGCGTTGATAAAGGACAGTGCTCGCATCAAGACCCAACCCTTCCCGTGATCTGCTTGTGAGAACGAGGTTAGGGGGTGCTTGTCACGCTCCACGTCGTATAGATGAAATGGATCCACGATTGACCCGGCTCGAGCAGGATCTCCTTGTTGGTGCTGTCCCAGAACGTGAACATGTCGAGGACGCCGTCGCGCTTCCAGGTGCCATCGACACGCAATCCGTCGCGGAACACGGAGACCGGACCACCGCCGGTCATGCGGTAATCGAGGCCCTTCGAGCCCAGTGAGTCTTCGATGACGCTCGTTTGCCAGATATCGGTGGTCATCACGATGACGTTCTTGGCGAGGATCGGGCCGCTGCCGTCGCCATCGACGGTCTGCGACCCGTTCTGCGTGCGCCGGTAGCCCTTCGCGGCCGCGTCCCAGCTGAATGACGACGCCCAGACGCCTTGGAACGGCACGGTGATCTTCGTCGCGGGCGCCGAACCGGCCAAGCCGCCGCTCGATGGTTCGGCGCCGGGCCGGAGGAACGACAGTGAAGGGACGTCTACCGCCGCGCCGCCGCCGGCGCGGTTCACCGCGTCGCGGAGCGCCGGCGTTCCAGTGAACTCGTTGTTCGGCGCGGGCCGCGATGCCAGGCGGTAGTACGGCTTGCCGTCGCGCTCCGCGTCGACCGAGAGCATGTTGCCGTCCTTGATGGACTGGGTGACCGCGTCACGCTCCTCGACCGTCGAGCCCGAGGACGCGAGCGCGCCCTTCAGCATCTGGGTGATGTGGAGGTCGCTCCACCGGTAGCTCCGCACCGGTCCGACGACGTCCGCGTCCTTCGAATGGAAGATCGCCGAGAACCGCGTGACGCCGCCCTCGACGATCATCTCGAACACGATGTCGGCCTTGTTCAGGCTGTACTGCGGCCGCGCGTTCGGGTCGTTCGGCAGGCGGATGTTCAGCGGGCGTCGGCCGAGCGATGCATCCGCAGCCGCAAGCATGCCGGTCAACGGCCAGTACTTGGGTTTCGGGGTCGGGGTGGGGGTCGGCACTGGCGTCGCGGTGGCCGGAGCCTTGCTCGCCGCGCCGGGCGCGGCCGTGGACTCGACCGCGACGGGGGTCTTGTCGCCAGCCCCGCAGGCCGCCATCAGGACGGCGCCGACGAGGAGCAGGGCCGTCGCGTTCCGGGCGCGCAGGAATGTCATGAAGCGAGTCAATCGTAGCAGCGGCGAACACGCGGAACCATCCTCGGCGCACGCCGCTCTTCGTGCACTTCAACGACACGCTCGCGGTGCGGCTGCCTCTTGACGGCACGATGCTCATCGGTGCCGGCCGCGATGGCGTGAAGCTCGGCTGGATCCGGATCAGGAATGGTGCGCTTGCCGTGACGGCGAAGCGCCTGGACGTGTCGGAGGTCGTCGAGGTGGACATGGCCGACAACTACGGCGACAGCGGGCTGCAGGTCACCGGCATCCGGTTCCGCGGACCGGGCTGCTACGAGGTGACCGGCTCGGTGGCGGGCGGGCCGCCGTTGACGTTCGTCACGCGCGTGGCGGCGCGCTAGGCGGAACGCGAGCGGTCGATCGCGATGACCTCGAGCCCCGCGGATCTCGCGGCACGCGCGAGCCCCAGGTCGCAGGTAACGAGCGGACATGTGCGTTCCATTGCCAGCAGCACGTAGAACACGTCGTGTCCGCCGAACGTGTCGACGAGCCGCCCGGCCGCACCGAGCAACGAACGTACATCGAGCCTTTCGGCGTCGAACAGAGCGAGAACATCGAGCGCCTCCAACAGCGCAGCGCGCGGCATCGCTCGCCGGACGAAGAGGCGTCGCAGTCCATTGAAGGCCTCGGCGTCGAAGTTCGCAGGTACGACCACAGGATGTCGTCCCCTGATCGCGGCCAGGGCGATCGCTCCTGTGGGTGTGCCAGCCAGGATCTCGACCGCGGCCGACGCGTCGAGGACGATCACGCCTTCGGCTGCGTCAGCCCAAGGCGTTCGTCCCAGCGGGCGTCATCCTCGTCCCGAGACTCGCGCAGCGCCTCCTGGACCTGTTCACTCGTGATCGCGGAGCGCGGTCGCTTGAGCATCATGTCGATCCAAGCCTCGATGTCCATCTTGCCGACGTCTTGGTGGATGAGGTCGATCAGGTAGTGGCTCATCGAGACCCCCCTCGACTCGGCCTTGCGGCGCAGCGCGTCACGTGTCTGCACGGGGATGCCGCGAATCTGGAGATCTGTGGTCCTGGCCTTCATCTGACAACGATAGCATGCACAATGCATGCAAGCGACTACTGCTTCGGGAAGTCCACGTGCTGCCCGACGATGGGCAGCTTCTCTCCGAGCGCGAGGAGCGCCGGCGCGATCTTGCTCGTGAGGAGCGCGGGCCGCACCGAGACCTCATAGAAGCCGAGCGCCGCGTCGTATTTGGCAAGCTGGTCCGGCGGGATCGCGGCCTTCGCGGCCGCGGTCGCCATCTCATTCAGCATCGTCGGATCGGCGAACGCCGCGAGGGTCGGGTTCGTCGCCGCGAGGGCCTGCATGGACTTCAGCTGCTGCGGCCCGATCGCGCCGGTGCCGTGCAGCGGCGCGAGCCAGCCGTCGAGCGCGATGACGCCGACGAGGGCGACGTAGAGGGTGATCGCTGCGGTCGCCGCGCCGAGCGGGATGCCGGCGACCTTGTCGAAGCGCTGGAGCACGCCGACGCGGTACACGAGGCGCATGAGCATCCCGCCGACCGCGCCGAGGACGGAGCTCCCGATGACGACCGCGCCGATGCCCAGGCCCATCCCGGCGACGCCCGACGGGACGGTCCCTTGTAACGGGCCGGCGTACAGGGCCGCGAGACTCAGGAGCGCTCCGGCTTGGACCACCAGCGGCACGACGAAGCCCTTGCGCCATCCCGCGAAGGCGCCGGCGGCGATGGCGATGAGGATCGCGAGGTCGGCCATCGACGGCAGCATATGGGGCGCGAGTTTCATATCGGCATCACCGTCCGCGCATGGATGCGGGGGCTATGCTCACGGCGGTTCGCGGGAAGGTATGGGAGGGATCCACTTGGACGAAGCGAAAGGCTACGACCGGCGCAAGTTCCTGAAGCTCATGGGCGTTGGCTCCGCGGCAGCGGCTGCGCTCGCAGCGTGCGGCGGCGGCGCGGGGACCACGGCGGTCGCGACGACCGCGGCGGCCACGACCGCGGCAGCGACGGTGGCGAAGCCGACCGGCACGATCACCGTGTACTCCGCGCTCAACGAGACGACGAACAACCAGTTCAGCGCCGCGTTCAAGGCGGCCTACCCCGGCTCGAACATCGACCTGCTGCCGCTCGCGGCCGCGGGTGACCTGCAGACGAAGATCCGCGCGGAGAAGGCGAGCCCCAAGGCCGACGTGTTCATCGGCGGCTCGAGCGAGTTCCACGACCCGCTCGGCAAGGAAGGCCTGCTCGAGAAGTACGAGTCGCCGAACGCGGCGCAGCTCAAGCCGGAGTTCAAGGACGCGGCCGGCTTCTGGACCGGTTGGTACACCGGCATCTTCGGATTCATCATGCGGTCGGATCGTCTCAAGGAGGCCGGCGGCAAGGCGCCCGCGACGTGGGACGACCTGCTCGACCCGGCCTGGAAGGGCAAGCTCATCCTTCCGGATCCGGTGAAGACCGGTGGTGGCTACATCTTCATCGCCACGCAGATCTTCCGCTTCGGCAAGGACGAGACAAAGGCGATGACCTACATGAAGTCGCTGCACGCGAACATCGCCGACTACATCGGCACGTCGCCCGGCGCGATCGGCGCCGTCTCGCAGGGCCAGTACGTCGGCTGCCCGAACTGGGCGCACGACATCCTGACCGAGAAGGGCAAGAACCCGGGCGTCGAGCTCGCCGTTCCGTCGGACACCGGCTTCGAGGTCGGCGCGGTCTCGATCGTGAAGGGCTCCAAGAACCTGCCGCTCGCAAAGGCGTTCATCGACTGGACCCTCACGCCCGAGGCGGGCGCGCTCAACGTGAAGCTCAGCAACCGCGGCTCGACCATCGCGAGCGTCGCACCGGCGCCGGGCGCCCCGACACTCACGTCGGTCAAGCTCGTGAACTACGACCGCCAGTGGGCGACCGACAACAAGGATCGCCTGCTCAAGCTCTGGCAGACCACGGTGGGCCGGGCTTAGCGGCACTCCGCAGCACGAACCAAGATGCGCAGCCTGCAGCGCGAGCCGGTCCTCCTGCTCGCGCTGCTTGCTGCCATCGCGCTCGTACTCGCGTTCATCGTTTACCCGCAGATCCAGGTCGTCATCGTTCCCGGAACCGACGGGTATGTGAAGTTCCTCGAGGGCGGCACCTGGGTCAACCCCCTCGTCAACTCGCTCAAGATCACCGCGCTCTCCACGACGACCGCGGTGTTCCTCGGCTTCATCTTCGCGTACGCGATGGTCTACACGCCGATGCCGTGGAAGCCGTTCTTCCGCATCATCGGGATCCTGCCGCTGCTCTCGCCGCCGTTCGTGGTGGCCGCCGTGTACATCCTGTTGTTCGGACCGCGCGGCATGGTGTCGTACTACGTCTTCGGGCAGTCACCGAGCATCTTTGGCCTCATGGGCGTCTGGGGCGTGCAGACGATCGCGTTCTTCCCGTTCGCGTACCAGCTCATCGCCGACGTGCTCTCGCGTAGCGACGCGCGCCTGGAGCAGGCCGCGCGCAACCTCGGCGCGGGACCATGGAGCGTGTTCCGGTCCGTCACGCTGCCGCTGTCCGGTCCGGGGCTCGGTGCCGCGATCCTCACCACCGCGATCTACGTGCTCGAGGACTTCGGTAACCCGCAGCTCATCGGCGGCGGGTTCAACGTGCTGCCGACGCAGGCGTACTCGCTCATCGAGGGGTTCGGCGACTTCACCGGCGCGGCCGCGGTGAGCACGATCCTTCTGCTGCTCGCGCTCTCGATGTACTTCGCGAAGACGAGCCTCGACCGCGGCCGCTCGTTCGTGACCGTCGGCGGCAAAGCCTCGTCGATGCCCCGCCCGCCGGTGCCGCCGATGCTCACGCGCGCGTGCTTCGTCGCGTGCCTCGCGCTCGCCGGGCTGATCCTGCTCGTGTACGGCACGCTCATCGTGAGCGCGCTCACGCTGTACTTCCCGACGAACCTCACGTTCACGTTCGAGCACTTCGAGTACCTCGGCGCGCACGCAGCGTCGCTCCAGAACTCGTTCGTTTTCAGCATGCTCGCGGCGATCGGGTGCTCGATCTTCGCGCTGTTCGCAGGTTTTGTGGTCCAGCGCGGCTCGTGGCCGGGGCGGAGGATCTTCGACTTCCTCTTGATCATGCCGGCGGCGATCCCCGGGATCTTCTTCGGCATCGGCTACCTCACGGCCTTCAACCAGCCGTGGTCGGACCAGCTCGCCGAATTCTTCGGTCAGCGCGACCTGCGCGCCGAGCTCATCGTCATCGCGCTCCTGTTCTGGAACATTCCGGTCGCGTACCAGGCGGTCGTCGTCGGGCTGCGTCAGATCGACAGGTCCATCGACGAGGCTGCGACGAGCCTGGGTGCGTCGAGCCTCCGCGGCTTCCGGGACGTGCTCGTGCCGATGCTCGGCGGCTCCGTGCAAGTGGGCTTCGTGACGACGTTCGTGCGCGCGGTGACGACGCTCTCGGTCGTGATCTTCCTGTTTACGCCAGGGACGACCACCGCCACGATCACGATCTTCCAGCTGGTGAACGACTTCAACTGGGGTGGGGCAGCCGCGTTCACCGTCGGCGACGTCGGAATGGCGGTCGTCGTCCTCCTGATCATCGGCCGCCTCGGCGGACGCCTCGCTGTGACAGGATTCCGTGGTGGCTGACGCACACCTCAGGCTGACCGGTGTCACGAAGCGCTTCGGCGACTCGACCGCGGTGGACAACATCTCGTTCGAGGTGCCGCGTGGATCGTTCGCGACCCTCCTTGGGCCGTCGGGCTGCGGCAAGACGACGACGCTGCGGATGATCGCGGGCTTCTACGACCCCGACGCCGGCGATATCGAGCTCAGCGGACGCCGGATCAACGATCTGCCCGCGCACAAGCGCGGCGCGGCGATGGTCTTCCAGGACTACGCACTTTTCCCGCACATGAGCGTGTACGACAACGTCGCCTACGGGCTCAAGCTGCAGAAGAAGCCGAAGGCAGCGATCAAGGCGAAGGTCGAGGACACGTTGAAGTTCGTCGGCCTCGCGGGTCTCGGCGACCGCCAGCCGAATCAGCTCTCGGGCGGCCAGCAGCAGCGCGTCGCAGTGGCGCGCGCGCTCGTCGTCGAGCCCGAGATCCTCCTGCTCGATGAGCCGCTTTCCAACCTCGACGCGAAGCTCCGCGAGTCGCTGCGCTGGGAGCTCCGTGCGCTGCAGCAGCGTCTCAAGATGACGTTCGTCTACGTCACGCACGATCAGGACGAGGCGCTCTCGCTCTCCGACTGGGTCGCCGTGATGAACGCCGGCAAGGTCGAGCAGGCGGGCGCGCCGTGGGACATCTACTACCACCCGAAGACCGCGTTCCTCGCGGACTTCGTCGGGGCCGTGAACCTCGTGCCGGCCGTCGTGCGCGAGACGAAGGACGGCGTCGCGACCGTGTCGCTCGGGCCGTCGCACGCGGAGGTGCGCATCCCGGCGGGCGTGTCGCCGGCGAACGGCGCACAGGTGCAGCTCTGCATCCGGCCGGAGAGCCTCGCGCTGCGCCCGACGAGTGCGAGTGCGGACGGCCAGGTCCTCCTGCCGGGAACGGTCGCGCGCAAGGCGTTCCTCGGCGACCTCATGCGCTACTGGGTGACCGTTGACGGACGCGAGTGGATCGTTGACCAGCCCGACCCGGGCGCATCGTCTGGCTTCGACGGCCCGGTCCAGGTCGCGATCCGTCCCGAGCGGATCCACCTCATCGTCGGGTAGCTCCATTCAGGCGATCTTCACGGCTTATCGCACGGGATCCATCAGCACCGTCCGATCCGGACCGTGGCCTGCGCGGTCGGTTAGTGCACACTCGCTCCATGCCGCTACGAAGTCCGCGGAATTGGGCGTGGATCAACGGCGTCCTACCGACATATCGGCGGATGAACCGCCTGCTGCCCACCTCGACGCGGTGCAAACGCTGCTGGGCGCCGTTCCGCGGCCCGTTCGCCTTCCTCTATTCGATGTTCCTTATTCGCCCGTCGCGCAAGAATCCATCGCTCTGTACGACCTGATATGAGTTCTCTCCCCCGGGCGGGGAGACCACGATCTCGCTAGCCGTCTTTCGGATTCCGGAGGCGTCCGCACTCGCCAACCGCCTGTCGCCGACGGATTTCGTCGATCGGCTGAATCGGTTCTACGCGGTCGCGACAAAGGCGATCGTCAGTCGCGACGGCACGGTCGACAAGCTGCTTGCGCACGAGGTCATCGCGTTCTTCGGCACGCCATACAACGACGTCGAGCGAGAGCGCCGTGCGTTCGAGGCTGCCGAGGAGACGATCCGATCGCTGGACGACACCTGGAGCGGGACCTCACCGGTGGCCGCGGCGGTCGGCGTTGGCACCGCGTTCGTGGGCAATGTCGGCGCAGGCAGCACCCGCGACTACTCGGCCATCGGGCCCATCGTCGACCAGGTCTCCCGGCTGGCGGGGCACGCCAGACCGGGCGAGATCCTCGCCCTCCCGGAGGTGCGTGCCTCACTGTCCGACCGCATGGCGGGCGCGATCCCGCGCACCATCGAAGGTGCGGAACGCGCGGAGCCGATCCACGCCTGGTCGATCCGCATCAGCGGCGAGGTCGTCGCCGAGATCGCGCACCGGGACCTCGCAACGATCCTCTTTCTCGACCTGGTCGGCTCGACCGACATCAATGCGCGCATCGGGGACGCGGCATGGCGCGATCTACTTGTGCGTCACTACGCCGAGCTCCGCCGTCTGCTCCACGTGCACGACGGGACCGAGATCGACACCGCGGGTGACGGTCTGCTGGCCACGTTCCGGGCGCCGGCCGAGGCGATCGCCTTCGGCCGTGCCGCCATTGCGGCCGATGACCATATCGGCCTCGGCGTGCGTGTCGGACTGCACACCGGGGAGGTCGAGCACGATCGCGGGGCGATCCGAGGGATCGCAGTGGTGATCGCCGCGCGCATCGCCGCGCTTGCCGGGGCGGGCCAGATCCTGGTGTCGTCGACCGTGCGCGAACTCGCCGCCGGATCCACCTTCGTGTTCGTGGCGCATGGATCGCACGTGCTGAAAGGCGTACCCGATGCGCGAGAGGTCTACGAAGTGGAAGCGACTCCGGCGCGATAGCGCCGACCGGGTCGGTCGGCTGCCGAGAGCCGAAGCTGGAGCAGCCCGGCGATGATCATCAAGATGCCGGGTAGGTACATCGACAGGATCGTGCCGATCCAGTCAAGGCGCATCACCATGTCGGGCAGGAATGGCGGCCCCCACTTCGGATAGAGCGCCGTGCCGATCCCGATCACGATCAAGGCGAGCGACGATCCGACATCGATCCGCACGTTCCACTGATAGACCTCCACGATCGCCACGAGGATGGCGGGCGCGATCATCATCCAGAAGTACGACGCGGTCAACGGCGGAAGCCGACCCCGCTCGATCCACAGGACCGGGACGAGCGCGCCGGCCACGAGGATCGCTCCGACGAACGCAAGCGCGAATGACGCGGCTCTCACGCGGCGATGCTAACGCACGTGGCGGTCCGGCCCGGGCGCATGCATCTGATCCCCGGCGCGTAGCATCGGCGGCGGCCATGAACGTCGTCGACGCCGTGCTGCACGCGCTGTCGATCTCCTTCGCGATGACCTGGGAGATCCTCTGGGCGCTCATCCTCGGCTTCACGCTCTCCGCGATCGTCGAGGCCGTCGTATCCAAGTCGCAGCTGAGCCGGCTCCTGCCCGACGACTCACCACGCTCGCTCACCGTCGCCGCGCTGCTCGGCGCAGCGAGCTCCTCCTGCTCGTATGCGGCGGTCGCGCTGGCCAGATCGCTCTTCCGGAAGGGTGCGAACTTCACGGCGGCGATGACCTTCGAGATCGCATCGACGAACCTCGTCATCGAGCTCGGGATCATCCTCGTGATCCTGATGGGCTGGCAGTTCGCGGCCGCCGAGTTCGTCGGCGGGCCGATCATGATCGTGATCCTCGCGGTGCTCTTCCGTGCGTTCCTCAGGAAGCGGCGGGTCGACGAGGCGCGGGCGCAGGCGGAGAAGGGTCTCCGCGGCTCCATGGAAGGGCACGCCGAGATGGACATGTCCGTGAGCGAGGGAACACTCGTGCAAAAGATCCTCTCGCCAAAGGGCTTCACCGCGATCAGCCACCTCTTCGTGGCGAACTGGGCGTCGGTCATCCGGGACATCGTGCTCGGCCTGCTCATCGCGGGCGCACTGGCAGCGTGGGTACCGGAGACGTTCTGGAAGGCCTTCTTCATCACGGATCAGCCGCAGCTCGCGTTCTTCTGGGGACCGCTCGTCGGGCCGATCGTCTCCGTCGTGAGCTTCGTGTGCTCCATCGGGAACGTCCCGCTCGCGGCGGTCCTCTGGAACAACGGCATCAGCTTCGGCGGCGTGATCAGCTTCATCTTCGCCGACCTTGTGATCCTGCCGATCCTCTCGATCAAGCGCCGCTACTACGGGCGCTGGATGACGGCGTTCCTCCTGGTCACGTTCTACGCGGCGATGGCGCTTGCCGGTCTCCTTGTCGAGCTGCTGTTCACAGCGCTCGGTCTCGTGCCGCAGTCACGGAACGCGCTCGTCGCCGAGCCGTCGCTCTCGCTGAACTACACGACCGTGCTCAACGTCCTCTTCCTCGGGCTCACCGCGGTGCTCCTGCTCCGCGCGTGGCGGACCGGGGGCTTCAAGATGCTCGCGATGATGGGGTAGCCTGACCATCCATATAGCGGGTGTTTGTTTCGCTATATACTGACGCCACGTGAATGCATATACCGATGTGAGGGGCTGACATGAGCAAGCGGATCACGACGATCGAGATCGACGAGCAGAAGGTCGCGGATGTGAAGCGGCTGCTCGGGACGGAAACGCTCCGGGAAACCGTTGACCGATCCTTCGACGAGGTTCTCGCGCGCGCGGCGCGCCGCACGGACATCGAACGGCTGCAGCGCATGGAGGGGCTGGATCTCGACAAGCCCGAAGTCATGGATCGCGCCTGGCGCTGATGCCCACGTATCTGGCCGACAAAAGCGCCCTCGTCCACCTGGGAAAGCCCGCAGTCGCGGCGAAGCTCCAACCGTTGATCTTGGCCGGCGAGGTAGCCACCTGCGGCATCGTGGAGCTGGAGGTCCTGTTCAGCGCGCGGACGGAAAAGGACCTCGGCGAGATACGCGAACGGCGACGACTCGCATATCCGCGGATCCTGATGACCGAATCCGACTTCTCGCGCGCCGAGGACATCCTCGGTCACCTAGCCAAGACTGGCCGCCATCGCGCGGTCAGCCTTCCGGATCTCCTCATCGCCGCGGTCGCTGAGCGCTCGAAGCTGGTCGTCGCGCACTACGACGCGGACTTCGACATCGTCGCGTCGGTCACCGGCCAGCGCGTCGAGTGGGTGGCGCCGAAGGGAAGCCTGTAGCCGCGGGCTCTTACGGCGCGAGCAGCTCCTGCTCGATGCGAGAGGAAGAGGACGCGGAACTTGTGGTCCAGGCGGGGAAGGCGCACCGCTACGCCCCGACGGGTTCCCGCTTCGCGTTGATGCGCTTGGGCTCGCGCTGCGCACCGGCTGACAGAAGATGCCCGAGCGCGGCGATCCGCGCCGCGGCCTTCGACTCGAGGCGGTAGTAGATCCAGGTCCCGCGGCGCTCGCAGCTCACGACATTGGCCTCGCGCAGCACCTTGAGGTGATGGGAGACCGTCGGCTGGCTGACGCCGCAGCAATCGGTGAAGTCGCAGGCGCAGACCTCGCCGTCAGAGGCGAGCTGCCGCACGATCGCGAGCCGCGTCGGCTCGGCGATGGCCTGGAGGATCTTCACGTCGTCCACCGCCCGACTATATCTACAGACTTCGATATTGACAACAGTCGATATCGTGGCAGGATGTGTCCAATTCGCGATACGGAGGTGTCCCATGTCATCGCTCGAGGACCAGGTGACCCGCGTCGAGTCGACCGATCTGCTCCCGCTCTCGCTCAAGCCCAGCTGCTGCCAGGGCGATCCCAACACCGAGCTGTCCGCCACCGCCGGCACGGAGCCGTGCTGCTAGGCGCAACGCCGGCGCGCGCGCACTCGTAAGCAAAGCTTGCTTCGCCTCCCGGCGAAGTAGCCTCGTGGCCGTGAAGCGGCCGTACTACGGGTGGATCCTCGCGGTGGTCCTCGGCTTCACCGAGACCGTGTCATGGGGCGTCCTCTATTACGCGTTCAGCGTGCTCATCCTGCCGACCAGCCAAGAGATGGGGTGGTCGCGCGCGGAGGTCGCGGGCGCACTCTCGGCGATGCTCGTGGTCTCGGGCGTTGCGGGCCTTCTGGTCGGGCGCTGGCTCGACGAGCACGGCCCGCGTCTGCTCATGACCGCTGGCTCGATCGTCGCGATCCCGCTCGTGCTCGCGTGGTCCCAGGCGCGCGATCTCGCGTTCTTCTACGCGGTGTGGATCGCCCTCGGCGTCGCCTTCGCGATGGTGAACTACGGGCCGGCCTTCGCCACGATGATCGTGTGGTTCCGGCGTGACCGCTCGCGCGCCCTGACGCTCGTCACGCTGGTCGCGGGCTTCTCGAGCACGATCTTCGTGCCGCTCACCGCCTGGCTCGTCTCGGTCCAGGGCTGGCGGCAGGCGCTCGTCACGCTCGCCGTGATCCTCGCGCTTCTCACGATCGTGCCGCACGCGCTGCTCCTCCGGCGCAGACCGGCGGACATCGGCATGGGTGTCGACGGCGATCCGCCCGATGGCCATCCGGACGCTCCCGTCGCGACGCCCGAGCTCAGCCACTCGTTCCGCGAGGCGCTGCAGCATCCGACCTTCAAGTGGCTCGCGCTCGCGTTCGCGCTGTTCGCGCTCGGGATCGGGGTCCCGGTGCACCTCGTCGCGTACCTCGGTGACCACGGCTATTCGTTCGCGTTCGCAGCGGTCGCGACGGGCGGCATCGGCGCGTCACAGGTCGTGGGCCGCCTGCTGTTCGCGCCTCTCGAGCGGCGTCTTCAGCCGCGCACGGTCTCGCTCTTGATCTACCTCGGTCAGCCGTTCGCGGTGCTCATCCTGTTGCTCGTCCCGTCGGCGATAGGCGTGATCGCGTTCGTCGTCCTCTTCGGCGCGGCGCGCGGTGCGGAGACCCTCGTTCGATCGACGATCGTCGCAGGGCTCTACGGGCCGCGACGCATCGCGAGCATCGCGGCGGTGCTCACGTTCGCGACGACCATCACGCAGGCGATCGCACCGGTGAGCCTCGGCGCCGTGTACGACAACGCGAAGACGTACGCGCCAGGTCTCTGGGCACTCGTCGCGCTGTCCTGCGTCGCGGCCGGGGCGGTGTACCTGGGGGATCGAAGACCGGTTAGAGGGTGAGCTGTAGTCCGTCGTGCGCGACCTCGAGCTCCATCTCGGCCGCGTGGGCCTGGGACTCGGCGCCGAGGTGGGTGAGGATGATGCGGCCGCAGTCGATCTTCGCGCGGTTCGCGATGAGCTCCTTGTAGCTGAGGTGCGCGGGGTCGGACTTGAAGAAGTTCGTCGCCTCGCAGATGAACAGGTCGGCGCCCTTTGCCACGGCGAGCAGCTCGTCGCTGAACCGGGCGTCGCCCGAGTACGCGATGAGCTTGCCGTCGATCTTCACGCGCAGCCCGTGCGGGTCGCTCTCCGCGACGTGCTTCACCGGGAGCGCGCTCACCTCCGCGCCGCCGAGCGAGACCGGCGTCTCCTTGAGCACAACGAAGGACAGGCCGTAGTCGATGGTGATCGTGCCGAAGAAGTCCTTGTAGAGGGCCTCGCCGGCACGCGTCGAGCGCTGCTGCAGCTCGCGCGGACCGCCGATCGCGAGCGGGGCCTTCCTGCCGGCGAAGTACTGCTCCATCAAGAAATAAGGGACTCCTCCGAAGTGGTCGCCGTGCAGGTGGGAAATGGCGATGGCCTGGATGGTCGCGGGATCGATGACCTTCTTGATCGCCGGGAGCGATGAGCCGCCACAGTCGAGGAGGAGCGACGCGCCCGTCGCCTCGAGGTGGATGCACGCGTGCGAGCGACCGCCGTCGGCGAACGCGTTGCCCGTGCCGAGGAAGCGGATCTTGACGCTCATGCGATCTCGCTCAGCGGGACGGTCCGGCGCTCGCGCCACGACATGCTCGCCGCCTCGGCGATCCGCAGCGCTTCGAGCCCATCGGCCGCCGTGCAGGGGTTCTCGGCCTCGCCCTTGGCGAATCGCAGGAAGTGCGCAAGCTCGGCCTTGTAGGCGTCACCGAAGCGCACGAAGAAGCTCGGATACGCAGGGCCGGCGAGCTTTGGCGCGTCGGCCTCGACCGATCGCCACGGCGTGCGGGGATCGATGCCGATCGCAAGCGTGTCCTTCGCCGCGTGGATCTCGACGTGGATGTCGTACCCGGCCTCGTTGTGCCGCAGCGCGGTCATCAGTCCGAGCGTGCCGTCAGCGAGCTTCAGCATCACGGCCGACGTCGCGACGTCACGCATCGCGTCGTATTGCGGGGCGCCCTTCGTCGAGCCGGTGGCCGTCACCTCAACGACCTCTTGGCCGAAGATCCACCGCGTGATGTCGAAGTCATGGATGAACTGATCCTTGAATTGGCCACCGGAGGTCTTGATGTACGCGTCGGGTGGTGGCAGCCGATCACAGCTCACCATGAGGAACGAGTACACGGCGCCGAGCGATCCGCCGGCCAGCTCCTGCCGCGCCTTCGCATAGCCGGCATCGAAACGCCGCTGGAAGCCGATCTGCAGGCGACCGTTCTTGAGCCTCACGTGTTCGACGATCTCCTTCGTCTCGTAGATGCCCATCGCGATGGGCTTCTCGCAGAACGTCGGCAGGCCGGCATCGATGGCGCGCTTTATCAGGGGAGCGTGTGTGTCCGTGGGGGTCACGATGACCATCGCGTCGACGTTCGTGAAGGCCTCGTCGATCGATGCGACAGCCTTCGCCTTCAGCGGCGCCGCCACGTCCGTTGCCCGCGCTGGATCCGCGTCGTAGACCGTCAGTGACGTGACGTCAGGAAGTGCGGCGAGCATCGCCGCGTGAGACGCGCCAAGACGACCGACGCCCAATACCGAGATACGCACTCATCCCTCCCCGCGACAGGACCGCGGGCTACTGTACCGGCGATGCGGGAACGCAAGATCGCGGCTGCTCCCATCTCGTGGGGTGTCTCGGAAGTCCCGGGGTGGGGCGTGCAGCTCGCGCCCGATCGCGTCCTCGCTGACGCCGCACGTCTCGGTTTTACCGCAGTGGAAGCGGGGCCGCCCGGATTCCTTCCATCCGATCCACGAGCGGCCGTGCGCACGCTCGATGGGCACGGCCTGGGCTGTATCGGTGGCTTCGTCACTGCGGTCCTCCACGACACCGGACGCCGCGCTGCGGAGCTCGCCTCGGTCGAGCGTCAGGCGACCATGCTCCGCGCCCTCGGATCGCACCTCCTCGTGCTCGCGCCCGCCACCGGCCGCGATGGCTATGAGGAGCGGACCGAGCTCACCGACGCCGAGTGGGCGACGCTTTTCGCCACGCTGCCATTGGTCGAGGCCATCGCGCACACGGCGGGTCTCGAGGTCGTCGTGCACCCGCACGTCGGGACCGTCATCGAGCAGCCGCAGGACATCGAGCGGCTCCTCGCCGGATCGCACGTCGCGTTGTGCCTCGACACGGGCCACGTCTTCGTCGGCGGTGGCGACCCGGCCGCGGTCGCGCGGCGTGCCGGACGGCGCGTCCGGCACGTCCATCTGAAGGACGCGAGCGGCCCGCTCGCGAGCGCGGTGCGCGACAGGCGGCTCTCGTACGCCGCCGCGGTGCAGCGGGGCCTCTTCACGCCGCTCGGAGACGGTGACGCGCACATCGCCGATGTCCTGACGATCCTTCGTGAGGGCGGCTACGACGGCTGGTTCGTGCTCGAGCAGGACGTCGCGTTGAAGGACGCGAAGGCCGACCCGCTCCCCGGCATCGAAAGGAGCCTCACGTTCGTGAGCGCCCGTGTCTGACCTCGACCTGATCACCATCGGCCGGGTCGGTGTCGATCTGTACCCGGAGCAGATCGGTGTTCCGCTCGCGAAGGTGAAGACGTTCGCGAAGTACCTCGGCGGCAGCCCGACGAACGTGGCCGTCGCGGCCGCGCGGCTCGGCCATCGGAGCGCGGTGGTCACGAAGGTCGGCGACGACGGCTTCGGCATCTATGTGCGCGAGGCGCTCGCGGAGTTCGGCGTCGACACACGTTTTGTCGGGACGGACGCGGCGCACCAGACGCCGGTCGTGTTCTGCGAGATCTTTTTGCCCGACAACTTCCCGCTCCTGTTCTATCGCGCGCCGAAAGCCCCTGATCTGAACATCACCGCGGAGGAGCTCGACCTCGAGGCGATCGCGCGCGTGCCGATCCTCTGGACCACCGGCACGGCGCTCACCGAAGAGCCCAGCCGGACCGCGACATTCGCCGCCTTGGGCGCGGCGCGCGGCCGCACGATCCACGACCTCGACCATCGTCATCACCTCTGGCCCTCGATGCTCGCGGCGCGCGAGGCGGCGCGCGAGGCGCTGAGCCACGCGAAGGTCGCGGTCGGGAATACGCATGAAGCCGAGATGGCCACCGGTCTGGACGATCCCGATGAAGCGGCGCTCGCGCTGCTGTCGCTGGGGCCAGAGCTCGCGATCGTGAAGCAGGGACCGCGCGGGACGCTCGCGCGCACGAAGACGGAGCGCGTCGAGGTCCCGGCCGTCGAGGTCGAGGTCGTGAACGGATTGGGCGCCGGCGATGCGTTCGGCGGTGCGCTCGTGCACGGGCTGCTCTCCGGCTGGCCGCTGCGGCGGACGCTCGAGTTCGCGAATGCGGCGGGCGCGATCGTCGCGTCGCGGCTCGCGTGCGCGGACGCGATGCCCACGGTGGCCGAGGTCGACGCGCTCCTGTCGAGGGCCGCGCATGTCTGACACGATCGAGCGCCTCACGAAGATGCGCGCGTCCGATCCGGACGGGGTGGGTCGCGTGCTCTCGAAGCGCAAGCGCCAGCGCATCGACCCCAAACGGAAGCTGTTCCTGGTCGCCGCGGACCACCCAGCGCGTGGCGTCATGGCGGCGGGCGGCGACCCGCGCGCGATGGCGGACCGCGGCGTCCTTCTCGACCGGCTGGTCCTGGCTCTCGCGCATCCGGCCGTCGACGGCGTGCTCGCGACCGCGGACATCGTCGACGACCTCGCGCTCCTCGGCGCGCTCGATGAGCTCGTCGTGTTCGGCTCGATGAATCGCGGCGGGCTCGCCGGCTCCATCTTCGAGCTCGACGACCGCTTCACCGGCTACACCGCTGCGGCGATCGCGAAGGCGGGTCTCGAGGGCGGCAAGATGATGCTGCGCGTCGCCGACGGGGACGCCGGCACGCTCCGGACGATGGAGGGCTGCGCTCGCGCGGTCGACGAGCTCAGCGCGCTCGGTCTGTACTCGATGATCGAGGTCTTCGCCTCGCGCACCGTCGACGGCCGGTCGTCGAACGACATGTCCGTCGACGCGACGATGCGCGCGATGGCGGTCGCATCGGGCCTCGGCTCGAGCTCGGCGCGCGTGTGGCTGAAGCTGCCGGTCGTGGACGATCAGGAGCGGCTGCTCTCGGCGACGACGCTGCCGGTCGTGCTCCTGGGCGGCGATCCGGGCACGGACCGCGAGGCCACGTTCGCCAAGTGGGCGCGGTCGATGTCGCTGCCGCAGGTCCGCGGGCTCGTCGCGGGCCGCACGCTGCTCTATCCGCCCGATGGGAACGTGTACGCGGCGGTCGACGCGGCGGCGCAGATCGTGCGGGGCGCCTGATGCCGCGGCTCACGATGGCCCAGGCGCTGGTGCGGTTCCTCGCGCAGCAATACGTCGAGCGCGATGGCGTCGAGCAGCGGTTCTTCGCGGGCTGCTGGGGCATCTTCGGGCACGGCAATCTTGCCGGCATCGGTCAGGCGCTGTCGCAGTATCCCGAGGCGCTCGCGTACCACCAGGCGCGCAACGAACAGTCGATGGTGCACATCGCGGTCGGGTATGCGCGGATGAAGGACCGCCTGTCCACCTATGCCTGCACGTCGTCGATCGGACCGGGTGCCACGAACATGATCACCGGCGCGGCGCTCGCGACGATCGATCGGCTCCCGGTGCTGCTGTTGCCTGGCGACGTGTTCGCGTCACGTGCGCCCGATCCGGTGCTGCAGCAGCTCGAGGACCCGTCGCGCGGCGACGTGTCCGTCAACGACGCGTTCAAGGCGGTCTCGAAATACTGGGACCGCATCACGAGGCCCGAGCAGATCGTGCCGGCCGCGCTCAACGCGATGCGCGTCCTCACCGATCCCGCGGAGACGGGGGCGGTCACGCTCTCGCTGCCGCAGGACGTGCAGACCGAGGCGTTCGAGGTCCCGAAGGAGTTCCTCGCGAAACGCGTGTGGCACATCGAACGCCGCCCGCCGGACGCGGAGTCGTTCACCCGCGCGCTCGCGCTCATCAACGCCGCGCGGCGACCGCTCATCGTCGCGGGCGGCGGCGTCATCTACAGCGGCGCGACCGGCGCGCTCAAGGTCTTCGCGGAGCGCAGCGGCATTCCGGTGGCAGAAACGCAGGCCGGAAAGGGCTCGCTGCCGTACGACCACCCACTGTCGCTCGGCGCGATCGGCGCGACCGGAACGTTCGCTGCGAACCGTGTCGCGCGGGACGCGGACCTCGTCATTGGGGTCGGTACGCGCTGGAGCGACTTCACGACCGCGTCCAAGACGATCTTCGAAGGCGCGAGCGTGAAGTTCATCAACGTGAACGTCGCGAGCGTCGACGCGTACAAGCTCAACGCGCTGCCGCTGCTCTGCGACGCGCGCGCCGGCCTCGAGGCGCTCGGCGCGGCGGAGTGGGCGATCGACGACCGCTACCGGTCGAAGGCCGAGAAGCTGCACGCCGAGTGGGACGCCGAGGCCACCAAGCAGCTCACGGCCACGAGCGCGGGCCGGCCGGCGCAGCGTGAGGTCATCGGCGCGGTGAACGCCGCGAGCGGTCCGCGCGATGTCGTCGTCGCGGCGGCGGGGTCGCTTCCCGGCGACCTGCACAAGCTCTGGCGGACCCGCGACCCGAAGGGCTACCACGTGGAGTACGGCTACTCGACGATGGGCTACGAGATCCCGGGTGGGATCGGGACGAAGCTCGCCGCACCGGACCGCGAGGTCTTCGTGATGCTCGGCGACGGCTCGTACCTCATGTCTCCCGGCGAGCTCACCACTGCGGTGTCGGAACACGCGAAGCTCATCGTCGTCCTCATCGACAACCACGGCTTCGGGTCGATCGGGAACCTGTCGCGCTCGCTCGGCTCGGAGGGCTTCGGGACCAAGTCGGAGGGCGCGATCGACTTCGCTGCGAACGCGGCGAGCCTCGGGGCACGCTCGCAGCGCGTGCGCACGCTCGCGGAGCTGCGTGCCGCGCTCGACGACGCGAAGGCCGCGACCGAGACGACGGTCATCGTCATCGAGACCGACCCGAACGACAGCGTCCCCGGCTACGAGTCATGGTGGGAGGTCGTGCCCGCCGAGATCTCCGAGCAGGAGGGCGTGCGCAAGGCGCGGCAGGACTGGTCCGCCGCGAAGAAGAAGCAGCGGACCCACATCTAAGTGGACCTGCTCATCCGCGGCGGCGAGCCGGGTCGTGACGGGACGCTCATCTCGGTCACCCCGGAGCGCGCGAACTGGCGCTTCGTCGGGTTCGAGGCGGTGCGGCTCGCGCCGGGCGCCTCGAAGATCTGGCGGCACCTCGAGCGCGAGGCCTGCGTCGTCCTGTTGAGCGGAGGCTGCGAGCTGCGCGCGGGCGGCCGGACGCTCGACGCGTCGGACGGCCGCGCGTCGCCGTTCGACGGGCCGCCGCACGCGCTGTACGCGCCGCCCGCGACGGAGATCACGGCCACAGCCGGCCCGCGCGGCGCGGAGCTCGCGATCGGCACCGCGCCCGCGACGAAAGGCGCCGCGGTGCAGCTCTTCGCGCCGTCGGACGCGAAGCTCGAGACGCGAGGCAGCGGGAACATGGAACGGCGCATCCACCACCTCCTCATGGAGGACCGCGATGCAGAGCGGCTGCTCCTCACCGAGGTCGTCACGCCCGCCGGTCACTGGTCGAGCTACCCACCACACACGCACGACACCGACGACCCGCCCCGCGAGACCCAGCTTGAGGAGACGTACTACTACAAGCTGCGCGATGCGAAGCGCGGGTTCGCGGTGCAACGCGTGTACACCGCGGACCGGTCGCTCGATCAGAGCGTCGCCGCGCGCGACGGCGATCTGGTGCTCGTGCCGCGCGGCTTCCACACCGTGTCCGCGCCACCGGGATATGACGTGTACTACCTCAACGTGATGGCCGGTCCGCGCCGCGAGTGGAAGGTCACCTTCGATCCCGACCACGAGCGCCTGCGCGGATGAGTTACGACCGAGGCTAGGTCCGTCCGGCGAGCGCCTTCTTCACCAGACCGGGGATCTCGCTCGGCGCGGTCGCGACGGGGATGCCGGCGGCCTCGAAGGCGGCGACCTTTGACGCGGCGGTGCCGGAGTTCCCGGACACGATCGCGCCGGCGTGGCCCATGCGCTTGCCGGGCGGGGCGGAGCGGCCGGCGATGAACGCGACCGCTGGCTTTGTGCCGTGCGCCCGCATGTACTCGGCGGCTCGCTCCTCGGCGCTGCCACCGATCTCACCGACGATGACGATGACCTCGGTGTCCGGGTCCTCGTTGAGGTAGCGAACGGCGTCCGGGGTGGGTAAGCCGATGATCGGGTCGCCGCCTATGCCAATGCACGTCGTCTGGCCGAGACCGGCTTTGGTGAGCAGGTCCGCGATCTCGTATGTGAGCGTCCCGCTCCGCGAGACGAAGCCGACCGGGCCGGTCGAGAAGTTCTCGGCCGGCATGATCCCGACCTTCGCGGTGCCGGGGCTGATGAGGCCTGGGCAGTTCGGGCCGATGAGCACGCTCATGGACCGCTCGAGCATCGACGCGACCGTGAGCATCTCGTGGACCGCGATGCCCTCGGTGATGGCGACGATCACACCGATCTTGGCGTCGAGCGCCTCGAGGATCGCGTCAGGCGCGCCGGATGCCGGCACGAAGATGATCGAGGTGTTCGCGCCGGTGGACTCGACCGCCTGCGCGACCGTGTCGAAGAGCGAGATGCCGTCCTGCGTCGTGCCGCCCTTGCCGGGCTTCGACGCGCCGACGACCTTGGTTCCGTACTCGATCATCCGCGCGGTATGGAACGCGCCTTCGCGTCCGAGGCCCTGCACGAGAACGCGCGTCTGCGCGCCGACGAGGACGCTCACGTGGCCAACCTGACGGCTTCGGTCGCCGCCTCGTCCATCGTGGCGCGCGAGACGAGCGGCGCGCCTTCGAGGAGCGTGCGGCCGGCTTCGGCCTCGGTGCCCGACAGGCGGATGACGAGCGGCACCTTCGGCTTCGTGTCCTTGAGGACGGCGAGGATGCCCTTCGCGACCTCATCGCCGCGCGTGATGCCGCCGAAGATGTTGATGAAGACGGCCTTCACCTTCGGGTTCGCGAGGACGATCTCGAGGGCGGCCTTCACGACGGATTCCTTGGCGCCGCCACCGACGTCGAGGAAGTTCGCGGAGCTGCCGCCGGCGTTCTTCACCGCGTCGAGCGTGCTCATGACCAGGCCCGCGCCGTTGCCGATGATCCCGACGGTGCCATCGAGCTGCACGTAGCTGAAGCCGAGAGCCTTCGCGCGCTCCTCCTGGACCTCGTCGGGCGCGATCTCCTTGTATGCCGCGAGCTCCGGCTGACGGTACAGGGCGTTGTCGTCGACCTCGAGCTTCGCGTCGCCGGCGACGACGGAGCCATCCTCCTGGATGAACAGCGGGTTGATCTCGATCGTCATCGCGTCGGTCGAGCGGAACACGTCGTAGAGCTTTTGCGCCATCGCCGCGACGGCCTCGCGCTGCACCTCGGGCACGCCCGCCTCGAAGCAGAGCGCGCGCGCCGCGTAGCCGCGCAGGCCGAGGAGCGGCTCGGGCCAGGCGCGCGCGATCCTCTCCGGCTGGGACTCCGCGACCTCTTCGATGTCCATGCCGCCGACGGTCGAGAGCATGACGACCGCGCGCCGCTTGTCGCGGTCGATCGTGATGCCGAGGTAGAGCTCCTTCGCGATCTTCGCCGCGCGCTCCACGTACACAGTCCGGACCGTCAGGCCCTTGATGTCCATCCCGAGGATCGCCGTCGCGTGGGCCTTCGCCTCCGCCGCGGTCTTCGCGAGCTTCACGCCGCCGGCCTTCCCGCGCCCACCGACGTGCACCTGCGCCTTGACGACCACGGGCAGCCCGAGCGCGGTCGCGACGGCCTCAGCCTCCTCGGGCGTCGCGGCCGTCCGTCCTTCGGGGATGGCGATGCCCGCGCGCGCGAGCACCTGCTTGGCCTGGAATTCGTGGAGCTTCATGGGTCGTCGAGCCTACTGTGTCCGCTCATGCGGCGTGTCGTAGTTGCCGGTGAGACGAGTGCGGGCAAGACGACCTTCTCCCGCCTGCTCGCACGCCGCGTCGGCCTTCCGATCATCGAGCTCGACGCGGTGTTCTGGGGTCCGAAGTGGACGAAGCCCGACCCCGGCGCATTCCGGGCGAGGGTCGCCGAACGCACTGCCGGCGAGGCATGGGTCATCGACGGGAACTATTCGGCCGCGCGCGACCTGGTGTGGTCACGGGCCGACACGTTCCTGTGGCTCGACCCGCCGCTGCGGGTCCTGCTGTGGCGGCTGTTCCTGCGGACGAATCGCCGGATCCGCAGCCAGGAGGAGCTCTGGCCGGGGACGGGCAACCGGGAGCGATTCTCCAATGCGTATCTGTCCCGGGATTCGCTGTTCGTCTGGCTCATGGGCGCGTATCGCCGCCATCATCGCGACTGGCCGGTCGCGCTCGCCGACCCCCGCTATGCCCACCTCGAGGTCCACCGGTTCCGCGCTCCCGGTGATGCCGAACGCTGGCTGGCCACACTGCCTGAAACGCGTTCCCAGGTCGGGAGGCAATAGAAAGGAGCAGCGAGCAGCCGAGCTACCCCGAGAGCACCTGCACGAGGATCCGCACCCCGAGCGCGACGACCACGCCGTTCGCGACCACCGTGAGGATGCCGCGCGTGCGTGGACCGAGTCGGCCGTGCAGCGATCCGCTCATGAGCGCGAGCACCGCGTGCCAGCCGAGCGACGCCGCGAACACCCCGATGATGAAACCGCGCGCGTCGCCGAGCACGGAGCCCGAGAAGCCGAACGCGACGGCGGCACAGTAGGCGAGCGTCGCGGGATTGACCATCGTGATCCCGATGAAGCGCACGTACGTCGCAATGAGGTCGCGCGCCCCCACCGGGGCGTCGCTCGGTGCCGTGTCGCGCGCGCGCGCGATGCCGTACAGCCCGAGACCCACAAGCACGAGACCGGTGACGATGCGGAGTGGTCCCTCGACGGCGCCGAGGAGCGGGACGAGCGCGGCGCCCGCGAGGACCGCGACCGTGCAGTACACGCCGTCGACCGTCGCGGTGCCCCAGCCTGCGGCGAGCGCTGCGCGAAAGCCGCGCTGCAGGCCGGTGCGCACGATGAGACCGGTGACCGCGCCCGGCGGCATGGCCACGGCGAGCCCGGTGATCACGCCGGTGAGGAATGAGGTCACCGCAGTGGACGATCCTTCCGCGTGTACCAGAACGCCCATGCGACCAGGAGCGCCTGGATGGGCAAGCGCGCATAGAGCGCCCACTCCGGGAGGTCCCGCGTCCCGAGCGGAACGCGATCGATCGCCATGTTGACGTTCGCCGGGAACACCGCGACGTAGAGGGCGATGAGCCCCCATGCGGCGAAGCGGCGGGTCCGCGACGGGATCAGACCCAGCCCGCCCAGCACCTCGAACAGCCCGGACACGTAGACCAACACCACGGGCGACGGCAGGATCGTGGGCACGATGGCCGCATACGGGCCAGGGTCTGCGAAGTGGCTCACGCCGGTCCCGACCATGACGACGGTCAGCAGCCAGCGCAGCGTGGCCTTCACGCTGCGAACGTACACGCGTGGTCCCCGTTCCACCACCGCCTTCTACCGCCGGCAGCTGTCATCGGAATGTCATGCCGGGGGCGCAGGCTTCGCGGCCTACGATGCTCGCTGCCGTGGCTGCTGACGCTTCCCCGATCCTCGTCGTCGATGACGATGCCAAGATCGTTCAGCTCGTGCGGACGTACCTGGAACGTGAGGGGTTCGAGGTCACCACGGCCTCCGATGGCCCGGCCGCGCTCGCGGCGTTCCGCGATCGCCGCCCGCGCCTGGTGGTCCTGGACCTCATGCTCCCGGCGATCGACGGCCTCGCGATCACCCGGATCGTCCGCGAGGAGTCCGACGTGCCGATCCTCATGCTCTCGGCCCGGGGAGCCGCCGCGGATCGCGTCCTCGGAATGGACGGGGGCGCCGACGACTACGTGGCGAAGCCGTTCTCCCCTGCCGAGCTGGTCAGTCGGGTAAAGGCGATCCTCCGTCGCACCGAGCGGTCGCGGCAGAGCCTGCCTCTGGAGCCCGTGCGATTCCGAGATCTGGTCATCGATGCCTCCCGCCATGAGGTCCGTCGGGGCGATGAGCACCTCGATCTCACCCACGGCGAGCTCACGCTGCTCCTCACGCTCGTCGAGGCTGATGGACGGATCCTGACGCGCGAGTCGCTCCTCGATGCCCTGTACGGCGGGGGCGAAGGCGACGTGATGGAGCGCACCGTCGACGTCTACATCCGCCGTCTTCGCGAAAAGCTCGGCGATGATGCCGACCATCCGCGCTACATCGCGACCGTGCGCGGCGCCGGTTACCGAACGGCTCCCGGCCCGTGAACGGGATCGCGAGCCGGATCGCCGTGGCCTCCCTCGCGGTCGCGTTCGCGGTTGCCGCGATCCTCACGCTCGGCGTCCTCGCCTTCTCGGCGTCGGCCTTCGAGCGCCTCATGGTCGAGCACGGTTCCACCGTCAACGCGGCGCACGACATGTTCGACGAGACGGTCACCCGGTTCTTCATCGGCAGCCTCGCCGTCGCAGCCGCCGCGAGCATCGGGCTCTCCGTGGCGCTCGCCCGTCGGATCTCTCGCCCTCTCCGAGAGGTCGGGGCGGCCGCGCGGCGGGTCGCCGTGGGCGACTACTCCGTTCGCGTCGATCGGGCGGGTCCGGAGGAGATCGCGTCGCTCGCCGATTCCTTCAATCAAATGGCGACGGAGATCGGTGAGCAGGAGCGGATCCGTCAGGAGTTCATCGCCAATGCCGCGCACGAGCTGCGGACGCCGCTCACGAACCTCCAAGGGTATCTAGAAGCACTTCGGGACAACGTCATCGCCCCCGAACGCGCCACCTTCGTCTCGCTCCATGAAGAGGTGGATCGACTCGTGCGCCTGGCCCGCTCGCTCGACAGCCTCGCTGTCGGCGACCTCGCGGCGGGACCACCCACGCTCGTCGACCTCGATCTTGCCGGCGCGATCGCGAGCGCGGTCGAGATCGCGCGGCCGTCATTCGAGCGGCGGTCGATCGCCATGACCGTGGACGCGCCTGCCGGCCTGCGGGCGCGAGCCGAGCCGGATCATCTCGCTCAGGTCCTCGCCAACCTCCTGCAGAACGCGGTGCGGTACACACCGGAGGGCGGTCGGGTCATCGTGGCGACGGCTCGTCGCCCGGCCGACATCGTGGTCAGTGTGACGAACAGCGGTCAGGGCATTCCCACGACCGAGCTGCCGCGTGTCTTTGAACGCTTCTATCGCGTCGAAAAGTCGCGAGACCAGGCGCTTGGCGGCGCCGGTATCGGCCTCGCGATCGTGAAGCGGCTCGTCGAGCTCGGCGGAGGTCAGGTCGGCGCCGAGTCGGTCGCGGACCGGACACGCTTCTGGTTCAGCCTGCCGACGTGAGCGAACCCTCAAAGCGGGTCGTCGTGACCGGCGGCGCGGGCTTCATCGGATCGCACGTCGTCGACGCGCTCGCCGCGCGCGGACACGACGTGACGGTGATCGACAACTTCTGGCCGGCCGCCCACGCGGGACGTCCCGACTATCTCAACCCGCTCGCGACATACATCGACGGGGACGTGCTCGATCAGGTACTGCTCGAGCGCGAGCTCGATGGGGTCGACGCGATCGCGCACCACGCGGCGATCGTCGGGCTCGGTGCCGGGACGCTCGACGGTCCGCTGTTCGCTCGCACGAACGACGTCGGGACCGCCGAGCTGCTGCGAGCGGCACTTCGCTGCCGGGTGCCTCGGCTCGTGCTGGCGAGCAGCATGGTCGTGTACGGGGAGGGGAGCTACCGCTGTGGCTCCGACGGATCGCAACGGCCGATGCCTCGCCGCGAAGTCGATCTCGCCGCAGGACGCTTCGACCCTATCTGCCCCCGCTGTGGTGGTCCGCTCGAGCCGACCGCGATCACTGAAGACGCGCGATTGGATCCGCGGAGCGTGTACGCGGCGACGAAGGTGCACCAAGAGCATCTCGCGTTCATCGCCATGCGAGAGGGCGGCCCCGCGGTCACGGCGCTCCGTTACCACAACGTCTATGGCCCCCGAACGCCGCGTGACACGTTGTACGCCGGCGTCGCGAGCATCTTTCGCAGTCAGATCGCCGCCGAGGAGGCGCCGCGGGTGTTCGAGGATGGCGCGCAGCGACGGGATTTCGTTCACGTCAGGGACGTCGCGGCCGCCAACGTGCGCGCCATCGAGCAGGGGCCGCCTGCGATCGGCGCGTTCAACGTCGGTTCCGGTACCCCGCGCACGATCCTCGAGCTCGCGACCGTCCTCGCCGCGACCCTTGGCGGACAGGCGCCGACCGTGACGGGGGAGTATCGGGTCGGCGACGTCCGTCATGTCTTCGCGTCCTCGGAGCGTGCCGATCGCGAGCTCGGGCTTGGACCGCGGGTGCCCTTCGCCGATGGCATCCGCGAGCTCGCTGCCGTGCCGCTTCGCGGGGCCGCCTGATGGCGCGCGCCCGCCGCGGACTCGTCGTGCTCGCGAAGTGGCCTCGGGCCGGTCGAGCGAAGCGGCGGTTGGGTGCGGTCATCGGCGCTCGCGCCTCGACGGCGCTCGCGCATGCGTTCCTGCGCGACACTGCCAGCCTTGCCGCGCGCTGCGGCGCGGACACGATCACCGTCGCGTTCGCGCCACCGTCTGCAGCGCAACGCATCGCGAGCGTGTTCCCCGGCGCCCGGCTCATCCCGCAGCCGGGCGCGTCATTTGGGACGCGGCTCTCGCATGCGCTCGAGGCCGGACAGACGCGTGCCCGTCACGTCGTCCTGATCGGCACGGACTCGCCCGCGCTCGATCCGCAGATCGTGCGCGACGCGTTCGCGGCGCTCGAGTCGGGCACGGAGTGCGTCATTGGGCCATCGCGCGACGGTGGCTTCTACCTGATCGGCTGCTCCGCGCCGCTGCCGCCGCCGCTGTTCGCAGGGATGCCCTGGAGCACGCCGGCGGTGTTCGCGCTGACTCGCGATCGGGCGCGTGCCGCGGGAATCACCGTCGTCATCCTGGAAGAGGCCTACGACGTGGATGACGCAGCCTCGCTCGAGCTTCTGCGGGCGGATCGCGCCGGTCTCCGCCGGGCGCGGGAGACCGCCGCCGCGCTCCGTCGCCTCGACGCCGCGTGATCGGCGAGCTCGCGGACACGACGGTCATCATCCCGGCGCGCAACGAGGACGCCGCGATCGGAGCGGTCGTCCGGTCTGTGCGCGCGCAGGGCGCCGCTGTGGTGATCGTCGCCGACGATGGGAGCGCCGACGCGACCGCGTCCGAGGCACGGAGCGCCGGCGCCCTGGTGATCCCGTCCCGTGGGCGCGGCTACGGGTGGGCCTGCCACGCCGGCGCGGCAGCCGCTCACGGGTCACCGATCATCGCGTTCATCGACGGCGACGGGAGCTTCGAACCAGAGGACCTGGTCAGGCTGGCCGGGCTCGTCCGCGATGGCGCCGATCTGGCGCTCGGGATGCGCGACCGCACACTCGCGATGCCGGTACATCAACGGCTCGGCAATGGCCTCACCCTCGCACTCTTGCGGGTCCTCTATGGCCTGCGTCTTGGCGACATCGCACCATTGCGCGCGATCCGGGTCGACGCGCTGGAGCGACTCGAGATGCGACCGACGCGGTACGCCTGGCTCGTCGAAATGCTCGCGAAGGCGGCGAGGCGCCGGCTGCGCATCGTCGTGCTGCCGGTCCGCTACGGGCCGCGGATCGGTGGCCACAGCAAGGTCTCAGGATCGCCGCGTGGCAGCCTGCTCGCCGGCATTGACTTCCTCGGCGCGCTCCTTTTGTACCGCCGCTGGTGAGCCGGCACGCCTCGAGCGCGCTGTTCGTCCTGCTCGCGGTCCTCTACGTGGCCGCCGGCGTGTGGACGACGCGCCGGGTCGGTCCGACCGGTGACGAGCCCTACTACCTCATCGCGGCCGACTCGCTCCTGCGCGGCGAAGGCTTCGCGCTCGATGGCCGCTGGTCCCTGATCGCGTCATCCGGATACGACCCGGGCGATCATCTCGCGGATCTGCCGAGTCAGAGCTCGCCGTCGCTGCGCGCGCCCGGTCACTTCCCGCTGCACGATCTCGGGCTCTCGATCGTGCTCGCGCTGCCGTTCGCGATCGGGGGCCGGGCGCTCGCGGTCGCGAGCGTTGGCGTTGCCATGGCCGCGGCGGTGGCACTCGCTCATCGCGCCGGGAGCCGGCTCGTCTCACCGCACGCAGCACTCCGAGGTGCGCTCCTCGGCGGGCTCTCCGTGCCTGCGCTCACGTACTCCGGCCAGCTCTTCCCCGACAGCGTCATGTCCCTGGCCGTTGCGGCCGGGATCGCCGCGCTCGTCGGTGCCGCTCCGCTCTGGATCGGCGCGGTGGGGATCGCGGCGCTGCCGTTCCTGCACTTGCGCGGCTGGCCACTCGCGCTTGCGCTGCTCCTGGCCTTGGGATGGGGAAGGACGTGGCGCGTTCGCGCGACGCTCGCGGCGCCACTGCTCGCCGTGATCATCGGAAGCGCGCTGATCGACCTCGCGGTCTACGGCGTGCCGCTCCCGCACGCCGGCTTCCTGCTGTTCTTCACCGCGCGCCCCGACACGAGCGTCGTGGCGTATGCCACGACCACCCCGTTCGGGGTCCTCGGCCTGTTCGTCGATCGCGCCTTCGGACTGCTCCCAGCGGCGCCCGTTGCGTTGCTCGCGTTCGTGGGTGCGGGCGTGGCGATCCGTCGCCGCGTCGTGCTCCCGTTGCTTGCGATCCCGTACCTCTTGCTCGCGAGCGCGGTGGACTGGACCGGCGGGGTCTCGCCGCAGGCGCGGTACCTCGCACCGCTGGCGCCGCTCATCGTCGTGCTCCTGTCGCTGGGTGTCGCCGCGCGGCCCTGGCGGGCCGCCGCGGTCGCGCTGGGGGCGTTGACCGTCGCAGTATCCGCGGTCTACGTCGCCATCCCGGGTATCCGCTACGACAGCTTCGGCCTCCCGCCTTTCGTGGACCGAACGTTCGACAAAGCGCTCGGCGGGCATCTGAGCGGGATCTTTCCGCTCCTTGGGACCGGCGGTGCCACTGGTCTCCTGCTGGCACTCTGGTCCGCGGTCCTCGTGCTTGCGGTGGTCGCGGGGACCCGGGCCGGCGCTGTCACGCGGCTGTCATCGAGTCCCGGGACCATGACCAAAGGTGCAGACCACTGATCTGAAGCGCGGGATCCTGCTTGGCGCGGCGGCGATGTCCGTGGTCGTCGCGCTGATGTTCGCCCTGCGCTTCGCCGCGGGGATCCAAGCCCTGCCCGATGTCGCCGCCGACGCGCTCACACTGATCCTCCCCGGCGGTGTCTTCGGCTACCTCATCGACCGGCTGCAGGAATACGGGCGGCCGTCGCTCATCGTGGGCGTCGCCGCCGGGCTGATCGTGCTCGGCGCCGTCGCGGGGGCGAGTGCGGCACGTTTCCTCCACCGGCTCCCGCGCCTCGGCCGCGTTGCGATCATCGTCATCGCGCTGGCTGCGGTGACCCTGCCCATCGTCATCATCGGCGGGAGCGAGGACACGACGGCCGTGACGGCTCTCGCGACGCTCGGCTACTGGGTCCTCTTCGCCGTGGTGCTCGAGCTTGGCCGGTCGCGCGCTGCGGCCCAGCCGCTGATCGGTGCCGGTGGTCCGAGCCGGCGTGCGCTGCTCTACGGCGCGGGCGCGCTCGGTGCGGTCTACCTCACGAACTACCTCGGAGGCCGGATCGTGAGAGCGGCGAGCCTCGGTGGCACTCGGCCGACGGTCGCCGCGACCCAGCCACCCACGGCCGCGCCGGCGACGGCGGTTCCTGCAGGGGCGACCGCAGCTCCTTCGGCCGATCCGTTCGCCGGCCTCACCGGGATCACGACGACGAAGGACTTCTACGTCATCAGCAAGAACGGGCTCGACGATCCGTCTGTCAGTCCGGCGAGCTGGCGGCTGCAGGTCGGCGGCCAGCGCCCGTACGCGATCGGCTACGACGAGCTGCGTACGCTGACCGCGGTCAGCGGCCCCCGAACGCTCGAATGCATCAGCAACATCGTCGGCGGCAGCCTCATCTCGACCGCGGTCTTCAAGGGTGCGCCGCTCCGCGATCTGCTCGAGCGTGCGGGGATCCCGGCAGGCACGCGCGAGATCCGGTTCAGCTCGGCCGATGGCTACACCGAGAGCATCCAAATGGATGCGGCGATGGATCCGTCGACGATCGTCGCCTACCTGATCAACGACGAGCCGCTGCCGAAGGAGCACGGGTTCCCCGCGCGCGTCCTCATGTCCGGCCGATACGGCGTGAAGAACCCGAAGTGGCTGACCAAGATCGAGCCGGTGGCACAGCCGTACAACGGGTACTGGCCGCAGCGCGGCTGGAACAAGGACGCGTTCGTCCGCACCTTCTCGCGGCTCGACACGCCCCAGGAGCAGACCGTCGTTCCGGCGGGCAAGCCGTTCGGGATCATCCGCGGCGTCGCCTTCGCCGGAGCTCGGGGCATCAGCAAGGTCGAGATCAGCTTCGATGGGGGCAAGACCTGGTCCGATACGACGCTCCGCAAGATCCTCCCGAAGGACGATTGGATGCCGTTCACGCACACCTGGCCCGACCCGACGGCCGGAAAGCACGATGTGGTCGTCCGCGCGACGGACGGCGAGGGTGCGTTGCAGGATCCGGCCGAGCGCGACTCGTTCCCCGACGGCTCGACCGGCTACCACCACACCGTGATCACCGTCGCGTGAGTCATCGCGCCGTTCCGCCGTTCGAGCTCGAGCGTTGGTTCGCGTCGCACGCGGGGAGCCGTCGCATCGATCTCACCAGCTCCGGCGCGCCCCCGCGCACGCTGCGCGACCTGCTCGCCGTCGCGTCCGCCGACGAGCGCGACCGCTTCGACGCCGTCTCGCTCGGGTACGGCTCACCTGACGGCGCCGGCTCCCTTCGCTCCATGGTCGCGGCGCGATCGTCGATCGGGCCCGGCGAGGAGGTCACGATCACCTGCGGCGCGATCGAGGCGCTTCGCCTCGTGATCGATGCGGTCGTGACCGAAGGCGACGAGGTCATCGTGCAGGAGCCGATGTACGGCGCCGTCGCGGGACTCGCGCGAGCGCGCGGCGCCACCATCGTGTCGTGGCTGCTGCGGTCCGAGGACGACTTCGTCGGATCGCTCGACGAGCTGGCGGCCCGGATCGGACCGCGCACCACGCTCGTGGCCATTACCCAGCCCAACAGCCCGACCGGCAGCATCGTCGACGCGCGCGAGCTCGACCTGCTCGTCGGGCTGCTGGCGCCGCGTGGCATCTGGCTGCTGTCGGATGAGGTCTATCGCGATCTCGCGCTCGCTCCAGGTCTTGTTGTTCCGTCTGCCGGCGGACGCTACGACCGCGCGGTCGTGGTCGGTGACGTCGCGAAGCCATTCGGCCTCGGCGGACTGCGGATCGGGTGGATCATCACCGGTGATCCAAAGATCCGAGCGCTGATCGCCGCCGGCCGCGATTACACGACCCTATCGCCGCCGACGCCGTCGGCCGCCCTCGCCGAGATCGCGCTGCGGCACGCCGACGAGCTGCTGGCCCAGCCGCTCCGGAACGCGCGCGTGAACCTCGAGTCCCTCCGGGCGACCGCCTGTCGGCGGACCTCGCTGTCGCTCGCGCCGCCGCGAGCCGGCGTCACGGCGTTTCCGGGTGTGTCGGATGGGCCGCGGATCCAAAGCGAGCTGGCTGATCGCGGCGTCCTTGTCGTGCCCGGCTCGCTGTTCGGCCGGTCGGAGCGGCTACGTATCGGCCTCGCGGGACCGGCTCACGAGTTCACCGCGGCTCTCGCGCATCTCGAGTCGCTGTGTTGAAGCGCAGGCGGATCGCGATCATCGGATCCTTGCTTCTGTTCGGGGCGGTCGCTGTCCCGCTCGTGGCGTTCGTGATCGTCCCTCAGCTTGTCCGCTCCACGCTGGTCGAGGACCTGCCCTCGGCGCCAGGCGGGTCGTCGCGGAGCGGCGCGCCGGATGCGCCCCTGACCCTCGTGAGCGGCGAGCTCGTTCGTATCTCGGTGGCCGATTACGGGACCGGCACTGTCCGGATCGTGAAGGTCGGCGACGCGCGGGTGCTTCGGTTCGAGAATGTGGACGTCGCCGGCGCGCCCGACACCTACGTCTACCTCTCCGATCGGAGCGACGGCTCGCCCGGCACGTTCATCGATCTCGGCCGGCTCAAGGCCACCAACGGTTCGTTCAACTACCCGATCCCGGCCGGCACCGACCTTGGCTCGGTGCGCTCGGTCGTCGTGTGGTGCCGCCAGTTCTCGGTAACGATCACCTACGCCATGCTTCGGTGATCCGGCGCGGGGTCAAATCAGAGCGCCGCCCGTGATTCCCGGTCGATCTCGGCCACCAGGCGCTTCGGGTTGGTCATGATCTGCTCCAGAGCCTGAGCGATGGTGCGGCGGTCGTCGGAGGGCAGATCCTCGGGCAGCTCGTCTTCGTCGAGGACGTCGATGGTGCCGTCCGGCTTCACCAGCACGTCGATCACGAGATCGCGCCAGGCCACGTGCGCGTCGCTGATCTCCTCGACCAGACCGACGTTGAAGTAGTAGCCGAGCGTGCGCCCATCCTTCAGCCAGTGGTAGACGTTGTATGGCCGGTCTGCCCAGAAGTGGCCCACGGTGGTCGCGCCGTCCGGCACGGTCAGGTCCCCGACCTGCCAGTCGCGGTCCAGCTCGTAACGGATGACGGCCCGTTTTCCCGGCTCGACGAGCAGGGCGTCGCAGGCGAACTCCTGCACGGACCCGTCGAGGCGCGTCTTGCGCTCGGCGATCGGCCGCGCTTTTGACACTCCACTACGCATCCGTAGCATGACTATGGCGTGAGAGAGCTCTACCAGGTGGTCGAGGTCGGGCCCTCCTGGTATCAGGACAACATTCCCTGCCAGGAAGCCTGCCCGGTAAAGACGAATTGCCGGGGCTACCTGAACCTTGCCGCAGCCGGCGAATTCGAGAAGGCCTGGGAGCTGGCGCTCGACCCCAACCCGATGGCCTCGATCTGCGGCTCCGTGTGTGCCGCACCGTGCGAGTCGGCCTGCCGCCGCAAAGAGGTCGATAAGCCCCTCTCCATCCGCTACGTCAAGAAGTTCCTGTCCGACTGGACCCACGACAACGTGACCGTCGACGGCCAGGCCTACCGCCAGCCGGCGCCGCCGGTCTACGGGCCGCCGGCGAAGAAGGTCGCGATCGTTGGTGCAGGCTGCGCCGGCCTCGGCGCCGCGAGCGACCTCGCGAAGCTCGGCTTCGGCGTCACCGTGTACGACGCGCTCGACCAGGCCGGCGGCACCCCGCTTGCCGGCGTGCCGCCATTCCGACTCCCGCGCGAGGTCATCGACCGCGACATCGCGGGCATCGTGAATGAGAACGTCGAGCTCAAGCTCTCCACGTATGTCGGCAAGGACATCAAGCTGCGCGACCTCACCGAGCACTTCGACGCGGTGCTCGTCACCGCCGGCTGCTTCGAGCCGACGTACATCGGCATCCCGGGCGAGGACAGCCAGGGCGTCATGGCCGGCATCGTGTTCCTCGAGCGCGCGTACCGCGGCCGGCCGGTCGAGGTGGGGAAGCGCGTCGTGGTCCTCGGCGGTGGCTACACCGCGATGGACTGCGCGTCGACCTCATGGCGGCTTGGCGCCGAGGACATCTACATCGTGTACCGCCGCAGCCGCGACGAGATGGTCGTCGACGAAGAGGAGCTCGGCGAGACCGCGCGCGAGGGCATGGAGTTCGTCTACCTCGCGTCGCCGGTCGAGGTCCTTACGGAGAACGGCCACGTCCGCGGTGTCACGTTCATCCGCAACCGTCTCGGGCCGCCGGACGCGAGCGGTCGCCGCGCGCCGGAGCCGATCCCGGGGTCCGAGTTCGAGATCCCCTGCGACACCGTCCTTCTCGCGCTCGGCCAGGCGCCCGACCGCTCCTTCATGAACGACTTCGAGCCGTTCCGGGTGAAGCGCTGGCGCGACGTGAAGGTGGACCCCGAGACGTACCAGACGGAGATCGAGTCCATCTTCATCGCGGGCGATTACCGGACCGGCCCGACCACGATCATCGAGGCTGTCGCCGAGGGACGCTCCGCCGCGCAGCAGATCGCGCGGTACCTCGACCCGATCGCCGCGTCGGTGAACGTTCCCGAGTACCACGAGATCGTCACGCTCCGCCGCTCGAGCGTGCCGGACAACCTTGGGCAGATCGCAGGCGAGGGCAAGCTCGCGCGCGAGTTCCACAACATGTCCGTCGACTACGACCGCATCCCCCGTCAGGAGATGCCAAAGCTCGCGAAGAGCGAGCGGCGCGGTCTCTTCCTCGAAGTCAATCGCGGCTACGAGAACGCCCAGGCCGTGGCGGAGTCCGACCGCTGCCTCAAGTGCAACTTCAACATCGAGATCGTCGGCGAGCTGTGCATCATCTGCGGCGGCTGCGTCGACGTGTGCCCGATGGATGTGATCCACATGGTGGACATGGCCGACGTCGTGGACGACGGCTCGATCCCGGGCGTGGCCGAGGCCAAGAAGTGGCAGCAGGGCGTCGCGTTCTTCCTGGATGAGACGGCGTGCATCCGCTGCGCGCTCTGCATCATCCGGTGCCCCACCGATGCCATCACGATGAACCGCTACGGCGCCGTGACGCCGAGCGTCGGGAAGGTCTTGCCGAAGGAATCGATCGACGACGAGATCCACCTCGACCTGACGGTGGGTGGCCGCAAGTCGATCAGGCCGCTTCCCATGTACGATCCCGTCGTTGCCGCCAGCTACAAGCAGCTCAACGGGCACAACGGCAACGGCCATCCCCACACCAACGGAAAGGGCTCTGATGTGGAGACGCGCGACAGAGTGAAGGTCAACTGATGCTGGAAATGCCGGCCGAGGTCTGGCGCCGCGTGAAGGCCGGTTCGGTCTGGAAGTCCTTGTTCCGTCACGGCTACCCCGACTCCCGCAAGAACCAGTCGCTCGCCGTGTTCACGAACGTGTTCCTGCACCTCCACCCGGTGAAGGTGCGCCGCCACGCGCTCGCCATCCCCTACACGTGGTGCATGGGCGGGCTGTCGTTCTTCCTGTTCCTGGTCCTCACGCTGACCGGGACGTTGCTGATGTTCTATTACCACCCGTCGGTCGGCGAGGCCTACACCGACATCAAGGACCTCGAGACCGTCGTCGTCTTCGGCCAGATCCTCCGCAACATGCACCGCTGGGCCGCGCATGGCATGGTCATCACGGTCTTCCTTCACATGATCCGGGTCTTCTACACCGGCTCATACAAGCCGCCGCGCGAGTTCAACTGGGTCGTCGGCACGCTGCTCTTCGTGCTGACGCTCTTGCTGAGCTACACCGGCTACCTGCTCCCGTGGGACCAGCTCGCGTTCTGGGCGGTCACGGTCGGTTACAACATCGCGCAGGCCACGCCGTTCGTCGGCAACGAGGTCGCGTTCGTGCTCTTCGGTGGCTACCAGCTCGGCGCGAACGCGCTGTTGCGGTTCTACGTACTGCACGTCGTTGCCCTGCCCCTCGCGGCCGGCTTCCTCATCGCCATCCACTTCTGGCGCATCCGCAAAGACGGCGGGATCAGCGGACCGCTGTAGTCGATGACGACGCCACGCGGGCCGCAGCCGTTCTCGGGCCAGGAGAAGCGTCTCCGGCTTCTCGCGTTCGTCCGCCAGGACTCGGTCGTCCGCGTGGACAAGCGCGTCGAGGACACCGCGATGGTCTGGCCGCACCTCCTGGTCATCGAGTTCATCGCGGCGATGCTGTGGTTCATCGGCCTGTTCATCATCTCGGCCGCGTTCAACGCGCCGCTGCAGGACCACAGCACGCCGGACTGCACGCCGAACCCGTCGAAGGCGCCGTGGTACCTGCTCAACCTGCAGGAGCTGCTGCTCCATATGGACAAGGGCCTCGCCGGGGTGATCGTCCCGACCATCTGGATCGTCTTCATGATGGGTATCCCGTACATCGACCGGTCGCGCGAGGGCGTCGGCATCTGGTTCACGTCGAAGCGCGGCCTGCGCGTCACGTACTTCGCGGCGGTCTACGCCACGCTGGTCACGTTCTCGCTGATCGTGTTCGACAAGATCCTGAAGGACAACGGCTACATCGAGTTCGCGAGCGCGAACTTCCCCGGCGGTAAGCAGCTGTTCCCCGACTACATCATCCCGATCACGACGATGATCGCATTCTCGATCCTGCTGGTCGTCCTGGTGAAGATCGTGTTCAAGGGCAATACCCGGGACTGGATGATCGCCGTCTGGACGGGCTTCGTCTGCGTGTTCCTGGTGCTGACGATCGTGGGTACGTCCATGCGCGGGCCCGGTATGAACATGTACCCGCCGTGGGCGCTGCCATCGACGCACCAGTGCTACGCCCCGTGATCCGACCGCAGGACGACGTCGCGACGACACACACCGGCCTGCTTGGCCGCATCAAGCGCCGGCAGCTCCTGCGCCTGGGCTTCCTTGGCGGGACGCTCCTGGCGGTCGGCGAGATCAGCGCGATCCTCTACCCGTTCCTCAAGCCGAACAAGATCGTCGGGCTCGGCGCAAAGGTCCCGATCGGCTCGAAGGACTCGCTTCTCGCGCAGGTCGCCTCGACGCAGGACGCACCGATCCTCAACACCCAGGGCCGGTTCTTCCTGATGCATCCGCAGGGCGGGATCATCGCCGCCTACCGCAAGTGCACCCACCTCGGGTGCGCCGTCCCGTACGTGCCGAGCGAGAACCGGTTCCACTGCCCCTGCCACGGCTCGATCTACAACAAGCTCACGGCCGTGGTGGAGGGCGGACCCGCGCCCAAGCCGTTGCAGCTGTTCCACATCATCGACCAGAGCGGCACGCTCGTTGTCGACACCAACCCGCTGAACGTCATCGACCGCCAGAAGAATGAGTGGGACCCGTCGGTGATCGAGGTCACGGCATGACCATCGACACCAACATTGTCTTTGCGGCAGCCAGCGTCCTCCTGTTCGTCGGTCTGCTGGGCTTCTTCGGTTTCCTCATCAAGCACCAGAACGACATGGAGCCCGGGGAGAAGCCGGTCGAAGGCATCGAGCTCATCCGCCAGCACTACGGAGCGGGGCAGACGATCGAGCAGCCGACGCCGTACTACGTCGCCCCGATCCCGATGTCCCCAGATCCGCTCGAGATCGCCGGCAACCTCGATAAGAAGATCGTCCTCGGCGCATTCATGCTCTTCAGCGTGTTCGCGCTCATCGGCGCGTACCTGTTCACGCTCCTCGTGGTTCGCGCCGACGCGAGCAGCGGCACCTGGCGGGACAAGGTCGCCGAGGAGCACCAGCTCGAGGCCCTCGTCGTGCGTGGCCGGAACCTCTACGCGAACCTCTGCTTCGACTGCCATGGCAAGGATGGCAAGGGCGACGTCGGCGTCGGCCTGCCGCTGAACAAGCCGGACTTCAAATACGACAACATCAAAGACGATCCAGCCAAGCTCGCGCAGGTCGATTCGCTGCTCGACCTCACGATCCACCGCGGCCGGTCGAAGCCGCCCCCCGGTATCTCCATGCCCGCGTGGGGCCCACAGGACGGTGGCTCGCTCAACGACGAGCAGATCCGCCAGCTCATCGCCTTCATCGAGCATGCGCCTGACAGCGAGTGGGCCGACATCGTGACCGTGCGCCGCGAGCTCGGGTTATCGGATGTGCCGAACCCGCCGCAGGGGCAGGTCTCGGGCGGCGACCCGGTCGCGCTCGGAAAATCGATCACCCAGGCGAGCTGCGCGACGTGCCACAGCTTCACGCCGGGCACGAACTCGCCGATCCCGCAGGCGCCGAACCTGGGCAAGTACGGCGCCGAGGGGCCGCTCAACTCCGAGAACAAGGCCGCCAAGGCCGCTGGGGGCGCCGGCGACCAGTGGCTCATCGATTGGGTCTCGCACGCGCCGAAGGTCAAGCCCGGGATCATCATGCCGGTGTTCGCCAAGGCCGAGGGTGGTCAGCTCGACCCCGACCAGATCAAGGCGGTCGTCGCGTACCTCGAGAGCCTGAAGTAGGAGGGCGAGCGTGATCACTGAGATCGGCGAGGCCAACGAGTTCTACATGGTCGCGGTGACGACGTTCATCCTCATCGCCACCCTGTATTTCCTCCAGAAGTGGTGGACCAACTACCGCTAGACGGCCCTCCGCGTCCCCGCCCGCACCTCCGCACGCTCAATCTTCTCGTCGGCCGCATGACCACGATCAAGCTCGCGTACTGGGCCGCGCTCACCGCGTGGGAGCTGTGGGGCCTCCGAGGCTGGTCCATCCATGCAGCCGCCGTGACCAGCCTGGTCGCGACGTCGTGGGCTGCGTGGTCCGCCCGCCGGATCGACCCGCGTGCCGGATCGATCACGCGTTCGTTCCCGGCGGTCGCGACCGCGTTCGTCACGGCATCGGTCGTCGCTGCGCCGGCCAGCCTGCCGCTCCTCCTGATCGAGCGCCAGCGCTCCATCGAGGGCTGTGTCCCCGCGCAGACCACGTGCAACCCGACGGCCCTCCTGCTCTGGGTCGCGGTGTTCGCCGTTGGCTTCATCGTCATTCCCGCCGCGTTCGCGCTCAGCCTGCGTCGAGGAGAGTCCGCCTAGGATTCGCGCGTGAAGCGTGCCCTCGCGATCGCCGGCGTCACCGCGCCGATCGTCGTATTCGCGTACCTGGTCTACAACCCGCGAGCCAACCTCGATCTCACCAGCCCGGTCGAGCACTTCGTCATCACCACGAACGTTGCCGTGTTGGCGTTCTTCGCGTCGGTCCTCGTGGCGCGCTCAGCGCTCCAGCTGCGGCAATACCGCGCGCTGCTCGTGGCGCTCGGCTTCGGCTCGCTCGGCGGCATCTTCGCGGTGCACGGCCTCGCCACGCCGGGCATCCTCCTGCGCGGGAGCAGCGCCGATGCCCTCGCCGTGATCGCGCTCTCGGCCCAGCTCGCGCTGCTCGTGCCGGCCGTCCTCTTCGCCGTCCGCTACACGCCGCTTGTCGACCGACTCGAGCGTGCCATCCCGGCACGGGCGCTCACGGGCATCGTCGTTGGCGGGATCGTTGGGTACGCGGCGATCGCGCTCGCCTCGCCGGCGGCCATCGGCACCATCATGCGGACCATCCTGCCGTCGGCGACAGGCGGCTTCGGCGGCTACGCCGGGAACGCGACGAACAACGGCCTCGGTACGGCCGACCTCGTCATCCTGTTCCCCGGCGTCGTCGCGATCGGGCTCTTCCTGTTCGCGGCCTTCCGGCAGGGGCAGGAGTACGTCCGCTCGCGGCTTCCGTTGCAGGGCGCCCTCGTCGCCTCGTACGTGCTCCTCGCGCAGACGCAGATCTCGATGACCCTCGGGCAGCTCTGGACGCTCGCGTGGTGGGAGTACCACGGGCTGATGCTCGCGGCGGTCGCGATCGCGCTCGTCGCGCTGTTCGTCGAGCTCGATCGCCGCCGCGGCCTCGAGCGCTTCCTTCCGCCGAACGTGGTCGAGCGCGTCATCCAGGGCGACACCCTGCGCCTGGCAGGTGACCGCCGCGTCGTGACCGTGATGTTCACCGACCTTCGGGGCTCGACCGCGCTCGCGGACACGCTCGATCCCGAGAGCGTCGTCGCCATCGTGAACGCGTACCTGCGCACGATGGCACGCGCGGTCGTCGACCGAGGCGGCATCATCGACAAGTTCACGGGTGATGGGCTGATGGCGATCTTTGGCGCGATGAGCGACGCCCCGACCGGTGCGCGCGCGGCCGCTGGTGCGGCCCTCGATATGCGAGACGCGATCGCCGTGCTCAACAGCGAGCGCACCGCCGCCGGCATTCCGGTCCTCAAGCACGGGGTCGGCATGCACGTCGGCGAGGTCGTGCTCGGCGCCATCGGCCTTCCCGAGCGCTCGGACTACACCGCGATGGGCGACACCGTGAATCTCGCCTCGCGAATGGAGTCGCTCTGCAAGGAGCTCGGGGTGGACGCGGTGGTGTCCGCGGACGTCGCGCGTGAGCTCGGGGATGCCGTGCAGGTACGCTTGCTCGGTGATGCGACGGTGAAGGGAAAGGCCCAGTCCATCACCGTATTCGCGCTCGTATGACCGCCCAGACATTCACGTCGGCGCTTGAGGAGCAGTTCCGTAGCTCCACCGACCCGCGGCAGCTGCTCGCGTGGACGCTCGGGTGGCTGGCCGGCGCGTTCCAGTTCAAGGGCGGCTCGATCGCGCGCCTCAACGCGGCCGACGAGCTCGAGATCGTGGCCGCGTTCGGACAGATCGACGAGGCGGCGCGGAAGGTGAAGCTGCGCCGCGGCGAGGGCATCGCCGGGAACGTCGTGAAGACTGGCCGCCCGATCTATAACCCCGATCTCGATCTCGAGCTGCCGGTCGGTCCGGCGGCCGCGAGCCGGAGTGTCGGCACGAACCGCCTCATCCGCTCGTACCTCTGCGCGCCGCTGACGGCGGGCGGGACGGTCATCGGGGTCATGCAGATCGACAGCGAGCACCGCGACGCGTTCGGCGATGAGGACGTCGCGCTCTTCGGGTCGGTGGCGGAGGCGCTGTCGGACTCCGGCGCACTCGCGGGCTGGGCCGAGCCTACCTAGGCCGCGTCATCCTCGCGGTTCAGGGCAGCGGCGCGAAGAGATCCACGACGTTGCCGTCGGGATCGACGACCTGCGCGTAGCGCTGGCCCCAGAACGCATCCCACGGCGCGGTCTTCGATGGGTGGCCGGCCGCGGTGACCGTCGCGTGGACCGCGTCGACCTCGCCGGGTGACGCGCATTCGAAAGCGAGG
>JBBRQB010000009.1:0-55573 GCA_038227105.1 Candidatus Limnocylindria bacterium | reverse complement strand
GTGGGCTCTACTGGGCTCGAACCAGTGACCTCAGCGATGTCAACGCTGCGCTCTAACCAACTGAGCTAAGAGCCCCATGCACGCGCGGGGAGCCCAGTTTATCGCTCCGGCGCTCCCAGCGCGCCAGCGGCCCTCGTCTTGACCGAGACCGCGAGCTCCTCGTCGGCGACGCCGCGGAAGGTGCCGCGGGTCGGCGGCACGTCGTGATAGTCGCGGCCCACGGCCATCTTCACGTGATGCTCGCTCGCCATGAGGTCGTTCGTGGGATCGAAGCCCCGCCAGCCGTGCGTCGGCGTGAACGCTTCGATCCAGGCGTGTGACGCGCCGGTGCCGCGCTTCGGCGCATCGTTCTCGGCACCCGCGAGGATGTAGCCGCTCACGTAGCGAGCAGGGATGCGGATCGCGCGGCACAGACCGATGAGGACGTGCGCGAAGTCCTGGCAGACACCTGTCCGGTGCGAGAGGATCTCGGTCACGGTCGACGCGACGGTCGTCACGTCGCTGCGATACTCGAATCGCTCGAAGACAACGTGCATGAGCTTCTGGACCGTCTCGAATGGCGCTTCCCCATCCACGACGAACGGTGCGGCGATCGTCGCGAGCTCCGGCGCGCGCGGGATCAGCGGCGAGCCGCCCAGGTAGTCGGCCGTGTCGCCGGGCCCGAGCGCCGTCGGCCGGGCACGCGGCGGCTGGAACGGATCAACGAGCGTGGTCTCGATCTCGCCGCGCATGATCACATCGATCGTCCGGTGCGGCTTGGCCACGGTGACGAGGTGCGCCGTGTTCCCGAAGCCGTCGGCATACCGCCGGATCGACGCGTTCGGCACGACCCGGAGATCGAACGCGCCCCAGCGCTGATGCTCGTCGGTGCGCGGGCCGAGCCGCGCGTCCATGACGCTCTCGACGACGTCGGCGCTGTACTCGAGCACGGTGCGGTGTTCGACCCGGATCTTCACTGCTGTTGCTGCTGCGCGGCCATGAGCATGGCGGCCCGCGCGACCCCGACGAGCCGCCCGGGTGCGGGCTGGTCGCGCAGGTACGTCGCCGAGAGCTCGTCGGACGCCTGCGCGATGAGGAGCTGGATCGCGCCGAGGAACGCCTCGAGGCCGCGATCGAAGACCTCGTCGATGGCGGTCAGCTCGACCTGCGCGCGGGCCTTGCCGAGCGTCCGGATCGCAGGGCCGGGATCGTTGCCGGCAGCGACACGCAGCGCACTGATCGCCTCGAGCGCCTCGCACGCTTGTACGAGCGCGAACCGGACCGACTGCGGGAAGATCGGGTTGAGCAGCAGAAACTCGAGCAGCCGCGCCGGCTCGACACGGAGCGAGTAGTAGCGGGCGTAGGCCTCAGCCGAACCGCAGGTCCGGAGCACGGCGAGCCAGCGGACCGTGTCCGGTCCGGTCGGATCGCCGCCGTCGACCGGTCGGGTCAGCAGGTGCGCCTGGCGGTTGAGGAGGCGGGCGACGCCGTCGGCGCGCTCGAGGTGCGTGCCGAGACGAATGAACTGCCACTCCTCGTCGCGCGCGAGCGTCGATTCGGCGAGACCCTGGAACGACGCGAGACGGTCGCGGACCGCGCGCGCGAAGGAGCCCGCTTCATTCCGCATCTGCCGGCTCGTCGCCGGCGTCGCGAGCGCGACGTGCAGGGTGTTCAGCTCCTCCCACATCTCGCTCGAGATGCTCTCGCGGATGCCGCGCGCGAGCGTGCGCGCCTGGCGCGCGCACGATACGAGCGAGTCCGGATTCATGACGTCGCTCGTGAGGTAGAAACGCACGTCGTCGCTGTCAAGGTCGATCGCGCCGACGAGCGGCGCCCAGAAGTCCTCGGTGCCGGCGTCAAGCTCGAGGTGGCGGGTCACGTCGATGAGCCGCGATACCGCGATGCCGCGCTCGACGTAGCGGCTCATCCAGTACAGATCCTCGGCGACACGGCACAGCATCAGTCGTTCTCCAGGACCCAGGTGTCCTTCGCGCCGCCGCCCTGCGAGCTGTTCACGACGAGGGATCCGCTGCGGAGCGCGACACGCGTCAGGCCGCCCGGCGTGACCTTGACCTCACGCCCGAAGAGCACGAATGGCCGGAGGTCGATGTGCCGGCCCTCGAGATGATCGACGCTCCAGGTGGGGTGGCGGGACAGTGCGAGCGTCGGCTGCGCGATGTAGCCCCGCGGGTTCGCAGCCACCCGAGCCCGGTATTCGTCGATGTCCTTCCGCGGCGCGTGCGGCCCGATGAGCATCCCGTACCCGCCGCTCTCGTTCACCGACTTCACGACCAGGTCATGGAGGTGCTCAAGGATGTAGGCGCGCTCGGTCGGGTCGTCGGCGACGTAGGTCTTCACGTTCGGCAGGATCTCATCCTCGCCCAGGTAGTACTTGATGATCGTCGGCACGTACGCGTAGATCGCCTTGTCGTCCGCGACCCCGGTCCCGATCGCGTTGGCCAGCGTGATGCGGCCCATCCGGTTCGTCGCAAGGAGCCCCGGCACTCCGAGGAGCGTGTCCTCGCGGAACGCCAACGGATCCAGGTAGTCGTCGTCGACGCGGCGGTAGATGACGTCAACGCGCCGGCGGCCGCGGGTCGTGCGCATGTAGACAGCGGCATCGTCGACGAACAGATCTGTCCCCTCGACCATATCTATTCCCATCGATTTGGCGAGGAAGGCGTGCTCGAAGAACGCCGAGTTGTGCACGCCGGGCGTCAGCAGGACGACCGTCGGATCATCCGAGGCGGGCGACACGGCTCGGAGGACCTCGAGCAGGTCCTGCGGATAGCCCTCGACCGGACGGACGCGGTAATCGGCAAAGAGCTGCGGCCAGACGCGCTTCAGGACACGGCGGTTCTCGACGACGTAGGAGACTCCGGACGGCACGCGGAGGTTGTCCTCGAGCACGAACCAGGTGCCGTTGCCGTCCCTGACGAGGTCGCTGCCGACGACGTGTGTGTAGACGCCGAGCGGGACGTCGACGCCCTGGAATTCACGGCGGTAGCCGCGAGCGCCGAGCACGAGCTCCGCCGGGATGAGGTTCGTCCGGAGGATCCGCTGCTCGTGATAGACGTCGTGCAGGAAGAGGTTGAGCGCGCGAACGCGCTGCTCGAGCCCGCGCTCGATCCGGGCCCATTCATCCGGCAGCACGACGCGCGGGATGAGGTCGAACGGCATCGTCTTCTCCGCGCCGCCGGGGTCCTGGTTCACCGCGAAGGTGATGCCCCGCGCCTGGAACGACAGCTCCGCCGCGCGCTGCCGGCGTGCCACGTCGCCGGGCTCGAGGGTCGCGAGCCGGCGCGCGAGCTCGACGTAGTGCGGCCGCACGCGTCCGGGAGACTCGAACATCTCGTCCCAGAAGATCCCGGGGTCGTAGGTCGGTACCGCGGGGCGCTGCTCCACCGTCACGCGACCGCCTCTTTCGAGCCCGCGTAGCGGACCTCGACGATCTCCGCCTGCTTCGACGCGGCGAGCTTCCCGAGCGCGGGGCCGCCGTATCGGCCGGAGGTCGGCGACACGTCGGCGAAGTCGCGGCCGACGGCGACGGTCAGGTAGTCGAGCCGGACCCGCCGCGCGTGCGTCGGGTCATAGCCGATGACCTCGACGTCGCCGGGACCGCGCTCGATGAACGCCTCGACCCACGCGTGCGGCGCCCCTTCGCCGATGAGGTGGCCGGATACATACCGCGCCGGCACGTTGAGCAGCCGCAGGAGCGCCAGGAGGATGTGCGCGTAGTCCTGGCACACGCCCTTGCCCAGATGGAGGGCCATCGCGGCGGGCGTGCTGTAGCCGGTGATGCCGAACTGGTAGGCGATGGCCGTCGCGGTCCATGCGCTCGCGCGCTCCGCCCGCTCGCGGGCGTCGGCGGAAGAGTGGGCGATCCCGAGCGCCGCATCGATGAGCCGCTTGTCCGGCGCCGTGAGGGCGGTCGGTCGCAGGTACTCGAGGCGTTCGGCGTCACTCCGCCACGGCGCATCGGCGATCGGGACATTGACGTCGCGCTCGAGCCGGAACGTGGCCTCGAAGTCGACGGCCTGCGGGACTCGGTTCGCGATAACGCGCGCGACGCGGTTGCCGAACTGGTCGCGCTCCCAGCTGGTCCGGTGGTCGCCTTCCGTGCCGCGCACGGCGAGGTCGTGCTGCAACAGCACCTGGTCGCCGTGGCGGTCGCGCGGGATCATGACGAGCCGCTGATGCAGGTCCCACACCGGGCCGGTGTACGTATACCGATAGTGCTGGCGGACCCGGTAGACGGCGTGCTCGACCCGAGACCAGTCGGGCCGGCCGTTCAGGGCTTCGCCCGCGCAGCGGCCTCGGCGGAATCCGCGTCCTCCTCGGCGGGCGGACCGCCGGGCCGCTCCGCGGTGATCTCGTCCGACCACACCGTGAACTTCGCGAGCTTCGCGCTGCCATACGACGTGGAGAGCGCGCAGTCGACGGCGTCACGGCCGCGACCGATGACGACCCGCCCGACGCGGGGCGTGTTGTGGCGCGCGTCGAACGTGTACCAGCGGCCGCCGACGTACGCCTCGAACCACGTGTGGAAGTCCATCGGAACGTCGGGCGGCTCGATCGCGATATCCGGCAGGTAGCCGAACGTGTAGCGGGCGGGGATGTTCATCGCCCGGCAGAGCGCGACCGAGAGGAGCGCGAAGTCGCGGCACACGCCGGCGCGCTGCTGGTAGATGTCCCACGCGGTGGTCGCAGGCGTCGACGAGCCGTTCTTGAACTCGATGTGCGTGTGCACCCAGTCGCAGATCGCCTGGATCCGCTCCCAGGTCGGAGGCGTCCGGCCGAAGAGATCCCAGGCGACATCGAGAAGCTTGTCCGACTCGACGTAGCGGCTGGGGAGCGTGAACACGAGCGCGTCATCGGGCAGGTCCTCGACCGCATGCAACGTCGCGTCGGGAACGACCGGATCAGGCGTCTCGGGGATCTCGACGACGGCGTCGTAGCGGATCGTCGAGGTGCCGACCGGCGCGACGAGCCGCCAGCAATTGTTTCCGTAGAGATCCTGGTATTCGTGGATCTCGAGCTCGGGCTCGGTCCAGCTCGACTCGTAGACGAGCACGTGATCGGCGTCGGCGCGCGGGCGCACGAGCATCAGCGTCGGGACCGGCGCTGTCGTTTCCCAGACGAACTCGCAACCCACACGGATCCGCATCTGGAAATTCTAGCGAGCCAGCAGGCGCAATCCGTCCACCGGCGCGTCCTTCGCGAAGCACAGCACCGCGTACGCTCCCAGCCCGTTCGGCTCCAGGAGCACGTCGATCGCAGAGCGTTTGCTCGCCGCGCGCAGCTGGTCGAGCGGGTCGGTCGGGCGGCCATAGGCCTCGCGGACCCCGAGCCCGATGAGCGCATCCCGCTGCGTCGTTACACCCGCCAGGGTCAAGCCCGCTCCCTCCGCCGCTCGCCGGATGGCCGTGAAATTCACGCTCGCGGTCAGGTCATGCTCCCCCGGCGCGGCGAGCGCGTCGGTGACGAGGCGGTGCCGCGAGAATCCCCGAAGGGTGCCGGCGCCCGCACGCGTCAGGAGGTCAGCCTCCTCGCCGCCGTAGTCGATGACGATCACGTAGCCCTGGCCGACCGCTGCCGCGAGCTGTGCCATCCAGCTCTCCGCCCCAAGGCTCACCTCCCAGCGGCCACCCACCGGCAAGCTGTCCGGCACGCGATACCGCAGGTCCGGGTGGCTCGGCGCGCGCAGGGTCTCGACGAGCGTCCCGTCCTTCACGTCGACGTAGACCTCGCGGAGACCGTCGTCGGCGCGCATGAGCACGTGCACCGGGAACGCGTCGAGCACTTCGTTCGCGAACACGACGCCCCGGATCGGCGCGAGCGTCCGCGCGACCGATGCCCAACGGAGCTTGCGGCCTTCGAGCGCAAGGGCCTGCTGCTCGCGAAGGCGCGGCGAGACCTCGACGATCGCGGGCCGCGCGCCGCGGCCGGCCTCCGCGCGCTCCTTGGTCAGCGCGTCGAGGAGGTCCCGCATGAGGATCCCCCGTCCGGCGCCCGCCTCGACCACATCCCATAGCGCCGGTTTTCCGATCGCGGCCCAGCAGTCGACCGCCGCGCGCGCGAGCGCGCGGCCGAACGCCGGACCGAGCTCGGGCGACGTGAGGAAGTCCGCGCCGTCGAACCCGATGGACGCCTTCGTCGTGTAGTAGCCGTCCTTCTCGTCGTAGAGGGCGGCGTCCATGTAGTCGGCGAACGTGATCGGTCCGCGCGCGCGGATGCGCTCGACGAGGCGGTCGCGAAGGGTCATGCGAGTAGCTTCGCCCGGATCGCGTCGATGTGCTCGGGCGCCACGCCCGCGGCTGTGAGGTACGCCCGGGCGCCGCCGAACGCGTCTCGCAGCGTCCTGAGCAGCTCGGCCATGGTCTCCGCGCGCCGACCGACGGCCGCGTCCAACTCGGTCGCCTGGTCCGGGTTCCTCGTCTTGAAGCGCACGTAATCTTCGGCGAGCTCCACGTCGCTCGCCACGTAGTCGTCCACGATCTCCTCATCGGGCACACCGAGTGCGGCGAGCGTGACCGCGACGATGATCCCGGTGCGATCGCGGCCGGCGAGGCAGTGGATCAGGATGCCGGGCTCGGACTCGGCGATCGCGGCGATGACGGCCGTCAAGCCGCCATCGGGCGCTCCGAGATCGCGCAGCGTCTGGGCCATCGTTCCGTCCACGGTCGCGCGATGCAGCCCCATCGTCCGCGCGGACGTGAACGGCGCGTGGCGGTAGGTCACCCCGTCGCGGAACGGGCTCGGGGTTTCGGCGAGCTCGTCGTCCGTGCGCAGATCGATGACCGTGCGGATGCCGTGCGCGCGGACCGACTCGCGGCCCGCGGTGGTGAGCGTTCCGAACATCGATGAACGGACCAGCCGGCCGCGCAAGATCGTTGAGTCGCCGCAGGTGAGTCCGCCCAGGTCGCGCACGTTAAGGCAGGCGTCCCAGGCGAGACGCCGGTCGGTCGGGGCTACGCGTTCCAACGCGGCGGTCCCGGCGGCCGGATCTCCGGCGGCCGGACCGCGCTGCGCTGAGACTCATCGGCGAGCGGAATGTGCTCCGACGGCTTCCAGTTGCGGGCCGCCGCCAGCTCTTCCTTCGCGAGGACCGTCACGCCGAAGCGCTGGTAAGTGGAGAGCTCGAAGTTCGAGGTCTCGCCAAGCGCACCGTGCGGGCACACCTCGACGCAGTCGCCGCAGTAGATGCAGCGCACGACATCGAGCTCGTAGGTCTGCAGGTCGCGCTCGCGCATCATGAGCGCGCCGGTCGGGCACGTCTCGGCGCACGCGCCGCACGAGACGCAGTCGGTGTAGCTCAGCGACACGTTCCATGGCGTCGTGACGATGGAGTCATACCCCCCACCCATGAGTCCGTAGCAGTTGGCGCCGATGACGTCGCGACAGATCCGCACGCACTGCGTGCAGTTGATGCACTTGTTCAGGTCGCGAAGGATGAAGTCGTGACTGAAGTCGTACTCGTAGTCGTGATACTCGATCGGCTCGGCGCGGTGGAACCTGTTCTCGGTCAATCCGTGCTCCAGCGACAGCCGCTGGAGGTGGCAGCGTCCGACGTCGGGGCACACGCACTGGAGGCAGCGCGAAGCCTCCTTTTCGGCAGCGGCCTTGTCGTAGCCCTTTTCGATGAGCTCGAAGCTCTTGGCGCGGTCGGCGAACGGCAGGAACGGCATCCGCACCTGCGGCTCCTCGGGCTTGTATGGAACGATGTCGATGAGCTCGGGGACCTCTTCCTCGGCCCGGAGCTCCTCGGCGACGACCGACATGTCCTGACCGGCGAGGTAGCGGTCCATCGCCTTCGCCGCGAGCTTGCCCTGCGCGACGCACTGGATCACGGTGACGGGACCCATCTGCGCGTCGCCGCCGGCGAAGACGCCCGGGCGGTCGGTCATCAGCGCGCCGCTCGCGACGACGGTCTCGCGACGCGTCTTACGCATGCCGGGCGTCGTCTCCATCCAGTCGAGGACCGGCGACTGCCCGATCGCCGGGATCACGGTGTCGCACTCGATGGTGAACTCGGAGCCTTCGACCGGGACCGGCCGGCGGCGGCCGCTCGCGTCCGCGTCGCCCAGCGCCATGCGCTGGAACTCGACGCCGCCAACGCGGCCGTTCTTCTCGACGATCCGGACCGGCGCGGCGAAGAACTCGAGCTTGATGCCTTCGTGCTCTGCGCCGTCGACCTCGGTGTAGTGGGCGCCCATCTCCTTGCGGCCGCGGCGGTAGACGACGGTGACGTCCGCTCCAAGCCGGCGCGACGTGCGCGCGCAGTCGAACGTCGTGAACCCGCCACCGAGGACGACGACCTTGTTCCCCTGCCCGACCGGCACCGGGTCACCCGACGCGTTCTGGCGGAGGTAGTTGATGGCCTCGATGACGCCCGGGAGGGTCTCGCCGGGGATGCGCAGCTCGTTGCTGGTCCACGCACCGATGCCGATGAAGATCGCGTCATAGCCCTTCGCGAAGAGGTCCTCGATCGTGAAGTCGCGGCCGAGCTTCTGGCCGCCCTTGAACTCGGTATCGCGCAGCTGCCAGACGGAGTTCAGCTCCTTGTCGAGCTTCACCTTCGGCAGGCGGTACTCCGGGATGCCGTAACGGAGCATGCCGCCCTGCTTCTCCATCATGTCGAACACCGTTACGGCGTGTCCCTTGAGCGCCGTGTAGTACGCGCAGGTCAGGCCGGCCGGACCTGCGCCAATGACCGCGACCTTCTTGCCGGTCGCGACCTCCTGCGGGAACGGCGTCGGGGCGACCTCCATCTCAAGGGACAGTTCGCCGCCATATCCATGGCACTGGCGGATGGCGATCTCCTCCTCGACGAGGCCGCGGCGGCAGACCTCCTGGCAGGGCGCTGGGCACACGAGACCGAGCGCATATGGGAACGGCAGGACCTCCTTGACGAGCCGTGCCGCTTCGACGTGCTGCCCTTTGGCCATGAGCTCGAGGTACCCGGGGATGTCGATGTGCGTCGGGCAGCCCACCTGGCAGGGCGGCATGCAGTAGGCGTTGTGGTCCGAGAGGATGTACTCGAGGTTCTGCTTGCGCATCTCGAAGAGGCCGTCGCTCGTCGCGGTCACCTTCATGCCCGCCTCTGCCGGCAGGTGGCAGCTCGGCATCGGACGGTCGTAGCCCTCGATGTCCACGAGACACATGCGGCACGCGGCGGCAGGCGCGAGCTTCTCGTCGTCGCAGAGCGTCGGGACGTTGAAGCCCGCACGCTGCGCGGCGCGCAGGATCGACTCGCCGACGACGGCGGTGACCTCCTGCCCGTCGATGGTGATCGTGCAGACCGGCTGGCCCGACGGGATCTCGCCGTGATGCGACACCGTCGGGATCTGGGACTCCGCCGGCTGGGTGTACTTCTCGAGCAGGCTCATGGCTGCGCCATGGTCTCGTAGCGGCGCGCGCGGGCGGGCGCACAGGTGCCGGTCGGGCAGCGGCGCTCGGTGATGTGCACGCGGTAATCATCGGCGAACTCGCCCATCGTCGTCCGCAGGATCGTCGCGCTCGTGATGCCGAAGCCGCAGAGCGAGAACTTGTCGAGATGATCGGCGAGCTCACCGAGCCACGGGAGGTCGTCGTCGCGGCCCAGGTCCGAGTAGATGCCCTCGAGGATCCCGCCCACGCGCTTGGTGCCGACGCGGCACGGGACGCAGATCCCGCAGGTCTCCTTCGCGAGGTAGGCGAAGAGCTTCGCGGCCTCGTTCACGATGCACACGTCCGCGCCGATGACGCGGACCTGTGCCGAGCCGAGGTGCGTGCCCGCCACGCGCAGCGTTTCATAATCGAAGACCACATCGGTGCGAGTCGCGTTGAGGATCCCGCCGGTCGGTCCGCCGACGTGCAGGCCCTTCAGCGGCTTCCCCGCCCCGCCACCGGCACGCTGGACGATCTCACCGAGCGTCTCGCCGAAGGCGATCTCGTACACGCCCGCGGACGCGACCGCGCCGGTGACGGAGACGAGCTTCGTGCCCGGCGATGCTGCCGTGCCCACTCGCCTGAACGCCTCTGCGCCGTCACGGACGATCAGCGGGAGCGCGGCGAGCGTCTCGGCGCTCGAGATGACGGTCGGGCGGAGCAGCAGGCCCTGGATCGCGGGGTATGGCGGTCGCTGGCGGGCCATCGCGCGCCGCGACTCGAGCACCGCCAGCAGCGCGGTCTCCTCGCCACCCATGAAGCCCCCGGGGCCGAGCGCGACCTCGATGACGAGGTCACCGAGACCAGCGCGCGCCGCCTCGAGCGCGCGCTCGACGCCCTTACGCGCCGCAACGGCTTCCGGATGCAGATAGACGTAGCCGCTCGTCGCCCCGACGGCCGACGCCGCGATGGCCAGGCCCTCGATGACGAGCTCCGGCTTCTTCAACAGGATGGTGCGCGACAGCGGGCTCCCCGGATCGGCGTCGTACGCGTTGGCGACGACGTAGGCGCTGCCTCCCGCCGCGGCCGCGCGGGCCGTGGCCAGCTTCTGTGCGAGCGGGAACCCGCCGCCACCGCGGCCGCGAAGACCGCTCGCCCCGATGAGCGCGATGAGCGCGTCGGGGCCCATCGTGCGCGCACGCTCGCGCTCGTGAGCGGCGTTGACGTCGGTGTCGAGGATCCGATACGGGGCGCTAGTCGGCAAAGGCCGGCTCCAGCGGGTGCGTTACCTCGTGCTCGTGCAGCCGGTCGTGCGATGGCGCGGGGCTCTGCTCCGGCCACAGACCGGCGATCGCGACGTTGCCGGTGTACCGCCGGCCGCCGCGCGGGATCGCGGTGCCCTGGCCGGGAGGCGCCCCCTTGAAGTTCGAGAGCAGCGATGCGGTCGTGTAGAGATGCGTCATCTGGAGGCCAAAGACCTCCGCGATGCGCTCCGCGGCGCTCCACGGCAGGTAGCCGTAGGCCGCGTTCGTCGCGTAGAGCACGCGTGTGAGGCGGTCAGCGCTCGCGGACGTGTCGCGCAGGATCTTGTCGACCAGCCCGAGGTCGAGCCCGCGCTCCGCCTCGGCGGGCACCGTGAGCACGGCTGGAGACAGCGGCCGGCGGTCGCCGTACGGCGCGGTCTGCACCATCCGGATCCGGTAGTACGACGCGCGCGGCGCGATCGGTGGACGCTTCCGGAACGCGTTGCGGAACGTGTACGAGATCGAGATCGCGCGCGGCGGGCAGGCCTTCTCGCACATGAGGCACGACTCGCACTTGAAGATGCTCGTCTCCGGCTCGAGCAGGAGCGCGATGAGCCCGCGGCTGCGCTCAGGGAGCTCGCGCTTCTCGTAGGGGTACTTGCGCGTGACGCTCTTGCGCATGAAGACGTGGCTCAAGGTCCGCTTCATGCCGTTGAGGAGTCCGAGCATCAGCCGTCCTGCTTCATCGGTCGACGTCCCCGAGCACGATATCGATGCTGCCCATGATCGCGACGGCGTCGGCGACGAGGCGCCCCTGCAGGAGCCATGGGAGGATCTGGAGGTTATTGAATGACGGCCCGCGCATCTTGGCGCGGAACGGGTTCGGTGCCGAGCCGCCGGACGAGATCATGTAGATGCCGACCTCGCCCTTCGCGCCCTCGACCGTGTAGTACGCCTCGCCCTTCGGGCACTTCCACACATGGCCGAGCCTCGCGCGTACGGCGCCGCCGGGCAGGTTCGCGATGCACTCGCGGATGATCTCGACCGACCGGCGCAGCTCGCCAAGGCGCACCTTGTACCGGGCGTAGGCGTCGCCCTCGATGGCGGTGACCGACTGCAGGCTCTTGAGCTCCGGGTAGATGGAGTACGGGCGGTCCCTTCGCAGATCCCAGTCGACGCCCGAGGCGCGGAGGATCGGGCCGGTGAGGCCGTACTGCGTCGCGATGGGTGCGGGAATGTTCCCGACGCCGATCGTCCGCTCGAGGAAGATCTCGTTCGTCTCGAAGAGCTCGACGTAGTCGCGCTCGATATGCCCGGCGAACCGGTCGAGGAACCGCTCGAGCTTCGACAGCATCCCCGGAGGGAAGTCATAGAGCACGCCGCCCGGGCGGAAGTAGTTGAAGTTCATCCGGGAGCCGCAGAGCTCCTCGAACATGTCGAGGATCTCTTCGCGATCGCGGAAGCAGTAGAGCATCGGCGTCGTCGCGCCGACGTCGAGGCCATATGTGCCGAGCCACACGAGGTGCGAGGCGCACCGCGACATCTCGTCGGCGATCACGCGGATGTACTCGGCGCGGCGTGGGATGTCGATGTTCGCGATGGCCTCCATCGCGCCGGCGTAGCAATGCTCGTTCAGCATGTTGGAGACATAGTCGGCCTGGTCGGCGTAGCGGATGCCCCCCTGGAAGGTCCGCCACTCGAAGATCTTCTCGAGGCCGCGGTGCAGGTAGCCCATGACCGGGATGCATTCGATGATCTTCTCGCCCTGGAGCTTCAGCACGAGCCGGAGGACGCCGTGCGTCGACGGGTGCTGCGGCCCCATGTTGAGGATGAGCTCCTCGGTCTCGAGGCCTTCGTCGGTCTCGATGACCGGAAGCTTGATGCGGGCTGCTTCCTCGATGGCAGCTATTTCGCGATCGACGGTGGTCAGGTCCTCAACCGCCCTGCTCAAGCATCTCGGCTGCGCCGAGCTGCCCACAGCCAGGAGTTCGCTCAGCCGGGCAAAGCCCGTCTTCGCTCACATCAACCACCCTTAAAGATCTTTTCGCGGAGCCGGAGCACGCCCTCGGTGAGCGCTTCGGGCCGGGGCGGGCAGCCTGGGACGTAGACGTCGACCGGGACCACGGTGTCGACGCCCTGGAGGGTCGCGTAGCTGTCCCAGAACTCGCCACCCGAGCTCGCGCAGTTCCCCATGGCGATCACCCACTTCGGCTCGGGCATCTGCTCGTACAGCCGGCGAAGGCGAGGGGCCATCTTGTGGGTCACGGTGCCCGCGACGATCATCACGTCCGCCTGACGGGGGCTGGAGCGGAATACCTCGGCCCCGAACCGCGCCAGGTCGTGGTGCGACGCGGCGCTCGCCATCATCTCGATCGCACAGCAGGCGAGGCCGTAGCCGAGGGGCCACGGGCTCCGCGAGCGCGCCCAGTTCACGAGCATGTTCACGGTCGTGAAGACGATGTTGTCGTCCCCGGCGAGGACGCCGGAGATCATGCGCGGCTCGTGCCCGCCCATTCCCGTCTGGGTAGTGAGGGGGCGGCGCTGGATGACATCCTCTTCGAAATCGATCGGATGGACCTCGGACGGGGACTTCTGATCGAGCGCCATTCCGAGATCGAGTCTACCTGCTGTTCTCGTGCGCCGCCCGAAGCAGCGCGATGAGCGGATCGTGGAGCGGCCGGCCCGACACGACGATCTCCGTGTGCTCGGTCCAGGTCACCAGGCCGCCGGCCTCGCGGACGAGCAGCTCCCCCGCCGCGGAGTCCCATGGCGAGCGCGAGACCTCGAAGTACGCGTCCAGACGGCCCGCCGCGACCCACGCGAGGTCGAGCGCGGCTGAGCCGCCGCGGCGGATGTCGCGCACCGAACCCGCGACGCGCGCCAGCACCGCCGCCTGCGCAGCGCGCTCGCGCGCGTCGTAGCTGAAGCCCGTCGCGACGAGCGCGAGACCCGGATCCGTAACGGCGGTGACGGAGAGGCGCCCAGCGCCGAGCGTCGCACCGCCGCCGCGGCCCGCGCTGAAGAGCTCGTCCCGGACCGGGTCGTAGACCACGCCGGCGAGCCCACCGACCGCGTCGACGCAGGCGATGCTCACCGACCAGTGCGGCATCCCGTAGAGGTAGTTGATCGTGCCGTCGAGCGGGTCGACGTACCAGGTCCGGCCCGACGCGCCTTCGACCCGGCCGCCCTCTTCGGACACGATGCTGTCCTCCGGATAGGCCGCCCGGATCCGCATCACCGCGAGCCGGTCGGCGGCCCGATCCGCATCCGAGACCAGATCCGTACGGGTCGACTTCGTCTCGACCCCGGTGGCCGCACCATGGGACCGCTCGCGGAGGAGCGCGCCCAGCTCGTGCGCGAGCGCCGACGTGAAGGTGGACAGGTCCGATGCGGACATCGACCTACCTGCGGTGCGCGCCGGGCGTGCCATCGTCGATGACGAAGGTCGCGATGGTGCTGACGCTCGCGGTCGGCTCCCGGACCGTCGAGACCGACCGGAAGTCGGCGGTGAGACGAGCCCGCTCGACCGAGCACCGAACGTAGCCGCGGTGGTTGTCGAAGAAGTGCAGCTGTGGGTTCTTGGAGGAGCCGTCGAACTGCGTCGCAGGGATGAAGGCATCCCCGTCGCTGCTGATCGACGTACCGAGCAGCTCCGTCGCCACGGTCGGCGACGCCGGATCGGAGAAGTCCCGCTTGATGTCGTAGACGAAGGAGAGATGGCTGTCGCCCGACAGGACGACGGCATTGCGGGTCTTCGTGAACTGCTCGATGAGCGCGCGCTGGTCCGCCACGTAGCCCATCCAGTTGTCGACGCCGTCGAAGCGGTGTTTCACCGGATCGGGGCTCGAGTCCTGCTGCGCGAAGCGGACCGACTGCGTGACAAGGTTCCAGACGGCCTTCGAGCTCGCGAGCTCACCCAGCAGCCAGCTCCGCTGCTCGGCGCCGAGGATCGTGCGGGCAGGATCCAGGCTTGCGGGACAGTAGCCCGAGGGCGTCACGTCAGTGTCAGCGCAGAGCAGGATCTCGGGCGATCGGTACTGGCGCGTATCGAGTACCTGAAACGTCACAAGGTCACCGAACGCGAGGCTCCGGTAGAGCTTCAATGACGGGCCGGCGGGGCGGGCGACGCGCACCGGCATGTGCTCGTAGAACGCCTGATAGGCATTGGTCCGCTCGAAGAGCGCCTGCTTGTTCTTGGGATCGGCAAGGTCGATGCCACCGGCGTAGTTGTTCTCGACCTCGTGGTCGTCCCAGGTGACGATCCAGGGGAACGCCGCGTGGGCCGCCTGGAGGTCCTTGTCCGCCTTGTACGTCGCATAGCGGTCGCGGTAATCCGCCAGCGAGAAGGCCCAGCCGCGCCGTGGGTAGTCGCGGACCCGATCGCCGCGCGCGTCACCCTCATAGATGTAGTCGCCGAGAAAGACGACGGCGTGGAGATCCTCCTTCGCGAGCGCGGCATGCGCGGTGTAGTAGCCGTGGGTGTAGTTCTGACAGGACGCGAACGCGAAGCGGACCTCGGCGGGGCTCGCAGCGGCTGCCGGAGCGGTCCGGGTCCGGCCGATCGGGCTTTCCACGCCGCCGGCGCGGAAGCCGTACCAGTAACCCCGATCCGGCTCGAGGCCAGTCACGTCGACGTGCACCGAGTGCGCGAGCTCGGCGATGGCGGCGACGCTGCCACGCTGGACGACGTCCCTCAGGCCCTCGTCACGTGCGACGATCCACTCGACGTCGACCGGCGCGGTGCCCATCCCGCCGCCCGTGAGGGGGTCGCGCGCCAGGCGGGTCCACAGGATGACGCCGCCGGGGAGGGGATCTCCGGAGGCGACGCCCAGCGTGAACGGATCACGGTCGAACGTCAGCTTTGGCGCGCTCCCCGTGCACGCGGCGAGCGGAGCGAGGGCAGTCAGGGCGGCGATGCGCGCGGACGCCGCGAGGATCGCTCGCCGGCTGATCTGGTCGGCTATTTCTGGACGATCCGGCCTTCGACCTTCGGGTCGAGCGGCGAGTGCGCGGTCATGAACGCGGAGACAGCATCGACCTCGATGTCGCCGTAGATCGCGTTCGTCGCGTCCTTGAACTCGGTGTGCCCGTCGCCGCCGCCGAAGAGGTAATCGATGGTGACGATGTGATAGATCCGGGCGTCGTCGATCGGCTGACCCCCGACGGTCGCGCTCAGCAGCCGTGAGCCGGCGGGATTCTCGAAGTGGTAGGTCCACGCGGCGCCGCCGACGTGGAGTCGGCCGGCTGACCCGGATGCCGCCTCGAAGACCGACCTGAGCTGCTTGCCGGTCAGGTCGAGGCTCATCACGACGTTCGTAAATGGCAGTACCTGGTACAGCTGGCCGTAGGTGATCGGGCCGGCGGGTAGTGGAGCCCGAACGCCGGCCATGTTGTAGAAGGCGACGTTGCTCTTCCAGTTCTGCTGGCGTCCGTATTCGAGCAGGCCGTCGGCGATCATGTTGCCGAGGCCGCACTCCTCTCTCGGATTCGCAAGCGGGCTCTTGAGCGTGCCGACGACCCGTTCGGTGTACTTCTTGCCGATCGCCTTCTTATCGTCGACGATCGCCTGGACCTTCTGCACGAGGTCGCTTTTGGGGCCGGCGACGCCCGCGACGGGCACGAGCTCATTGGACCGCGTCGGCACCGCCGAGACCTTCTTCGTCGCCGGATCGATCACGAGCTCGAGGTCGCCGACGTTCGCGGTGTACGCGCCGGTCTGGACGATCACCGTCTCATGGCCATTGGCGCTGGTCACGGTCGTCGCCGCGCGGAGCGCCGTGTGCGAATGGCCGCCGACGATGACGTCGAGCTCGGGCACGGCGGCCGCGAGCGCCCGGTCCCCGCTCGGGATGAGCGGCTCCAGGCCCACGTGCGTGATCGCGACCATGAGGTCCGCCTGCTGCTGCATCTCCGGCAGGTACTTCCGCACGCTCTGCTCGAGCGGGAGGAACCGCATCCCCGCGATGCTCGTGTCCTTGATGATCGACGCGGCGGTCGGGAGGATCAGTCCGATCATCGCGACCTTCACGACGCCGAGGTCCTTCACCGCGTACGGCTTGAGGTAGCTCGGGACCGCCCCGCTCGCGTCGACGCAGTTGGCGCAGAGGAACGGGAAGCTCGCCTCCTGGGTCCGCTGCTTCAGGACGTCCTGGCCCCAGTCGAAGTCGTGGTTCCCGACGGCCTGAGCGTCGTACTTCAGCAGCGACATGACCTGCGTGACCGCCTGACCCTTGTTCTCGTTCGAGATGTAGGTCCCCTGCCACGCGTCGCCGGCATCGACGAGGAGCGTGCGATCGGGTGCCTTTGCACGGAGCCTCTCGATCTGCTGCGCGAGGGCGACCACGCCGCCCTGCGAGAACGAGCTCGTGCCGCCCTGCACCGTGTCCGTGATATCGAGGTGGCCGTGGATATCGTTCGTGTGGAGGATCTGGATGCGGTTCGCAGCGAGGCCGGTCCCCGGTCCGACGGAGGCGCCGGTGGTCGGGGCGGGCCCCGAGGTCGCGACGCAGCTCGCGGCGACCACCAGCGCCGCGAGGAGGAGCAGCCTCGGCCTAGCTGACCGCCTCGTGGGCGCGATATTGAAGCTCATACAGGCGATGGTAGACACCATGCTGACCCAGGAGCTCGCGGTGCGTGCCGATCTCGGCCACACGGCCCTTGTGCAGGACCACGATGCGGTCGACGTTCTGGATCGTCGAGAGGCGGTGGGCGATGATGATCGAGGTCCGGCCCACCATCAGCTTCTTGAGCGCGTCCTGGATGAGGTGCTCGGTCTCCGTATCCACGGATGACGTCGCCTCGTCGAGGACCAGCATGATCTCGGGGTTGAACGCGATCGCACGCGCGAACGCGAGCAGCTGCTTCTGCCCTACCGACAGCGTGGAGCCGCGCTCGGTGACGACGGTGTCGTAGCCCTCGGGCAGCTTGTCAATGAACTTGTCCGCATTCACGAAGCGCGCCGCGGCTCGCACCTGCTCGTCGGTGATCGCGGCCTCGTTCAACCGGATGTTCGAGGCGATCGTGCCGGCGAAGATGAAGGGATCCTGGAGAACGACGCCGACGTGTTTGCGCACCTCGCGCTGCTCCATGTGCCGCAGATCCACGCCGTCGAGCAGGATGCGGCCCTTCTGCACGTCGTAGAAGCGCGAGATGAGACTGATGATCGACGTCTTGCCGGCGCCGGTCGCGCCGACGATCGCGACACTCTCCCCGGCAGAGATCTTGAAGTCGACATCGCGAAGCACCCAGTCACCCTCGTTGTACGCGAAGGAGACGTTGTCCATCGTGATCTCGCCGCGAACGCTCGCGAGGTGGACGGGGTTCGTGGGGTCGACGATGGTCGCCTTCGTGTCGAGGAGCCGGAAGACGCGCTCCGACGAGGCCATCGCCGCCTGCATGATGTTGTATTTCTCGGACAGATCGAGGATCGGGCGGAAGAACTGCTCGACGAGCTGCCAGAACGCAAGCAGCGTTCCGATCGTCATCTGGCCACCGAGGATCCAGTAGGCGCCCGCGATGAAGAGCGCCGCGGACGTTCCGGCCCGCGTGAAGTTGATCGTGGGCTGGAAGATGCTCTGCGCGCGCACGGCACCCTGGTTGGCCCGCAGCAGGTCGGTGTTGAGCGTGTCGAACGACGTGAGCGCCTTCTTCTCGCGGGTGAAGAGCTGGACGATGGAGACGCCGCTGAGGTCCTCGTTCAGGTACGCGTTCACTCGCGCCAGCCGGATCCGGATCGCGCGGAACGAATCGCGCATCATGCCGCGGAAGTACGCGGTCAACGCGATTATCACGGGCAGCGACGCGAAGGTGACGAGTGCGAGCCGCCAGTCGAGCAGCAGCATCGTCGCCGACACCCCCACCAGCATGAAGACGTCACCGAAGATCGCGACGACACCGCGCTGGACCATGTCGATGAGGGCGTCGATGTCGTTCGTGATCCGGGTCATCAGGCGTCCGACCGGATTGCGGTCGAAGAAGCCGAGCGAAAGGAACTGGAGGTGCCGGAACAGCTCGTCGCGCAGGTCGTACATCGCGCGCTGGCCGATCCAGGTCGCGAGGAGCGCCTGCCAGTAGCGCAGACCGGCGGCTGCGAGCAGAACGCCCGCGTAGAGGATGCCGAGGGCGGCAAGTCGCCCGTTGGCGACATCGGGCGTGATCTCGCCGTTCACGGCCGGCGTGATGGCGGTGTCGACGATGAACTTGGCGATGATCGGTGGCGCGATCTGCGACGCCGAGAGGAGCAGCAGCAGGAAGAACGAGAGGATCGTCTGGCCGCGGTACGGGCGCAGGTACCCGACGAGCCGCCGCGTCAGCGTGCGGTCATAGGCCTTCCCGAGGATCTCGTCCTCCTGGAAGAAGCTGGTGTCCTTGCTCACAGCTCGCCGCCGGTGTCGGGCCGCGGCCGGAACGCCCGCGCGGGCCGGTCGGTCGCGGGCTCGGTCTGGCGTACGCGCTTCTCGTGCTCCTGCTGCTCCTCGTCCACCTGAAGCTCCGCCTCGAGGAGCTGTCGGCGGTACATCCGCGCGTAGAGGCCATCCTGCTCGAGGAGCGCGCGGTGGCTCCCCCGCTCCGCGATCTGGCCGTCGTCGAGCACGAGGATCTCGTCGGCGTCCTTCACCGTGGAGATGCGGTGTGCGACGACGATGCTCGTGCGCTCGCGCATCACGCCCCGCAGGCGCCGAAGGATCTCGGCCTCCGTGTACGTGTCGACAGCGGACAGCGCGTCGTCGAGGATCAGGATCCTCGGATCCTTCGCGACGGCTCGCGCGATCGCGGTGCGCTGCTTCTGCCCGCCGGAGAGCGTGACCCCCCGCTCGCCGATCATCGTGTCGTAGCGTGCCGGGAAGTCTTCGACGTCCTTGTTGAGCTGCGAGACGTCTCCCGCCCAGTCGAGCTCCGCGTCGGTGAGCGCGTTCTCCGCGCCGAAGCCGACGTTCTCGCGCAGCGGCACGCTGAACAGGAACGTCTCCTGCGGGACGTACCCGATCGCACGCCGCAGCTGGCTCAACGGGTAGCGCGTCACGGGAACGCCATCGATGAGCACGTCGCCGGCCTGCGGGTCGAAGAGCCGCGGTACGAGGTTCACCAGGCTCGACTTGCCGGAGCCGGTCGGACCCACGATGGCCAGCGAGCCGCCGGCCGGGACCCGGAACGAGATGTCGTCCAGCACGACGTTCGGGCCATACGAGAAGGTGACGTTGCGGAATTCGACCTCACCGCGAATGGGCGTCGTCACCGGGTCGCTCGGATCGGCGATGGCCGCAGTCGCGTTGAAGATCTCCTGCAAGCGACCAAGGGACGCCCACCCCTGCTGGAACAGGTTCGTCACCTCGCCGAGCGCGATCATCGGCCACGACAACAAATACAGGTAGGCGACAAAGGTGATGAGCTGGCCGACCGTGATCCGGTGCGCGATCGCGTCCTGGCCGCCGACGTACAGGGTCACCAGCACCGCGATGCCGAGGATGAACGCCATCGCCGGCCAGATCAGGCCGTTCATCCTGGCGAGGTCGAGCGCGCGATCGACGTAGTCGCCGTTCACCTTCGCGAACGCCCTGATCTCCGGCTCCTCTTGCGAGAAGGCCTTTACGACGCGGATGCCGGAGAAGTTCTCCTGCGCCTTCGTCGAGAGGTCCCCGAACTTGGCCTGAAGCTGCTCAAACCGCAGGCTCACCCGCCGACCAATGAACCAGAAGCTGATCGAGGTCAGCGGCATCAGCACGAGCGAGAGCACGGTCAGCTTGAGGCTGACATTCAGCATCGAGATCACCGTGAAGAGGAAGACCAGGCCGTTCGCGGTCAGCATGAGGATCCCGAATCCCATCATCTGCCGAACGGCCGTCAGATCGTTCGTCAGTCGCGCCATGAGATCCCCGATCCGCTGGCGGTGGAAATACGCGAGGTCCATCCGCTGCAAGTGCTCGAGGAGGTTCGCGCGCATCGTGTACTCGACCTGCCGCGAGGTGTCGATCACGTGGTAACGGCCGAAGCCGCGGATGAGGTTCTCGAGCGCAGCCAATCCGACGAGGCCGAGCGCCAGACGCACGACAACGTCGAGGGGAGCACCGTTGTTGAGGTCGTCGACGATCGCGCCGATGATGCGCGGCGGGATGACGGCAATGAAGCTCCCGATCCCCACGGCGAACATCCCGCTGAGGAGCTTGAGCTTGTGCCGGCCGAGGTAGCCGAAGAAGGTGCTGCGGGAAGAGGTCACTCGAAGACCAGTCTAGGGGCGCCCTTCCACCTCATTCGTCACATTCAATGGGCTGCCGCGGCCTGCCCGCGCCGCCGCGAGGCGCGCCCGCCGGCCCATGCGAGGACACACACCACCGCCGCTCCGGAGAACACCGGCGCGACGCCGTAGATGTCGGCGATCGGGCCGACGACGATCAGCGGCAGGAAGCTGAACACCGACACGAGCGTGTTGAGCACGCCGAAGATCCGGCCGCGGATGTTGTCGTGAAGCTCGGACTGAAGGCGCGTCAACGACGGGACGGTGATGAACGCGTACGCGATGCCGAACACGAACGCGGTGAGGCCGACGACCGCGATGAAGGTGGGATGTGCCTGACCGCCAGACCCGGTCAGGCGGAAGAGGACCGAGATCGGCCGCTCGACGGCAAGGACCATCAGGGCGGCGGCGGTGACCAGCAGCCCGACGCCGATGGCTCTCATCGGCTGGAGCCGACCGCCGATCGCGTTGAGCAGGCCGAGGCCGACGACCACGCCGACCCCCGCCGGACCGACGAGCACCACGACGTTCTTCTCGCCGAGACCGAGCACTTCGCGGACGAATCCTGGCGCGAGCGCGCCCGCCACCGCGACGAGCATGTATGTGAGCGCGATGTACACGAGCGACCACACGACACCCGGATTCGTGCGCAGGTAGGCGAACGCCTCGCCCATGCCGCCAAGCGTCTCGCGCACCGCGGCACCGGCGATCTGCACGCCGATGCCCTCCTGCGTCGCCGGTGCAGCGACGCTCGGCACGGTCAGACAAAGGAGCGCAGAGCCCGCGAACATCGCGCCGATGACGATGAACAGGGCGTTGTATCCGGAGAGGGCGATGACGAGCGGTGCCAGGATGATGAACCCGACGAGGAACGCGCCATTGAACGTGAAGGTGAACAGGGAGTTGGCCACCAGCAGGTCCCGCTTGCGAACGATGGCGGGGATGGTGGCGGACTCCGCGGGCACGAAGAACACGGTGATGGCCGCGACGAGGAAGTTCACGACGTACGCGGCGATGACGCTCTCCCCGAGCAGGAGCATGGGGAAGACTGCGATCGCGCGCAACGCATTCGTGATGACAAGAACGCGCTTCCGGTCGGTGCGGTCCACGATGACGCCGGCCATCACCCCGAACAGGACCGCGGGGACGATCGCCAGAAGGATGAGGATCGATGACGAGGTGTTCGACTTCGTCAGCTCGCCGACGAGGACGATGAGCGCGAACGTGGTCGCATTCGCGGCGGTCTGCGACAGGATCTGGGCTGACCACAGAGCGAGGAACGCGCGATTGAAGAAGATCCCCCGGTCGTCCGGGGCCCCGTTCGCGGGCGCCATGGCCACTACTCGACCGGGGCCAGCGGGCCGCGCTCGACGAACTTCTTGATGTCGCGCTCGAGCTCGGCGCGAGAGATGAGCACCCGCCGCCCGCAGCCGGCACAGCGAACGCCGATGTCGGCACCGAGTCGGACGATCCGCCAGGTGTCCGCGCCACAGGGGTGCGCCTTCCGCAGCACGACGACATCGTCGAGGTAGAGCGACAGCGGCGGCTTGGTCATCGAGACGCGGAGTTTAGGTGCGGACGCTCAGCGCCGGGGCGCGAGTGCAACGAGATCGAGGACCGATTCCCTGGCGACCGTGAACCGCGTCCGCGGGTAGATGAGCTCGAACTGGCCCTGGATCCCGCCGGTTCGCGTGATGGCGACGTAGATCACCTCGGTCGCGCCGATCGCCTTCACGGTCCACGGGCCGTTGAGCTGACGGCCGTCCAGGATGATGGTCTTCTCCGGTCCGGGCGCGTACCACGAGCGCGGACCGACGCGAACGTCGTTCACCGCGATCGCCTCCGCACCCGCGTTGCGCAGCTCGTTCGTGAGGTCGCTCATCGCACGATCGTCGAACGCGCCGTCGACCTTCACGGTGATGCCCGGGCCGCGGGCCGCGCTCTGGGCGGTGAAGATCTTCAGCTGGTCGATCTCGCGTTGGCTCTCGTTCAACGATCCCTTGCCGCTCGTCACGGAGTCGCGCGCGGAGGTGACCCGCAGCCGCAGATCGAAGATCTCGTCGCGGAGCGAGTTGTTCCGGCCGGAGAGGTTCGCGATGAGGGTCGTGAGCGACGCCGGCGTCTCCAGCTGCAAGCTGCGCGAGTACACGTCCTGCGAGCGGAACTGTGTCACGACGAGGATGCCGAGGAAGAGTGCGACGGCGGTGGCCGCGATACCGCCGGCGTTGGACCTCACTGGGGCACCGCGACGCGCACGGTCAGCGCCCCGTCGTAGGCGGGCACGTTGACCGCGGTGGCACGAGTGACCCGGAAGCCGAGCCCCTGGACATCGCGGCGCGTCTTGATGTCCTTCAGCTGGCTCGGGTCATCGAATACGCCGAGGATCGCGTTCTGGGGACCGATGACCGCGATGTTGAACGGCGGCGACATGAGCGTTCCGTTCACCATGATGGTCGAGCCAACGCAGTACACGCTCGTCGTCGTCACGACTCGCTGCGCGTTCACCGCGATGGCCTGCGCGCCGCCGCGCCATGCCGTGTTGAGGATGTCGGTGAGGTCCGTGGAGTGGCAGATCGCCTGGTCGAGGTTCGCCGCGCCGGCTGTCGCGGTGTGCGAGTCGTCGAGCTGCACCACCACGCCGTCCCCCACCATCGGGGTCAGGCCGGCCTGCGTGCGCAGGTCCGCGATCCGGGTCTGGAGCTCGCTCGCGGTGCCGCCCTGGGTGGCGGCGTTCGCCTGGATCTGATCGAGCTGCACCCGCAGGACCTGGAGCTGGGCCTTGAGATCGTTCTGCTCCTTCTGGAGCGCGAACGCCGCGTCGGTGAGCGGCGCGTTGTAGCGGACAGCGATCTGACTGCGCTCCTGCTGGCCCTGCCACTGCGAGGTCACGAGGAACCCGAACAGCACCGCCGGCACGAGCAGCGCGAACGCATGCTGCAGCCGCTCGCGCTTGGGATCGCGCGCGGCGGCCAGCGTCGTCACCGCTCCAGTGTCCCACGCGCCAACGGTTGGTCGACGGGACAGGACGGGACGGCCCTTCGGGCCGTGGGCTGTGTCGAGCCGCCTCGTTCGCTCGCTTCGCTCGCGTCCGGCGGCTCGCAGCCCCAAAATGGCCTTTGGCCATTTTGGGGCTGTAGCTCAGCGGATAGAGCGCCGCCGTCCTAAGGCGGGCGTCGCCGGTTCGATTCCGGCCAGCCCCTCAGTCACATCGTGAGCGACCGGGCGGTGACCCGATCAGCGCGTGGGCGAGCTCGACGGCTTGGGGGCGTGGATCTCGGGCGAGCCGGATGGCTTCGGTGCGCGGAGCTCCGGTGAGCCGGACGGCTTCAGTGCGCGGCTCTCGACCGGTGCGGCGACCTTCGGTTTGGCCGAACCCTGCTCGCCACTCGCTGACCCGTGCTCGCCGCGCTGTCCCGCACCGGCGCGCAAACGCGCGCTCAGCTCGGACGTGTTCTTCTCGCGGAGAGCCTTTTCGATCGTGAGGGCATCGCGGCGGGCCTGCTGGCGCAGCTTCGGATCGAGCTTCGAGAGCTCCTCGCCGAGCTTGCCGCGCAGCGCGCTGATGTCGTCGCGGTGCTCCTCGATGATGGTCTTCGCGACTTCGGCCTGCTCCTTGAGATCGGCGATCAGCGCGGCCTTCTCCTCGGGCGTCTTGGCGTCCTTCCAGCTCTGGAGCTTCTCGGTGAACTGCTGGTGCGCGACGGCAGCATCGGCACGGACCGTCTCGAGGGTCGCGCGCGCCTCGCTTTGGGCATCCTCGCAGAGCTCGGTCGCCTGTGCCCCGCGGCACGCCTGGTCGGCTGCGCGCGCCTCGCGGAACGACGCGAACGCGCCGCGGACCGCGGCGATGCCGGGATCCACGACCTGCGGGTCGAGGGCCGTGCCTTCGTCGGCGGACGCGGGCGTCGCGATCATGCCGGCGGCCAGGAGGAGTGCGGGGAGCAATGCGATCTTTTTCATGACTGGATCGTGAGCTACGGCGGACCCGCTGCCGTCACCCGTCAGGGGAGGTACGTTCGGCGCTTCCGCGCACTGGTCCGAGAACGCCTAAAAACGAACGGTCCGCGCCGCGTCGAGGAGCGGCCCCGGCAGCAGGCCGACGGCGAGCACCACGACGGCCGCAACGACGACCACGGCGGTCCCGACGCGCGCGCGACCGGGCGCGATCGCATCGAGCCGCGGTGGCGCGAAGCACGCCAACAACACGCGCAGGTAGTACGCGGCGCTCACGACGCTCGCGAGTACGCCGAGCGCCACGAGCCAGAGCAGCTGACCGCGCGCCGCGGCTTCGAAGACGTAGAGCTTCGCGATGAATCCCGCCGTCGGCGGGACGCCGGTCAGCCCGAACAGGAAGACACCGAGCGCGCCGACCAGCACGGGCCGCCGCCGCGCGAGGCCGGCGAGGTCGTCGAGCGTCGGATCGTCGTTCGGCAGCAGTGTCAGGACGCCGAACGCGCCGATGGTGAGGGCGGCATACACGGCGAGATAGAACGCGATGGTCGGGCCGGCCGCGGCGCCCGCCGCGGCGAGGGCGATCGCGACGTAGCCGGCGTGCGAGACCGACGAATACGCGAGCAGCCGCTTCACTCGCCGCTGACCGAGAGCCGAGAGATCCGCGATGACGATGGTCATCGCGGCGAGGGCCGCGAGGCTCACCTGCCAGTCAAGCGCGGCCTCGCCGTAGCTCGTCGCGGCGATCACCCGCAGCAGGGCAGCGAACGCGGCCACCTTCGCGACGACCGCCATCTGCGCGGTGACCGGCGTCCGCGCGGATTCGTACGCGTCGGGCGCCCAGGTGTGGAACGGCACGAGCGCCGCCTTGAATGCGAGCCCGCCGAGCACCAGTGCGAGCCCGGCGAGATAGAGCGAGTTGTGGGTCGAGCGGCCGAGGCCCGTGAACGTTGTCTGCGCCGTGGCGGCGTACAGAAGTGCCGTCCCGTACAGCAGCACCGCGGACGCGGACGCGCCGAGCAGGAAGTATGTGAGCGCGCCCTCGTCGCCATGGATCCGTGCACGGTGGAGGCCCGCGAGGACGTAGAGCGGGAGCGATAGGAGCTCAAGCCCCAGGAACAGGATGAGCAGGTCATTCGCGCTCGCCATGAGCGCGGCGCCCGCTGCCGAGAACAGGAGGAGGGCGACGACCTCTCCGGGCGGGAGGTCGTCCCGCGTGACGTACCCGGCGCCGAGCACGAGCACCGCGGCCGTGACGGTCCCGATCAGCGCGACGAAGAACACGGCCACGCCGTCGCGGGCGACCATCGCGCCGAAGCCGGGCGCTCCGGGACCGACAGCGACCGCGATCACGGCCGCGCCGAGTGCGACGATCGCACCGAGCGATGCACTGGCGCGAGAGCCCAGCTTCCCCAGCAGATCGATCGCGACGATCAGGCACGCACCGAACGCCAACGCGGCGACCGGCGCGATCGCGGCCGCGTCGGCAGTGGTCATCGGTGCAGCTCGGCGGTCTGCGCGGTCACGAGGCGGACGGAATCGGTCAACGTCCACGGGGCGAGCCCGACCACCAGGATCAGCACGAATAGCGGGATGAGGATCGCGCGCTCGCGCCGGCTGAGGTCATCGCCCCGGGCCGCGCCTGCGCCGAAGAACGTCGCTCGGAGGAAGCGCACGCCGTAGACCGCGGCGACGATGACGACGAGCGTCGCGACGAGCCCGGCGCCGGGGAAGCGCACGTACGCCGAGGCGAGCACGAGGAACTCCCCGGCGAAGCCGCTCGTGCCAGGCACGCCGATCGCCGCGACGATGGCGAACGTCGTGAACATGGCGAGCACCGGCGCCCGGGCGGCGAGTCCGCCCGTCGCGAAGGCGGACGAGCCGGTCCGGCTGGCGAGCATCCCTGCGAGAAGGAACAGCGCCGCGACCACGAGTCCGTGGGACACGCTCGCGACGATGACGGCGCGCGCCGCCTCGACCGTCCCGAGCACGGCCGCGAGACCGATGAGGTTGAGGTGCGAGAGGCTCGAGAAGGCGATGAGGCCGCGGGTGTCGCACTGACGTGTCGCGAGGAGCGCGCCGTACAGCGTCCCGACCGCGGCGAGCGCAACGAGCCCGGGCGCGAGGTCGCTCATCCCGAGCGGGAACAGCGGAACGCAGATGCGGGCGATCCCGTATACGGCGGTCTTCGCGACGATACCCGATAGGACCAGCGCCACCGGAAGCGGCGCGGCGGCATACGCGCGCGGGAGCCAGCCGTGGAACGGGAAGAGCGGGAGCTTCACGGCGAACGCCGCAAGGAAGAGCACGGCGAACGCGATCTGGCTCCCCTCGCTCAATCGGTAGCCCGCGAGCGCGGGGATCGAGAACGTCCCAGCGCCGACACCGAGGGCGATGATGCCGATGAGAAAGAGGGCGCTGCCCGTCATCGTGTAGAGGACGAACCGGAACGTCGCCGCGCGGCGGTCTGCCCCGCCCCACAGCCACATGAGGAGCGCGAGCGGGACCAGCATCGCCTCCCAGAAGATGAAGAACAGCACGAGGTCGCGGGCGAGGAAGACGCCGCTCACCGTCACCTGCAGCAGCGACCACAGCGCAAAGTACCCGCGTGGCGACCGCACCCCGGTGCTCGCCGCCGCGCCCGTCGCGAACAGCACGCCCGTGAGCACGAGCATGGCGCCCGAGAATCCGTCGGCGCCGAGGATCGAGCCAATGGCGGGATCCATCGGCGATGACACGCCGTAGCCGAGCCACAGCCCGGCGGCGGCGTCGGCCGCGACGATGAGGCCGCCGAGCACAGCGAGCGGGCGCGCCAGCGCGCCGATCGGCAGCGCGCAGGCGAGCGCCACGATCAGTGGGATCACGAGGATCTCGACTGGCATCAGCGTGCGCTCCAGTTCCAGTACGCGAGCAGCGCGACGGCGCCGCCGATCAGCAGGATCTCGTATCGGCTCACGTAGCCGGCCTGCACGCGGCGCACGAGGGTGGACGAAGCTCGCACGAGCAACACGAGGCCGTCGATCGCGAGCTGGTTCGCCCGCTCAGCGCCGGTGTCGAGCTCGCGGGCGATCGCGGTGAAGGGCTGCTCGAACGTGACCCGGTAGACCCAGTCGACGCCGAAGCCGTTCGCGAGCCGGCCGGTGACCTCTTCTACCGGCCGCGCCCGTTCGAGCCCGTGGCGGTACGTGAGCCAGCCCAGCGAAAAGCCAGCGAGCGCGATGGCGAACGAGATCGCGACGATCGAGATCGGTGCTTCATCGGCGCGTCCGCTGCCGATGGGCAGCACGCCCGAGCTGACCAGGCCGCCGAAGACGAGCGCGCCGGCGGCGAGGATCGCGATCGGGATCACCATCACCACCGATGACTCGTGGACCTCGCGCTCGACCGTGGGCCGCGCGACGAAGACGAGGACGAAAAGCCGGGCGGCGTAGAAGGCGGAGATGAACGAGGTGACGAGCGCGAGGCCGAGGAGGAACGGCTCACTCTCGGCGAGCGCGGCCGCCGCGATGCCCTCGTTGCTGAAGAAGCCCGAGACCGGCGGCAGGGCGGCCAGCGCGAGCGTGCCGACGGCGAAGGCGCCCGCGGTCCAGCGCATCCGACGACCGAGACCGCCAAGCCGGCCGATGTCCAGCTCGTCACTGGCCGCGTGCACCACCGAGCCCGAACCGAGGAGCAGGGTGGCTTTGAACAGCGCGTGCGAGATGAGATGGAACCGCGCGGCGAAGACCGCACCGAGCCCCGCGGCGACGAACATCAGGCCGACCTGCGAGATGGTCGACCACGCGAGGACCCGCCTGAGGTCACGCTGCCCCATCGCGACCAGGGCGGCGCCGAGCGCGGTGAAGCCGCCGATGATCGCGGCGGCCTGCAGCACGTCGGGGGCGAGCGCGGACCGCATGCGCATGAGTAGGACGACGCCCCCCGTCACCATTGTGGCGGCTTGGATGAGCGCCGACACCGGCGTGGGGCCTTCCATCGCGTCGGGGAGCCATACGTGGAGCGGGAACTGCGCGGACTTCGCGAGCGCGCCCACGAGCAGCAGTGCGCTCGCGACCACCAGCGGATCGGTGCCCATGTTGCCGTGTTCGATCGCCACACCCGCGATCTGGGCGAGATCGAGCGTGTGGAATGACGTCGCGATCAGGAGGATGCCGCCGAGGAACGCCGCGTCGCCGACTCGGCTGACCACGAACGCCCTCACTGCCGCAGCGCCGGCGGCGGGCCGTTCGCGGACATGACCGATGAGAAGGTACGAGCAGAGACCGACGAGCTCCCACCCAGCGAACAACAGCGCGAGGTTCGACGCCAGGACGATGAGCAGCATCGCCGCGACGAAGAGGTCGAGTGCGGCGAAGTACCGCTGCGTGCCGCGATCGTGAGCGAGGTACCCGATGGAGTACACGGAGATGAGCGCCGAGACGCCGGTGATCGTCAGCGTGACCGCGAGCATGGAGCTGTCGACGACCAGCGCGAAGTCCGCGCCCGCGATCGGCAGCCACGGTCCGATACGCGCTTCGATCAGGGGACGCGACAGCATGGTCGCGATCATCGACGCGGCGGCGCCGAACGAGAGGAAGATCGCGAGCGAGGCGACAACGCCGGTCGTCCGCCGGCCGAGACGGCCGCCGGCGAGCGCAATGAGGATCGCGGCTGCGAGCGGGAACGCGACGACCAGGGCGAGCGTCATCCGCGCAGCTCGCTCGCCTCGTCGACATCCAGTGACCGCTTGCGCCGCGCCAGGTCGATGACGATGGCGAGACCGACAGCGACCTCCGCCGCGGCGACGGCGATGACGAAGAACGCGATGACCTGGCCGTCGAGGTCACCGAACTCCCGTGCGGCGGCGACGAACGTGACATTGACCGCGTTCAGCATCAGCTCGACCGAGATCAGCATCGCGAGCGCATTCGTCCGGAGCACGACGCCGAGCGTGCCGAGCGAGAACAGGAGCGCGCCGAGGAGGAGGTACGCCTGCGTCGGCATCAGCCGGACCGCTCGCGGTCGCTCGATCGCTTCTTCACGATCACGACCGCTGCGATGAGGGCCGCGAGCAGCAGGATGCCCGTCACCTCGAGGCCGAGGAGGTACTTCCCGAACAGGAGCTCCCCGAGCGCCCCGACGCGGTCGGTCGCGGAAGGCCGGTCGGCGACGAGCGTCGGCACCGTCCCCCGGAGGATGACCGAGGCGAGCACCGCGAAGAGCGCGACGCTCACGAGGATGGCCGCGCCGCCGATGGGCGGACGTCCGACCCGCGGTGCCTCGATCCGGCCGGCGCCGACGAGCATGACGACGAAGACGAGCAGCACCATGACCGGACCTGCGAATACCGCGATCTGGACACCGGCGAGCAACGGTGCTCCGAGCCCGAGATAGATCACGGCGAGCGAGGCCAGCGTCACGGTCAGCGACAGCGCCGAGACGAGTGGGTCACGGCGCAGCACTGCATTGGCCGCGCTTGCGACGCAGATCCCGCCCGCGATCGCGAAGATCCCCTGTTCCGCGGTCATCCGGGCATCAAGGAGTCTTCAGGCTGGCGCTTCGGAAGCCTCGCGAGGAGCTGCTTCCGCGACAGCGTGGTCACGCGGATGAAGAGGAGATGGATCGGAGGTATTCCGCGAGCATCGGCATGGTGGATTCTATCGAGCGAAGACGCGCGCTCCGATCTGCGACCGCTCGCGGCGAGACTTGACGGCGCATCTGGAGCGGCGGCAAAAGATGTGCGCTCGTCCGTGGCCACGTATCATCAGCAGTCGCGGTCCCCGCACCGGCTATTCCGTGGCGCGCGTTTCCCGAAACGAACGCCTTCGCTCGCATGTCGCATCGGGGTGTGGCGCAGTCTGGTAGCGCGCTGGGTTCGGGACTCAGAGGTCGCGAGTTCGAGTCTCGCCACCCCGACAGCGTTCATCGCCGCTTCCCGGGCTCGCTCGTCGCGACGGCGACTCTAGGAGGCGCGCGCCCCGCGCTGCTTCATCCCGAAGCGGCAGCCGGTGTCCTCGAGATCCACGCCGAGCCACTCGCCATTCACGAGCGCCTCGACGGTGTAGTCGTCCGCCTCGTCGCGATCGATCGCGCGGAGCATCTCCTCGGGTGCGCGCAGCACCACCCAGACCTTGCTCTCGCCGTCCGCACGCGCGTGGCTCTTGCTGCCCGCGGGCATCCCGATGCAGCGGCGGGTCTCGAGCACCTCGCCGGCCCGCAGGAGCCGGACCTTCTCCGGGAGCACCTCGTTGGTACCGCCCTCGAGCTGGAACCAGGCGGCCTCGCCATCGTCATGCAGACACGTGTGGAACACGACACGGGTGGCGTGCTGGACCGGCAGGCGGATGACACTCTCGGCGGCCGGCATGGGGACGCCGAGCTGCTCGTGCATCTCGGCGGTCGGTGACGCGATCGGGCCGCTGCGCTCGCGGGCCGTCTCGAGCAGCGCGGGGAGCTGCGCGGCCATGGTCGTCACCGCGTCGACGAGCGGCTGCACGCGGCCGAGTGTCTGCGCCGCGTAGTGCAGCTCGGCGGTCGCGGCTTCGATGTCACCGCGGGCCATCGCGAATTCGACGTACCGGGCATGCTCGTGCGCGGCGCCCTCGAGGTCGCCCCCGCTCGCGAGCGTCGCCGCGAGACGGCGGTGCACGGAATGGTCGACCGGGTCGATGGCGACGGCAGCCCAGAGGACGGCAAGCGCGGCCACGCGATTCCCGTGCTGCACGAGGAGGGCGGCGCCCTCCTTCAGCTGATCGAGATCGGCCGTGCGGTCACTCATTTCGGCTGTCACGGCCACGCCATCCTGTGGATCCATCCCCTCCAGTGTCGGGTGGCGGTCAATTCTCAGGATGGACTACCCCGTTCGGGTGAGTCGGCTAGCGGCCCCCGATCGCGAGGATCCCGGTGGCCCGCGGCGCGGACGCCACCCGTCCCAGGGTCTTGCCGGTCCCGGCCTCGATCTTCAGCACGTCGCCACCCGACACGATGAACAGTCGCTGGCCGTCCTCGCTCACCGCGACTGAGTCGATCAGCCTGTCCTGGAGGTAACGGGATCGGACCGAGAGGTCACCCGTGAGGATCACGAGCACGCCGTGTTCGCCCGCGACGTAGAGCCGCGTGGAGTCGGACGACAGCGCCGCGGGATGCAGCGGTGCCGTGGCCAGCGCGGTGGCCGCCGGCGCCAGGTCGATGTTCGAGCGCCGGACCACGAGGCTCATCGTGTCGACCTCGCTCACGGCGCCGCCCGGACCGTTGATCGCGTACAGGATCGGATGCCTTGGGTCGAGCACCATCGCCCACGCCGGTCGAAGCACGACTGGGACATCCGGAATGTTGAGGATGCATTGCGCGTAGAGCTGTGTCGTGTTCAGCGCGTGGATGAACGGACCACGCGTCGGGTTCGAATACAGACTGAGGAACCAGTCGCCCGAGACCGCGACGGAGGCGTGATACAGACCGTTCATGACCTCGGGCTCGGCGGTCTTGATCTGGCCGAGCACGCCGTCGGCGAGCCCGCTGCCCTGGAAGCTCGCAACGCGGACCACGTAGTGGGGCGAGGGAACGAGGTGCTCGACGAGATACACATTCCGGCCGTCGTCGCTGACCGCGTCGAAGCTGACGTCGCCCGTGGCCGTGATCACGCGATCGATCTTGCCCTTCACGAGATCCACGACTGCAATGCGATTGACGACGGAAGCGCCCGTGGTCGTCTTCGGTCCGATGAGGACCATCCAGCTCCCGTTGCGAGAGATGCCGCTCGGCGCCGGGCCGTACGTCGCAGGCAGCGCCCACTCGCCGTCGAGCGCGAAGTGCATCGTGTCGCTGCCGGTCACCGGGTCGAGACGACGGACCCGGGTCTTCGGCGTCGCGGGCTCGACGGTCCAGTACGCCGAGCGATCTGGCAGGAGCACGCCCTGCGGGAGGGTCGTGACGAGCCGGTCGGCCGTCGCATCCACGATCGCCATGCCGGTCGGCGTCGCGAGGTAGAGGATCTCCCTGGCGGGCTGCGCTGCCGTACCGGACACCTGGTCCTTCAGCGAGCCGCAGGACGTAACAAGCACGACGGCGGCGAGGACCGCGAGTAGACGTCTCATGCCCTCCCTACAACGGAGCGCCTCGGGCGGTTCCCTAGCGGAAGCTCGCGGCGATCCGGAGCGCGGTGGCCTTGTCCACCTGGGCCTCGAGGCGCATGAGCAGGCCGCCCCGCTGCCAGAGGAGCGTGTTCCCCGCCAGGCGCAGGGTCTCGTTCTCGACGCGTCCGGTCGTCCCGGCGTTGTAGAAGAAGAAGTGCGGCTGCCCCTCGATCCAGAATCCGGGCTGCCCATCGATCGTGACCTTCTCGAGGGTCGTGTTGCGATCGAGCACCTTGCCGAAGAAGTTCTCGTCGACCGAACCGCCCGCGATCTCGCTCACGATCGCGGACAGGTCGGCCTGCGGCGAGACGGGGATGGCCGGCCGCACGCGATAGATGAACGTCACCTGCGGAGCGCCAAAGGCCAGAGCGCGAAGGAACACGTCGTCGGGCGCGCCGAGCGCAGGATCCGTCGGCACGACCACCGGGAAGCCGGCGCGGGCCTTCGCGGTCTCAAGCGTGACCCGTTCCCCGAACCCGAGCGGATCGACGGGCGACGGCGACACGGCACCCGGCGACCGTGACGGCGTCGGGCTCGGCGTCGGCACCGGACCCTTGAAGATCTCGACGCCGCGCAGCCGCAGGATGTCCGTCGCCGTCGCACGCGCATCGGGCGACAACGCGAGGACGGTGACGAGCGCGATGACTGCGAGCGTGACGAGGGCCGGGGCGTAGCCATAGCGCGGCGTCGCGAGCTGCCGCCACCACGGTGTCCGGCGCGGCCCGGAGATGCGCGCGAGCACGCGGGACCGGACATCGGGCGTCGCCGGGTATGCGACGTGTGCGCCGAGATCCGCGAGCGCGGCGCGGAGCTGATCGTCATTCATCCGCTGGCGCTCACGCATCGGCGTACACCTCGCGCAGCCGGCTCATCGCGCGCGAGAGGCGCGACTTGACGGTGCCGCGCGCGACGCCGAGCGCCTCGGCCATCTCGGCTTCGGAGAGGTCGAAGAAGTAGCGGTACGTGAGTGCGAGGCGATCGTCATCGCGCAGCCTGCGTATCGCGGCGAGAAGGCCGGAGCGGAGATCCGCCGCGACGGCCGCATCCTCGGGCGAGAGGGCCGTCTCGCCCGAGGCACGGTCCGCCGCGGCGGTGAGCTCCACCGTCGGGCGGCGGCCTGCCGCCACCTTGCGGTTCTTGGCTTCGTTCGCGACGATGCGCAGCAGCCAGGGACGGAATGGCGCACCCTCGCGGAAGCGATCGAGGGCGTAGTACGCCTTCACGAATGCGTCCTGCGCGACGTCCTCCGCATCCGCAGCGCTGGCGGTGATCACGTACGCGACCCGCGCGGCGACGGCCTGATACCGGGTGACCAGCTCTCCGTAGGCGCCCTGGTCACCATGTCGTGCACGCTCCACCAACGCGGATTCGCCAGGCTGCTCCAGTGGTCGGCCCTCCACGGAGATGTCTTGTGCTCCTCTTACAACCCGGGGCCAGCGCCGGTTCCCGAGCGTTGGGCGAGCGCTGCGACGCGAGCGTCGAGCTCAGCCGAGGAGGCTCGGGCGAGCGCGTCTACCCCGAACGACTCGACGGCGAACGACGCCGCAGCGACACCCGCGATGAGCGCCTCGCGGTACGCCGCATCGCCCGTCCGTCCGGCCCGGGCGAGGTTGCCGAGGAACGCCCCGCCGAGTGCATCGCCGGCGCCTGTCGGGTCGATGGTCTTCGCCGGATACGCGGGCACGGTGAACGACCCTGCCGCGGTGAAGAGCGAGGCGCCCTGTGCGCCTCGCTTGACGATGACCGCGCGCGGTCCGCGCGCCAGAACGGTCGCGACAGCGTTCGTAAGGTCGTCCTCGCCCGTCAGGAGCCGCAGCTCGTGTTCGTTGACGGAGATGACCGTCACGCGGGACACGATGTTCTCGAGCGCCGGGCGATGCCCGAGGATCCACTCGTCCATGGTGTCAAGGAGCACGACCAGCGGCCGGAGCTGATCGAGCGCCGTTGCCTGGATCTCCGGGTCGGTGTTCGTGAGGAAGATGTGGGCGGCCTCGCGGCCCGCGACGGGCGCCGACGGGCGCCAGCCGACGACCGCGCCGAGATCCGTGTTGCGCACGACGCTGAGCGAGAAGTCGTCGCTGTACGTGCCCGACCAGCGCAGCGTGCGGCCGCCGCGCCGCTCGATGCCGCTGACGTCGACGCCGGCCGTCTGGAGAACGGCGAGATCGTCCTCGCGGAGGTCCGAGCCACAGACCGAGACGAGCATCGTGGATGCATGCTTCGACGCGGCGATGCTCGCGTACGCCGCCGACCCACCGAGGACGCGTGAGCGGCTCGCGAGCGGCGTGGCGACATCGTCGTACGCGAGCGGGCCGATCACGAGCGCCTGCGGCACCAGCACGATCGATACGATGGACCCATGCCCGAGCAGCCGCTCCACGACTACGTTTCCAGGGGCTTCGGCACCACCACCGACCTGTACGAGCGCGTCCGTCCTGAGTACCCGGTCGAGGCCATCGACATCCTCGTGCGCGAGCTCGGGATCGGACCGGGCAAGGTCGTGGTCGACGTCGGTGCGGGTACCGGAAAGCTGACGCGCGCGCTCGTCCCGACCGGCGCGACGCTCATCGCCGTCGAGCCGCTGGCCGAGATGCGCGAGAAGCTCGCTGCGAGCGTTCCCCGCGCGGTGCCGTTCGCCGGGACCGCCGAGCGCATGGCCCTGCGGGACGGTTCAGCGCACGCGATCGTTGCCGCGCAGGCGTTCCACTGGTTCGCTGGCGATCAGGCGCTCGCCGAATTCCATCGGGTGCTCGCGCCCGGCGGCCGCCTCGCGCTCGTCTGGAACGTGCGCGACAGGCGCACGCCATGGGTCGAGGCATTCGACGCGCTCGTCGACGCTGTCGATCCCGACCGGCCCGATCATCAGACGGGCAAGTGGCGCGTGGCGTTCGAGCGCACGCAGCTGTTCGGTCCGCTCGCGCTCCGCGAGGTCGAGTACGCGCAGGTGCTGACGCCTGCTGAGATCGTCGACCGGGCCGGGACGGTCTCGAGCATCGCCGCGCTGCCCTCTGCGGAGCGCGAGCGTGTTCTGGATGGCTTCCGCGAGCTCGCCGCGACGCATCCCGACGTTCGCGGTCAGGAGCGGGTGACGCTCCCCTACATCACGAAGGTCTACCTGACCGACCGCCGCTAGACGGCCCCGTCCTTCCGCAGCTTCGAGATCTCGGTATCGGTGAACCCGGCCTCTCCGAGTATCTCGTCGGTGTGCTCGCCGAGGAGCGGAGGGTGCAGCCGGATCGACGGGGGCGTGCCGTCCATCCGTATAGGGATCCCCGGCGCGCGGACCCGACCGGCGGTCGGGTGGTCCACTTCCGCGATGAGCCCGAGATGGCGGACGGTCGGATCGGCGAAGACCGCGTCGAGACCGTTGATCGGTCCGACCGGCACGTTCGCCTCACGAAGCCGCCGCACGACATCGTCTTTCGCGAGTGCACCGACGCGCTTCTCGAGCAACGGGATGAGCACGTCGCGGTTGGCGACACGCGTTCCGTTATCGGCGAACCGTTCGTCCTCCGCGACGTCGTCCAGATCGATGGCGTGACAGAACCGTTCGAACAACGAGTTGTTGCCGCAGCAGATGTTCACGAAGCCATCGGCAGCGCGGAAGGTCTGATACGGCACGATCGAGGCGTGCACATTGCCCTCGGGCTTCGGCACCGTGCCGTCGGCGAAGTAGCGCGCGGCCTGACGCGACAGGAGCGCGACCTGCCCGCCGATCATCGTCGCATCGATGGTCTGCCCGACCCCGGTGCGCTCGCGCGCATGCAGCGCGGCGACGATCGCGAAAGCGGCGAACATCCCGGCGACCATGTCGGCCTGTGGCACGCCGACCATGACCGGGTCGGCACCGGCCTCGCCGGTGAGGCTCATGATCCCGCCCATTCCCTGGACGATGAGGTCGTACGCGGCCCACGCGCGCCCCGGGCCGTCCTGGCCGAAGCCCGAGATCTGGCAAAAGATCGCGCGCGGGTTCAGCGCGTGCACCCGCTCCTTCGAGAACCCGAGCCGCGCGAACGTGCCCGGGCTGAAATTTTCGACCACGACATCGGATCGCTCGATCAGCCGTTCGAGCGCGCGTTTCCCGTCGGGATGCTTGAGGTCGAGCGTGATGCTTCGCTTGTTGCGGTTGATCGAGAGGTAGTACGCGGAGACACCGTTGATCGACGGCGGTGCCCAGCCGCGGGTCTCGTCACCGGTCCCGGGTTGCTCGACCTTGATCACGTCGGCGCCGTGGTCCGCGAGCATGAGCGTGCAATACGGACCAGCGAGCGCGCGCGTGAGATCGAGGACGCGGATACCCGCCAGCGCGCCGTCCTCGACGCCACCGCTGATCGCGGGTAGCGCCTCCAGAGTGTCGTCGTCGGACACGACGGCGTCGGGCTCGCACTGCTCGCCATTCACGATGAATGCCGCGGTCTCGACCGCGGGGATGCCCAGACCCCGCACGATGTCGAGCGCTGTCTTCCCCGCTCCCTCGACGCGCAGCTGCTTGACGCCGCCGGGACTGAACTGACGGAGCTCGCCATGGAGCACGACGGTGATCACGACTCGCAGAGTACCGTTTGAAGGTGCCTGAGACGGGCCCGCTGCCGCTGTTCCCGCTGGGCAGCGTCCTCTTCCCCGGGATGCTCCTGCCGCTCCACATCTTCGAGCCCCGCTACCGGCTGATGCTCCAGCGCTCGGTCCAGCACAACAGCCCGTTCGGGATCGTGCTCATCAAAGCCGGCGCGGAGGTCGGCGGTCCCGCCGAGCCGCATCACGTCGGCACCACCGCTCGCGTCGTCGGCACGACACCGCTTCCCGGTGGCCGCTCCTTCATCATCGCGCGCGGCGAACGACGCTTCGAGATCGAGCGCATCGATGCCGAGAGCGAGCCGTACCTCGTGGGGAGCGTCCGCTACCTCGAGGAGGATCCCGGCACGGGAAGCGCCGCACCGACGCTCGCCGACCGCGCCGCGGAGGCGTACGGCCAGTACCTCACCGGGATCCTCGCGACCTCCGAAGATGCCCACACCGACCTCGCGCTCGGCGAGCTGCGCGAGGGCAGCCCGAGCGACGTGTCCTACCGCATCGCCGGTGGCCTCGGCATCGATCCCGCGGAGCGACAGCGGCTCCTCGAAACGGAGCTGACCGCTGCGCGGCTCGAGTCGGTGTTGCGGCTCCTCGATCGCGAGAACACGTTGCTGCAGGAGCTCATCGTGCGGCTCCGTGCACGCGGAGAGGGACCGACCCTCAACTAGGCGATGCCGTCCGCGTGCACGACGTCGCCACCCACGACGGTCGCGCTGACCTTGAGCGACGTCCACTCATCCGGCGGCAGCAGCGCCAGATCACGCTCGACGACCGTCGCGTCGCAGCGCATCCCCACGCCGAGCGTGCCGCGTTCCCGCTCCATCCCCATCGCGTAGGCGCCGCCCGAGGTGTAGCCGGCGATCGCCTCCTCCAGGCTCAGCGCCTGATCGGGATGCCAGCGATCCGCGTCGCCCGGTCGCCGTCGCGCGACCGCCGCGTGGATGCCCAGCAGCGGGTCGATCGGCTCGACCGGGGCGTCCGATCCGAATGCCAGGCGCGCACCACGGTCGAGCAGGGCTCGCCAGGGGTAGGCCCGCGCCACGCGCTCGCGGCCCCAGTACCGGTCGGCGAGATCGCGGTCGCTCGTCGCGTGGATCGGCTGCATCGACGCGATGATGTCGAGCGCGCCGAACCGCGCGATGTCCTGCGTTCGAAGCAGCTGCACGTGCTCGACGCGCTGTCGCAGGCCCGGGTGCCGCGCCCGCGTGGGCTCGATCGCGTCCAGCGCCACGCGCACCGCGCGGTCACCGATCGCGTGGATCGCGACGGCGATGCCGCCCTCTGCCGCACGCGCGACGTCCGCGTTCAGGCGCTCCGGGTCGATCGTCAGCAGCCCGCGATCGCTCGAGCCTTCATACGGCTCTTCGAGCGCCGCGGTCTGCGAGCCAAGGGCACCATCGGTGAAGATCTTGAGGTGGCCGACGCGGAGCCACTCGTCACCCAGCCCGGTCCGAAGACCGAGCGTGAGCGCGTGATCGAGGCTTGCGTGCGGGATACCCATCGCGACCCGGATGCGGAGCTGATCCAGATCGCGCCGGCGCTGGAACGCGTCGAACGCCGCGCCCTGCTCGAGATCCTCGATCGCGGTGATGCCGCGGCGATGCGCTTCGCGCTGACCCCGGTCGGCGGCGGCGTACAGCTCGTCGCCGCTCGGCGCTGGGACCACGCGGTCGGCAAGATGATTCGCGTTCTCTTTGAGGATGCCAGTCGGCATCCCCGATGCGTCGCGCTCGATCGCGCCGCCATCGGGCACGACGGTCGACCGGTCGACGCCCGCGGCGCGCAGCGCCGCCGTGTTGAGCCACCGCGAGTGGCCGTCGCGGCTGCGCAGCGCGGCCGGGCGACCGGCCGTCGCGCGATCGAGCTCCGCCGCGGTCGGCCAGCGGCCCCAACGGTTCTTGTCGAAGCGACCGCCAAGCACCCACGCGCCCGCGGGCAGCTGCTGCGCGTACGCCTCGATCCGTGCGAGCGCCGTGTCGACGGATGGCTCGTCGCGCAGGTCGACCTGTCCCATCTGGATCGCCCACCACGTGAAGTGGACATGGCTGTCGTGCCAGCCCGGGGTCATGAGACCGCCACGAAGGTCGACGAGCGTGGCGTCGGCGTGCTCGCGATGAAGGGTCGCAGCGGCACCGATGGCCGCGACGCGCCCATCACGCGTGACGAGCGCCTCGGCGCTCGTCGTGCCGCCGACGTGGATCCGGCCGCCGTAGAAGAGGATCGCCGTCACGACGGCAATGATGCGGCGCGGGCGGGGACCGTGCCCCGCCCGCGCCAGGAGGCGTTGCTAGGAACCGCTCTCGATCGGCGCGCCGATGAGGCTGCCGTACTCGGTCCAGCTTCCGTCGTAGTTGCGGACCTGCTCATGCCCAAGGAGGTATTTCAGGACGAACCAGGTGTGGGAGCTGCGCTCGCCGATGCGGCAGTACGCGATGGTCTCCTTCGACCCGTCGAGGCCCATTGCCCCGTAGATCGCCTTGAGCTCGTCGGCCGACTTGAACCGGCCGTCTTCGGCGACCGCGGTCGCCCACGGGACGTTCGCCGCGCCCGTGATGTGACCGCCGCGCTGCGCGCCTTCCTGCGGCAGGTTCTCCGGCGCGATGAGCTCACCGCTGAACTCCTTCGGGGAGCGGACGTCGACGAGACTCGTGCCGCTCTTCTCGACGGTCTCGAGCACGTAGTCGCGCAGCGCACGGATCGAGCCATCGGCCCCGCGGGACGTGTAACGCGACGCCGGATATGACGGCACCGCGGTCGTGATCGGTCTCTGCTCGGCGAGCCACTTCACGCGCCCGCCGTTCACGAGGCGCACGTCCTGGTGGCCGTAGTACGTGAGGAGCCAGAAGAACCAGGCGGCGAACCAGTTGTTGTTGTCGCCGTAGACGACGATGCTCGTGTTCGGCACGACGCCGTTCTTCGAGAGCAGCGCATCGAGCTGGTCCTTCGAGATCAGGTCCCGGACCGGCCTTTGCTGCAGCTCGGTCTTCCAGTTCAATCCGATCGCGCCGGATACGTGGCCCTGCTCGTAGGCAGCGGTGTCGACGTCGACCTCGAACACGCGGACGTTCGGATCGGTCGCGTGCTCGGCGAGCCAGTCGGTCTCGACGAGCGCTTCGGGATGGGCGTATGCGGTCATGCCTTCTCTCCAGTGATCTGCTCGCCACAGTGGTGGCGGCGGGGTGCGCCGGGTGTCGCGCGGCGGGACCGCTTGTCTCAGCGGCCTACGGACACCAGCAGGTCAGGCCGAAGCAATCAGGCCCCCTGCCCAGCGCGGAGAGTGGATTTCCGACGTGCCAGGTCAACAATCAGGAATTCTACCCACGACGAGGTCCTAGAGCCACGGTCTGACCGCGTCGGGCAGCTCGGTGAGGCTGCGGACTGTGGCATCAGGCGTGGCATCCACGACGGCCTGCGGAGCTGGACCCGCCGTCTCGCGGAGCACCGCCCGGAGCCCGACCTGCTTCGCGCCCCACACGTCAGCACCGAGGCGATCACCGACCATGAACGCCTCATCCGGCCGAACGCCGGCGATCTGGAGCGCACGCTCGAACATCGCTGGGTGCGGCTTGCGCCAGCCCACGCTGTGTGAGCTCGCGACGCCGTCGATCACGTCGCTGAGCCCGAAGCGCCGCCAGTCCTCGCGGACCTCATCGTCGCCGCGCCAGAGGGTGTTGGTCACCAGCACGACCTTCAACCCGTTGCGCTTGCACCACCGGAGCGCCTCGGGCGCTCCCTCGGTGAGCCGGCAGATCGTGTCGAGCGGCACGCTGCACAGAGCGCGCACCATCTCGACGTCGACGTCGGTGTTCGCGACCCTCTGATCGCGCAGCCACGTTTCGATGATCGCATTGGTCTCCTGCCGCCAGGGCACGTCGTGATCCTCGGGATCGTGGCGCGCATTGAGGAACGCGTCGTACCAGTCGCGCTCCCCGTACTGGCCGACGAGGGCCCTGCGCTCCGCCGACCGGTAGTCCGGATCCCAGCCCTCGACGAGGGTGTCGCCGACGTCGAAGAACGCCGCACGCACACCCACGCGAATATCGTAGCGACGATGCTCGACTTCGATCAGCTCGCGTTCATCGAGAAGTGGCGGCAACGCGCGTCGCGCGGCGTCGTGATCGCGCTCGACGGCACTCGCGGGGACATCGTCGTGACCATCCGGAGCGGCGAGCTCGGTGAGCGTCTCGACCTGCGCGGCCGCGACGCGACCGGCGCTGTGCGGAAGGGCCGCCTCGCGATCGGGGATCGAGTGACAGTGGCCATCGAGTACTCCGCCAAAGACGTCTCGGCCGGCTCAGGCTCGAGCGTGACCGGCGGCCTCGTCGCGCCCGGTTCCGTCGTCGAGGGCACCGTGAGCGCGACCGGTGAGATCACGGTCGTCGACTGCGGTGCGGCCCTGCTGGTGAAGGGTGACACCCTTCCGGCGAATGTCGGTGACGTGGTCCGGTTCACCATCGCGGACGAGGGCCGTGCCTATCTGATCCCGACGCGCTAGCTGCCGAGCTTGTTCAGCTCTTCGGCGATCTCTTCTTCATCCGGCACTTCGCGCAACGTGTGCACGTCGATGTAGCGGACGATGCCTCCCGCGTCGATGACGACGATCGCGCGCTCAGGACGTCCGACCTCATCGTTGAACACGCCGTAGAGACGCGAGACCGCGCCGTGGGGCCAGAAGTCGGAACAGAACGGGTAGCTCGTGATCCCCAGATCCTCCGCCCAGGCCTTCAGCGCGTACACCGAATCGCACGTGATACCCACGACCTGGGTCGTCCCCGTCTCGTATCGCTGCTGGAGCGATGCGAGGGCCGGAGCTTCTTGGTTTCAGGTCCCGCTGAAGGCGAAGGCCATGAACGCGAGGACCACGCGCTGACCACGGAGGGCCGACAGCGCGATGGTGCGACCGTCGTGCGACCGCATCGTAAAGTCCGGAGCCGGGTCGCCGACGCTCAGGGTCGTCGTCTTCGTGGCGACCTTCGTGCGACCCGTGGGGCGCTTCTCTTCCACGTCCCTAAGATAGGCGACGTGCAAGCGAGAGGTGTCGAGGGCCGCCGCATCACGGTATCGCGCCGCGACTTCCTCGCCTACGCCACCGTGTGTCCGTTCTGCGGCGAACATGTCGGTCCACGATTCGTGACCCGAGAGCATGCCGACGTGCCACCGAATCCCCCGTATGCCGCCTCCGTGAAATGCCCACGCTGCCGCGAGCAATACGAGGTCATCTTCACCGAAACCCTCTAGGGACGGACGTGGTGAGCTCGTCCGGCCATCGAGCGACAGCAGTGGCGAGCGGCCGGCTATCGAGCGACAGAAGCGGTGAGAGGGGCCGGCGGGGCACCCGTGAGCGCAGGCCCGTCCGGTAGGAAGCCCGCGCACAGTTCAGGACCGGGACGGGCAAGCGAACGGGAGGCTCGCCGGCCCCCAGGACCCGCTACGTGCTACGGGGTGACGGTCACCACCAGGAACACACCCTCATCCTCCAGCCACGCCGTGCCATCGATCACCGGGCGCAGGTGGATCGAGTACACGCCCGGGGTCGCGGGCGCCTTGACCTGGAACGTGAACGTGGCGTTCTGACCCGGCGCGACCGTCACTTCGGTCTGCGTCGCGACGCGGCTGGCGTACGGCCAGTTGACGCCGAGCGCGGCCCACGTGACGTCGTCGAGATCGATGCCGAGGCGCGCCTCTTGCCCGGGGACGCCCTTCGTCCAGGTGGCCGTGCCCGCGTTGGTGAACGTGATCGTGAGCGGTGCGCTCGTCTGACCCGCGCGGAGCGCCGGGTACGCGGTCTGCGCCGCCCACCTGCTGTGGTACGTGCCGGCCGACGAGACGATGACCATGAAGACGCCAGAGTCCTCCATCCAGGTCACCCCGTCGATCACGGGGCGCAGCGGCAGGTCGTAGGTGCCCGCGGTCGCGGGAGCGCGGACGTTGAACGTGAAGGTCCCGGTCTGTCCCGGCCCGACGGTCGCCTCGGTCGTGGTCGCGAGGCGATTGGCCGACAGCCAGCCGTCGTTCATGCCGAGGGCGGCGAACGCGAGCGTGTCACCGTTGAGGCCGAGGTTGGCCTGCTTGCCGGCAACGCCCCTCTGCCAGGTCGACGTGCCGGTGTTCGTGAACTTCACGGTCAGCGTCGTGGAGGTTCCGGGCACGAGGGTCGGCCACGCGCTCTCGCTCTGGAACGCGGCGTGATAGCTCTGCGTCGGCGCGGTCGGCGGAACGACCGTTCCAGAGCCCGAGCCGCCGGCGGTGGTGAAGTCCCATTCGTTGGTGACCATCTGGCTGTTCACGTTGATATCGAACCGCACGTGATATGCGGTGCCCGCCGAGAGGGGCTTCTGCGGGATGATGACCTGGTAGTCGTATTCGAACTGCTGCGGCGCGTAGTAGATCGGGAGCCGCGAGCCGTCCGGCGCCACGACCTCGGCGGCCCGCATCGTCACGTTCTGGCCCGCCGAGTACACGACCATGATCGGGTAGCCGACCGGCCCGGACGTGCCGGCAGGCAGCGGATTCGGCGACTCCTGGCCGCTCCAGCTGGTCGGAATCCCCGATTGGCCCGCGGCGGGCGAACGGACGAAGTTCACCGGTCGCTGGCTGAAGTCGTAGACGAAGTCGCCGACGGTCGAGCCACGGCTGCCGGCGGTCGAGTAGCCCCAGCCCGTTGAGACCGAATTCGGATGCATCATCCCGAGGCGGTGGTACGGCGCGTCCCACAGCTGGTTCACGCCGGCCACGCCGCTCGAGCCGCCGGTCGCGACCTCGCTCACGAACGAGGTCGACCAGCCCTGAGCACTGACGCGGTCGCGCGCCGAGTAGCCCGTGTAATACGGGAGGCCCGCGGTCTCGAAGTGGCCCATGTAGCTGTTCGCCGAGCTGTAGTTCGCATGGTTCTGCGCGGCCGCGTTCACTCGCGCGTCGGCGCCGATCGTCGGTGCACCGACGGAGGAGCGGTGGTCATTGAGCGTCTGGAGCATGTCGGCCTGCGCGGCTGACTGCGCGCCCTGGGTCGCCGTCATCGATAGCGCGCTAGCGAAGCGAGCGTTCAGGCCCATGGTCGACAGTGAGAGGATCAGCGCGAGGGCAACGAGCGAGAAGGTCTTGTTGATCATCACAAGTCCCAACGGGCTCCGGGAGAGCCCTGTTATCGGATCGTTACCAGGGAGTACCCGAATGAGACCACGAGTACCAGTACGAATGTCGGGTGCTGTCGAGATGTCGGCCAGCGCCGCCCGCCCGCGGCGCCGCCGTCACGAGGACAGAGCTACTTCTTCTTCTTCGCGGACTTCTTCGCGGTCTTCTTGGCAGCCTTCTTCTTAGCGGGCATTTTGGTCACCTCCCTTCCTCATTTGTGATCGGCGCTTCCAGCGGTCAGAACAGCCGTCGCTGCCGCCCGGTCATGCGACCGGCCTGGCTGGAGCGAGCGAGCCATTCCTCGAATTCGCGACGCGGGATGCGCCAGACCCGACCGACCCGGACCGCAGGAATGCGCTCCGGATCCGCGTCGTCCACTGCGCCGAGGCGGCGCAAGATGGTCGTGGGGTGAACGCGCAGGCGCTTCGCGACCTCGTCTGGCGTGAAGTACTCGGTCTCTTCTCCAAGGTCCTCACGCGACGACATGCGCCAACTGCTCCTCCTGCGGGGACCGCTGCTACGAGCATCACCTGCGTGGACGCACTCTACCTGCGCAACTGGCCGGATTGCAAGTCCCTCCAGGTCCGGCCAAGGAGCTTCAGCGCGCGATCGAGGTGAGCCCGGTTCGCCGGCTGATTGAGCCACCGTGACGCGCCGCTCGGGTGCGGCAGCGGAATGAGGAGCGCATCGCCGAGCTCGGGGCACCGCTTGGAGCGGCCAACGACGGCACCGAGCGGTTCGGTGCCCCAGAGGCGCGCGATCGCGAGCGTCCCGACCGCGACGATGACCTCTGGCCGCACGAGCGCGATCTCCGCTTCGAGCCATGGTGCGCAGAGGGCGATCTCGGCGGGCGACGGCCGTCGATCACCCGATCCGCTCGTGGCCTTGCCGGGGAAGCACTTCGTGATCGACGTTCGGTAGGGCAGATCTTCCTCGGCGATGCCGGCGCGCGCCAGCCACCGCCGGAGCTCTGCGCCCGCACGGCCGGAGAAGGGCAGGCGCGTCGTGAGCTCGACGATCCCCGGTGCCTGGCCGACGATCATCATGCGATCGGTGACGTCGCCATCGATGACCGGCGCGGCTTGCGGCAGCAGCCCAGCGTTCACGCACTTCGTGCACGCGCGGATGCGCGCCTGCAGACGCTTGAGCTTCGCGGCCTCGGCGGGTGGGGCCTGTAGATGCAATGTCATGGGGTCTTCCCACGACGCTAGGCGATGTGCATATTCGGGATCGTGCGGATCGGAAGGCGCCAGCGTGAGCTGGAACTGCTCGCGTGGGCGGGCGGCTTCTTCGACGGTGAAGGGAGCACCATCGCGAAGGGCGATGCGGCCCGCCCGGGGTATCGCCAGCTCAACGTGAGCGTCGCGCAGCGGGGTGGCGCCGGTGTGCCGGAGGTACTTACCCGCTTTCAGGTGGCGATGGGCGGCATGGGCAAGATCAGCCCCATAGCCCTGGCGTCTACCAGTGGCGGGTCGCCGACCGCGAGCAGGCTCGTGTGGCGGTTGCGCTTCTCAAACCCTGGATCGGCCCGATCAAACGGAGGCAGGCTGCGTTCGCGCTCGCGACCGTCGCCGAGCGGTACGCGTCCGGTCGGTTCCGCGAAAGGCCCGGGGCGCAACCCGCCATAGCCCGGACGGTGACGGTCAGATGTGGCGCGCCGAGCCGCGAGCAGCGCATGCGGGCGGTACTGCGCCGGCTTCACCGCACACTTGGCGTCGGAGGGATCGAGAGACATGGCGGGCCTGACGACTTCCGCTGGGTCGCTCAGGGGCTTCCCGCGCTCGAGATCGTCCTCCACGTCGTGGGCCGTGGCTTGGGACCGTGAAGAGCACAAGCTCGTGGAGCCATGACAGCGTTTGCCCACCAGGTCCGCTCGACCGGGGGACGCACTTATTGCAAGCGTGGGCACGTCTACGACCCGCATTATCACCCCCAAAGGTCGATCGAAAGCGGTCTGCAATGCGTGCGCACGACTTCTGGAGAGGCGCGCACGCGCTGCTGCGGGCATACCTCCGCGCAAGTTCAGAGGGGTCGCGCGCCGCTACACTGCGTGAATTCCGCGGGGTGTGGCCTAGCTCGGTTCAAGGCATCGGTCTGGGGGACCGAAGATCGACGGTTCAAATCCGTCCACCCCGACAGTCAGTAACCTAGGAGGCTACTTCGCCGGAAGGCGAAGCAAGTTTCGCTGACGCCTCCACCCCCGCTGGGACGGTCGCGGGCAAGGCGACGTGGAATACGGTCCCCTTCCCCACCTCGCTGTCGGCCCAGATGCGACCGTTATGCCGGTCGACGATCTCCTTCGTGATGTAAAGGCCAAGACCCATGCCCCCGACATCCCGAGCCAGCCGGTCCGGAGAGCGATAGAACAGCCCGAACACGCGGGCCAGCTCTTCGGGCCGGATACCGATGCCGTGGTCGGCGATCCGCAGCTCGACCGTGCCGTCGCCGGCGCGCGTGACGGCCACGTCGATCGTCCCGCCATCAGGCGAGTACTTCATCGCGTTGCCGAGCAGGTTGTTGAGGACCTGCTCCAAGTGGTCGCGGTCGCCGCGGACATTGAGCGCGCCTTCCGGGTCGTAGCTGAGCTTGAGGTCGTGCTTCGTCGCCATGAGCTGGTGACGCCGCATGACCTCGGCCACCAGGTCGGGCAGGTCGACGTCGGAGACGCGAAGCTCGAGACGGCCGGACTCGATCCGTGACACGTCGAGCAGCTCGTCCACGAGGCGCGCGAGCTTGCCGGTCTGGCGCTGCACGACCTCGAGCTGCTCGAGCAGCGTCTCCTCTTCCTTCTGCCAGAGATCGGCGGCTGGCTGGCCCGCCGCCAGGCGGCGCTTCACCCGGCGCATTGCGATCTGCACGAAGCCGGACATCGCCGTGATCGGCGTCTTCAGCTCGTGCGAGGCGATGGATAGGAACTGCGACTTCAGCTTGTCGAGGTCCTGCAGCTTCTCGTAGCTCTGCTGCAGCTCTGAACGTGCGGCATCAAGCTCCTCGACGCGCTCCTGCAGGGTGTGGGTCGCCTCGGCGATCCGATCGTGCAAGCTCTCGTTGAGGTCGTTGATCGTGCGGTTCGCGATCTCGAGCTCGGCGACGCGGTCGTGGAGCTGCTGCCCCAGCTTGCGGCGCTCGATGCCGCGCGCGACCGTCGCGCGCAGCTCCTCCACGTCCGCGGGCTTGAGCATGTAGTCGTAGGCGCCCTCCCGCAGGGCCTTCACCGCCGACTCGAGCGAGGCATAGCCGGTGAGGACGATGCCGATCGTGTCGGGCGACTTCCGCCGGGTCGCAGCGAGGACGTCCATCCCATCGAAGTCGTCGAGCCGCAGGTCGGTCAGGACGAGGTCGAAGACCTCGAGCTCGATCTGCCGCAGCGCGTCGGGCCCGGTGAGGGCCGTCGCGACGTCATACCCGTCCATCTCGAGGATCGCGGCCATCGTGATGGTCACGCTCTCCTCGTCGTCGACGATCAGCAGCCTAGGCGGCATCGGCCGGTGGACCTCCGATCGGCAGGGTCATGCTGAACACGGTGCCACCACCGGGCCGGTTGCGCACCTGGAGCCTGCCGCCGTGGCTCTGCGCGATGCCCAGGCTGACCCAGAGGCCGAGGCCGGTGCCCTTCTCGCCCTTCGTGGAGAAGAAGGGCTCGAAGATGTGCGGCAGATACTCCTCGGAGATACCCGGGCCGGTATCGGCCACCTGCACGCGCACCGCGTCGGTGCGGATGAATCCGGTCGCGGCGTCGTGGTGGGCCTCGGTCGTGACCGTGATGAGGCCACCCTTCGGCATCGCCTCTGCCGCGTTGAGCACGAGGTTGAGGATGACCTGCTTGATCTGGTCGGCCGATGCCATGACCTTCGGCAGGGTCGGATCGAGGATCTTCTCGACCCGAACGCTCCGGTCGCGGAGCCGCTTTGCCACGAGCGTCTCGGCCTCCTCGATGAGCGCGTTCAGGTCGGTCGGCGTGAGGTCGGCCGCCGGTCGGTAGAACCCGAGCATCTGCCGGAGGATCCGGCTCATGCGCTCGGTCTCTTTCATCGCGATGTTCAGGAACTTCGCGTTCGGGTCGTCCTCCGGGATCCGCTTCACCAGCAGGTAGAGCGCGTTCTGGATCGCCTCGAGCGGGTTGTTGATCTCGTGGGCGATCGACGCGGCGAGCCGACCGGTCGCCGCGAGCTTCTCGGAATCGAAGAGGGCCTGCTCCAGCCGGCGCCGCTCGAGCTCGCGGAGGCGTCCGACGTCCTGCATGACCGAAACGGTCGCGATCGTCGCGCCCACCGGGTCGCGGACCTCGTTCGCCGTCACCTGCATCTCGAGCTCCTCGCCGGTGTCCACGTCGGTGAGCCGGAGCTCGCCACTGCGGCGCGGTGCCGGATCGAGCGAGAGCTGCGCCAGGAACGACGTGAACTTCGCGTCGTTGCGCCTCGCGACCTGCGCGCGCCGCGACTCCGCCAGCGGGTCGCGCGGCGGCTTGAAGAGGCGTTCGGCCGCGGCGTTGAGGCTCACGATCTCGTTCGTGTTGTCGACGACGATGATCGGGTTCGGCACGTTGCGGAGCACGAGATCAAGCCGGTCGCGCTCGACCCGGATCTCCTGGTCCGCGGATTGGAGCCGCTGGATGTTCGCGGAGAGCTCCTGGGTCACGTGCCGCAGGTCGGTGACGTTCTTCAGTACCGACACGGTGCCCTTGGCGCCGACGCGATAGTTGGTGGCGGGCGACGTGATCACCTCGAAGATGAGCTCGGATCCTTCTATCGGGTCGACGAGCGTGAGCTCGCGGGTACGCTCCATCGCGCTCTGGAGGTTCCAGGTCGAGAGCGCCGCCGTGAACAGGAAGTTATTCATGGAGATCGCATGCGTGCGGCCCGGGCTGTCGTCCTTGCCGGTCTTGAACAGCAGCTCCGCCGCGTGGTTCGCGAGCACGAGCTCGTTCTCCTCGTCGGTGACGACGACAGGGTCCGCGAACGCGTTGACCATCCACCAGAGCCATTCCTTCTCGATCGCGTGCGCCTCGCCACCCTGGCGCAGCTCGGCGGCGTCTCGCGCCTGCGCGAGAAAGCTGCCGGCCTGGCTGGCGAACGGCGCGAGCGCCTGGACGTCGGCGTCGGATGCGGGAATGCCCTTCGAGAGCAGCACGACGCCGATGGGTGGCTGGCCCGGACCGCGGAGCGGCGCCACGACGAACGAATCGAAGCCGAGCTCGGTAAGGACCTCGCGCGCGGTCGTGCTGATGCGCTCGTCGGAGCTCACATCGTCGACGCGCTGCGGCACGCCGGTCTGGAACGCGACGATCGAGGGATCCTGGCCGTTCGCCAGCGGGACCTGGAACGCTTCGGCGATCTGATCCGCGATGCCGCGGCCGAACCGGCCGCGGAGGAGGCGGGCGCGCTCGTCACTGAGGGCGACGAGCGCCCGTTCGTACCCGAATGCGCGGGCCAGGCCGTCGAGGACCGGCAGGAGCGCCGCCTCGGGATCGTTGCCGGGCAGCAGCTCCCGCGGGAGTGCCTCGACCAGCTCGACCAGGTGCTCCGCCGCTCCGGCCATCAGCCGGTCACCGCGGAGCTAGCGACGTTCCGCGGCGCCAGAGGGCGCGCCGGTCGGCACCCCGGACGTCCCGCCGGAGCCGATGACTCCGCCGGTACCCGGACCTGCTGCTGGACGCGCGACCGTCGACGTGATGCCGAGGGCTTCTGCGTAGCGGAGGTATGTGTCGATGGACGCGACGACGACGCGCGCCTCGACCGTGATGAGGTCGATGCCGACCAGGGACACTCGGATCCAGGCATCGATGACGATTCCCTTATCGAGGATCCGGTCGAGAACATCGATGAGGCTGGTTCCACCCGCCGCGCGTTCTACTGGCATGTAGTCGTCCTCCTACAGTTTCGACGACGCTTGTTTCAGCGTCCGCTCAAGATCGGCGATGCGTGCTTCGAGCTTCTGGACATCGCTACCTGACGATCCGTCGACCGATGCCTGCGAGCCTGGCGACACGAGGTTGCGGTCGTACCGCCACCAATTCAGACCGATCTGCTCGGCCTTGTCGATCGAGCACACCAGGAGCCGGATGCGGATCGTGAGCAGCTCGACGTTCGCGAGCGAGATGCTGATGTCACCCGCGACCACGAGGCCCTTGTCGAGGACCCGGTCGAGGATGTCGATGATGCTGGTCGATGGACCCGGTGATGCCGCCGAACGGCCACTCATGCTCATAGGCGGGTCACAATAGCTTCCCGATAGGACCGAGGCCGATGTTGAGGTCGTCGGGGTCCAGCCCGAAGGCCCCGGCGAGGTCGTCGACCTTCCGCTCCAGGCGCATCAACGCCAGACCGACCCGCTCGATCTCGTCATCCGTCAACGTCCCTCCGTCCATCCGCCTGATCGCCTGACGCTCTAGCAGCTGCCGCAGGAACTCCACCAGGGTCAGGACCAGCTTCGCGAGCCCCTGCTCGATCCCCTCGGGGTCCACGTCGACGCGCTCGGGCAGGATGCCCCGGACCCGCTCCAGCTCTTTCTGGAGCGCCGCGATCTCGTCCTCAGGACCCACGGAGCACCCCTGTACCGGCGCGCTCGCCGAGCTCCTCCGTGAAGCTGTAGGGGGGCCAGGGCCCGCTCACGACGCCGCGCACGCCGGGCAGACCTACGACCGCCGTCGCCGCCCGCGCCTTGAGCGCGCCGGCCTCGGCCTTCCGGGCCAGGAGCGACAGTGAGAGCGCCACCTCGACGCTGGGGCACGTCTCGTGCCGAACGTCCGCTTGGTCGACGGCCAAGGCACTGGTCAGCCGGGCTGCGAGCGCTCCGGCCGTCTTCCGCCGCTCGTCGGTGACCGCGTGCATCGCCCGCTTTCGATCGAGGAACGCGCGCCCTGACGGCGCGACCGCGTGACCACGTCCCTCCTCCGTCGCCGCCTCTCGCCAGAGCAACGTCACGGCGATCTCCTGGCGGCCACCGAGCCGGTCGACTGCTGCGGCGAAGCGCTCCCCGCCGGCTTCGACGGAGGTGCGCGCGGCGTCCTCACTATTGAGCCAGGTCCCGAACCGGACGGGCACGCACGGACCGGCGTCGCACAGCACGGCGACGAGGTCGTGGTGCGCGAAGGCGTCGTCGCGGGTGAGGGTCGCATCGCCGCTCCAGTCCGTGACCCAGATCCCGAGATCACCGCCGCCGATCCAGCGGAGCGGTCGCCCGCGAAGCCCGGCGGCCGGAGCGCCGGTCTCGCGCCTGGTGATGGCGTGCGCGAGGAACCGGCTCACCGGCTGCGCGCTTCCTTCTGCGCGATGGTCTCGACCGCGGCGAGCACGACATTGAGGCCGAGGTAGATGAGATCCACGCCCGCGACCGAGATCGTCGCTTCGCCCGCGAGCACGACGCCCCGGTTGAGGAGCCGGTCGGCGAGATCGAGGAGCGTCATCTCCTCGTCGGGGAGATCCGCGAGCAGGCCGCTCACGCCGGGTCCACCGTCGCGAAGCGGTATGCGGGCCACGGACCGGTGAGCTCGAGTGCGTAGCCCCGCCCGCTCCACGCACTGATGTCGGCGCGGGAGAGCGTCGACCCGTCGTCGCGGCCGGCGAGCACCGAGAACCGCGCGATCATCCCGCCGCCGGCGTCTTCGACGAGGGGCTCGCGGAACAGCCGACCGCCAAGTCGCTCGAGCGACGCGATGGCCGCGCCGATCGCGCCGGCATCGCTGGCCCGGAGCTCCTGCCGTTTTGTCTCGTCGAGCCCGCGGGAGAGGAGATGCGCCCGGCCCGGCGCCGCGGCGTCGATCTTCGCGCGAAGATCGCGCAGCACCCCGCTGCCGGACTCGAGCGCCGCAAGCGCCGCCTTCTCGTCGCGACGCACGACCGCGATCCATTCCGCCTTGCCGCGGAGCGCATCGAGGCGCGGCGTGATCTCCGCAGCCCGATCGCGCAGCATGCGGTCGACGCCCGCGCGGTCCCGGAACACCGTCCCGAAGGACAGCGGCACGAGCGGATCGACGGCCGCGGCGAGCGCCGCGTTGACCTCCTGATGCCGCACCGCGCGCGGCGTCAGCCACACCATGTCGGAAAGGTTCTTGTTGAGCGGCACTTCCGCGAAGGCTGACTCCGCGACGTCGCTGACGAACGCGACGAGGTCTCCCCCGGTCTCCGCCCGCACGGCGCCCTCATCGATGCCGCGCACGTCTTTCGGGGACGCGCTCCCACGTCGCGCGATCGCGTACACGTAGACGAGGCTCACCTGGGTTCGCCGGGCTCGGCGAGCTCCTCCGGCAGATCGACGACGAACACGCGCTCGTCGACCTCCTCCCCGATCAGCCCGGCGAGCTGCTCCTCCGCGAGCTGCCGGCGGTAGGCGCGGATCGCCGAGTACTGCGCGAGCAGCGGCGCCTCCTGCGCGCGGAACTCCGCCTCGTCGATCTCGCCGTCCTCGTACCGCATGTTGAGCAGGATCAGCGCTTCCTTCACCGGTGTCTCGTCGGTCATCTCCTGCTCGGCGATCTCGATGACCTTGTTGATGCAGTACTTGATGCCGGCCGCCGGCAGCGAGTACGGGAGCGCGAGGAGCTTGCCGAGGCCGAACACGGCCTAGACCGACGCCGAACGCTCGAGCTGCAGGCGGATCGTGACGAAGTTGTACGGCGGCCACGGACCCGTGTAGCGGAACGACAGCTTGCCCTCGAACTGCTTGCCGATCTCGTGGACCTTCGCATCAAAGTGCTCGGCCTGGTCGCGCGCGACGAGGAACGCGGCGTTCATGATCATCTTGTCGCCGATGACCTTGTTCGAGCGCGACGCGATCGCGGCGTCACGCAGGTGGTCGTAGATCGACCGCACGTAGCTCTCGGATTTGTCGGCGAGTGCCTGGTCGACGAGCCGGCCGAGCTGCATCCGGGCGAAGTAGGTGGAGGATTGGGTGTTCGTCTCGATCTCGGCCTTGAGGCGCCGGATCTCTTCGTTCTCCGCCTGGAGCTCGCGCAGGACCTCCTCGCGGTCCCAGTTGACCTTCAGACCGAACTCGAGCTTGTCCTTCATCTTCTGCAACACGTCGCGCAGGGCGTCGTAGGTGTCCTTGAGGAATTCGACCGTGTCGCCGTCCGTCTTGAACAGCGTGCCGAAGCTCATCGGCACGGGCGTGAAGCCGTGCTCGTTCATGACGATCTCCTGCACGTGCTCGTGGGTCAGTGCGTTCTCACGCGTCGGGTCGTACACGAGGAGCGGCGCGCGGCTCACGACCGCCGCGAGATCGCGGTAGTGGACCGTGAAGACCTCGTCACCGCGGCCACCGATGCCGATGCTGCCGAAGGTCTTCGCATCACCTGACTCGATGATGCAGTACACGTAGACACCTTCAGGCGCTCCGTTGCCCGAGTCGGCGACCACGGCAGGCCCGCGTTCTTCGCTCATCGGGACGGAATACTAGGCCTGCGGTAGGCCGAGGAACTCGCGTGTGAACGCGTACAGCTTCTCGCGATCCTCTTTCATCACGGGCCGGAGGCCGTAGTGGTTGATGACCCGGATCTGGGCACCGAGCCACTCCTTCCAGCACTCGGCGCAGATGCCGGCCTCGATCTGCTCGCCGATCGGGCCGGGTAGGACGCGTCCGGCTCCTTCCCGGGTGTTGTGACAGCGGATGCACGTGAGGACGGCCATCAGCGCACCAGCCCGATGCGATCGAACGGCGCGTACCGCAGGACGGGGCTGCCCACGATCGCCGACGACGGGATGGCCCCGAAATCGCGCGAGTCCGTGGAGCGGTCGAGCCGATCTCCGACGACGGTGACCGCATCGCCGCTGATAGCAGCGACGCGCTTCACGAGGAGGCGCGCCGGCTCACGGGGGTCGGTGGCGACAACGATCTCGCCGACGCGCGGCCGGCGACGCAGTTGCCGGACAAGCAGCCAATCGCCCTCCCGGACGGTCGGCTCCATGCTCGGGCCGGTCACGGCGACCCTGAACAACAGGGTCGCCGGTCTCACTTCTTGGTCGCCCAGAAGATGTCCGCGATCTCCTTGACCGCTGCCTGGAGCTCCGCGGCGGCGGCGGCGTCGACGTTCTGCTTGTTCTTCGAGCAGAGCTTGGCGGCCTTCCAGAATGTCTCGTGGAGCTTCGGGTACTTCTCGAGGTGCTCCGGCTTGAAGTAGTCGGTCCAGAGGATGAGGAGCTCCTTCTTGCAGATCTGGGCGTGCTCCTCCTTGACCTGGACGGAGCGGGCGAACGTGTTGTGGCTCGCGGTATCGGTGCCGGTCGCACCGGTGATCTTCTCGACCATCTTCGCGACGGTGTCTGACGCGACCTTCGCGGCGGTCGGGTCGTAGATACCGCAGGGGATGTCGCAGTGTGCGTGCACGATGACGCGTGGCGCGATGAGCGAACGCAGATCCATAGTGGTCCTCCCCGGCTGGATGTGTGCCTCGATTATGGGCGCGCTCAGGGGTTCGCGTCGGCCAGGGTGACGTCCATCGTCGTGGCCTTGTCCACGGTCACCTGGCGGCCCTGGATGCTGACGACCTGGCTTGGGAAAGGCGCGAAGAAATCAAACGTGAACTTCCCCGCCGGGACAGCGAGCGAGTATCCGCCGGTCTCGTCGGTATAGGTGGCCGTCAGGAACCCCTGCGCGTCCGAGACATTCACCGACGCGCCCTCGAGCGGCACGCCGGTCTGCGACCGCACCACCCCGCTCACCTTGAAGCCGCGCGTGAGGCGTATGTCGATCGTCACGCTCTGCGAACGGACCGTGACCGTGTTCGCGTCGAGCCACGTACGGCCACCGCCGTAGTACTGCGGCAGGAGGTCGCTCCCGTCCGGCGGAAGGATCTGCACGAGGTACGTCTCCGGTCGGGTCGTGACGCGGTACGCGCCCTGCTCATCGGTCGGACGGCAGATCCGGCCGGTCGGGAACGGCGTGTCGACGCACACGAACGCGTGATACACCGGCTGCCCGGACGGATCGAGGACGTGGCCGAGCACGCTGGGGCCCGGCCCGAGCACCTGGTCGATCGCGCGATCGCG